>JACWDG010000022.1 GCA_014654245.1 Pelagibacterales bacterium SAG-MED09
TGCAACTCTTCCAACATAAATCCAAATAGGTCTTTTATGAGGTAAATCAATTTTTTTTGGGCTCTTAAAAGCTCCATGATTTCCTCCTCTAGTCCAAGTAATCATTTTATTATTATCTATACCTATATCGATTAATTCTTTTCTCATAGATTCTGTTGTTACTAAAATTCTCTCAGCCTTGTTATGAAAGTTTGCTAAGAATTTTTCAGCCCATTTTGCAGGTATAATTGGAAAGTATAGTTTAAGATATTTATCAAATCTTGTATGGAAACTCGTAGTAAACTTTAGATTATTCTTCAAACAATATCTTCTTGCCATAGTCCCTATAGGACCTTCTGTAGCTATATGAATTGCATCAGGTTTTATTTTCCTTATCAAACTACCAACTCTTGGCCAAACATTAATTGATAATTTAATTTCATTATATTTCGGCATTGGAAAAGTTAAAAATAAGTCGGGTGTAATATATTCTATAGTGTGACCTTGTTCTTTTAATACATTGCCTGTTTCATGTAAGGTTCTTACGACACCATTTACTTGTGGAAAGTATGCATCTGTTGCAATTAAAATTTTCATTAATTACGAAGCTTTTTTTAATTCTTCGGTTTTAATTGGTTTAATTATTTCTTTAGCATCTAAATATTGTTCTCTTATTTTGTCCCAATATAATATTTCAAAACTACCATCATAATTTTCAGCTAATGCAGTACAAGATTCTACCCAGTCTCCACAATTTAAATAATTAACCCCATTAAAATCTCTATCCTCAGCATGATGGATGTGACCACAAATAATTCCATCAAATTTTTTTCTTTTTGCATAATCTGATACAGTCTTTTCGTATTCACCAATATATTTAACTGCGTTTTTAACTTTATACTTTAAAAATTTTGCAAGAGACCAATATTCTTTTCCTCTCAACTTTCTAAAAAAATTAATTATTACATTTAATTGTAACAATAAATTATAGGCTATTGATCCAAGTTTAGATAACCATTTAGCATGTTTCATAACACCATCCCAAGCATCACCATGAACAACGACATATTTTTTTCCAGCATTTGTTTCATGAATAACTCTATTAACCATATGGATGTCACCAAAATGCATCGGAATAAATTTTCTTAACATTTCGTCATGATTACCCATTATGTAGAAAACTTTAGTACCATGTCTTGCTTTTCTCAAAATTTTTTGGATTACATCATTATGTTCTTGAGGCCAAAAAAAACTTTTTTGCATTTCCCAGATATCTATAATATCTCCTACAAGATAAAGATTTTCAGATCTTGAGTTTTTAAAAAACTCTAAAAGTTTATTTGCCTGACAACCTTTGGTACCCAAATGCACATCAGAAATAAAAATACTTTTGTATTTAAGCATGTTAGGCATTTAAAGACCTATATTTTAATACAACTGTAACACGAATCATGTATTCCTTATTTCATTTAAATGTTACAAATTTGTTAAAAATTTTTTAAGGATTAATTATGTTATATTGTTTGATTTATAATCTGAATTCTTCCTCTGGAAGAAAATCTAAATTCATAAGTAGGGTTTTATCTAAGTTAAAAGAAAATAATTCTGTAGATTACTTTGAAACAAAAACAATAAATCAAGCTAAGAAAATTTTTGAAGATTTTAATCAAAAAAATTATGATCGACTAATAGTAGCTGGTGGTGATGGTTCAGTTTCTTTTGCAATTAATGAATTAATTAAAAATAATTTTAATTTTAAAGACGATTTTGCTATAGGTTATATCCCTGCTGGTACTGCGAATTTACTTCAGGCTGAATTATCAATGAATAAAAAAGTTGATGATATAGTAAATGTGTTAGTTTCTAATAATTATAAATCCTCTAATCTTGTAAAAATTAACGAGAATTATTTTTTTTTAATGGCTGGTATAGGATGGGATGCAAAAATTGTTCACTCAATTAATTCAAAAATTAAAAAAATTCTTGGTAAAATTATATTTAGCATCAAAGGTTTTCAATATTTCTTATTTATGAATAATAAAAAATTAAATGTTACTTTTGATGGGCAATTTTATCAAGCAGACTGGATATTATCCTCAAATACCAAATATTACGCTGGACATTATAAAATAAATAAAACAAATATTTTTGAAGATAAATTAGTCACTTATATATTTAAAGATTTGACTAGGATTAATTTATTATATTCTATATTCTTAATAATTCTCAATGGTGATTTAAGTAAAAACAAAAATGTTATTACTACTTATTCACAAAACATTACAATTGATGGAAATGATTTGATACCAGTTCAAATTGATGGAGATAATTTTGGTTCATATAAAAAAATTCATTTAAATCTATCAAATAAAAAAGTGAATTTTCTTGTAAAATAATTATTTTACTCTTCCATAAACATCTTGATATCTCACTATATTTGTATTTGTTGAATTAAAGAAGCAACATTGTTAGTGGGTTTATTTACATCCTTTGATACTTCATAAAAAGTTAATTTAGGTTTTTTGGCTTCTTTTAAAAAACTTGAACCTGACAATTCTAAATTTAAATATCGATTAATATCTGTTTGATTAAGGATTACTGGTTGACGGTGGTGAATTTCTTTGATGTTATCTGATGCCTCTTCTGTAATTAAACAAAATTGATCACTTTCATATATTGCGGCGAAAAAAATTGGTTTTTTATCTTCCCTTACAAAATAATGTGGGATTTTTTCTTTTTCTTCCCTCTTCCATTCATAAAAACCATCTGAAACTGCTATACATCTGAAATCTTTTATAAGTTTTTTAAAAGATACTTTTTCATCTATTGTTTCAAGTCTAGCATTAATTAATGCTTTAAAATCTTTATCTTTCGCCCAGCCTGGAACTAGTCCCCACTTTAAATTCTCTAAAGTATTTCCATTTTTATATTTTTTTATAACTGGAAGTTTTTGATAAGGATGAGCATTGTAATTTTCATTATCCTCTACTTGAATAGCTGATTTAACTAATTTACCTGTTTTGGTAACTGGACTAGTTATAACGTATCTACCACACATAACTTTAAAGAACTTTAAATATATCTATTAATTTTTGATTATATCTAACCAATTTTTAATTTCATGAGTTTTGTTTTCAAAATCTAAACCTTTTTCTTTAGATTTAATAAGATCAATGTGTTTATTAAAAGACTCTTCATCTTTAAAATATTCATTAGCAATCATTTTACCAATTCTTGCATGAGATAAATTTATCATTTGCCAATATTCATAATCTGGATGGTATTGTAGTCCCCAAATTTCAGAATTTCCAGATTTAAAATAAACACCCATATTTTTATTTACTTCATCACTAGCAAGAAGAGTTGCCCCTTTTGGTAGCTCGGATACCTCATCAAAGTTAAAAGCTGGAGAATCAAATTTAAGTTTTTTATTTTTATAAATTGGATTTTTTTTACCTTCCTCATTAATTTCAACATTAGTTGCTATACCTATGTGAGCGCCATTTTTACCAGGTGAAACTTTTCCACCTGCTGCGGTTGAACAAACTTGTAGGCCCCAACAAATTGCAAGAATTTTATTACTGTGTTTAAAGCAATTAGCAGCAAAAGTTATATGCTTCTTAATTTCTGCAGTCATATCATTAAGTCTCATAGCGCCACCCGTGAAAATAATTCCGTTATAACGATCCATATTTTCTAATGCCTCTTTAGTTTCATTATCATTAGCTGGATTTATAATTGTAACGTTTGAAAGTGGTTCTAGTTTTAAAACAATATTCTTTAAATTTTCAGCACACGAAGCTTTTGCAGCTTTTATAAATACCTCGGAGTCTTTAGGATTATTTCCTTCAACAATTAATACATCAATATTACTCATTAATTAAAAAGTGTTCCAGACATGCTATGTTGATACATAATTTTCATATCGGCCTCAGATAATTTTTTTGGATTGCCTCCAGTTGAAGGGTCCTCTAAAGCCATTTTAGACAAACGATCTAATTGAAAATCTTTTTCATCTATTACTTCTGATAATTTATGAGGCATGTTAAGTTTTGTTCTAAGATCTAATACCCAATTTATAAATCCGTCAAATGATCTATCTTGCAATTCCAAATAATCACAAATTTTAATTATCTTCTTTTCAATTACATCTTTGTTAAAAGTTAATACATACGGCATAAAAATTGCATTTGATAAACCATGATGAACATTATTTAATGCATTAACTGGATGGCTTAGTGAATGAATTGCACCAAGACCTTTTTGAAAAGCAGTTGCACCCATACTAGCTGCAGTTAACATATTCATTCTTGCTTCTAAATTAGATCCATTGTTTACAGCTTCAAGTAACCATTTATTAATTAATTTCATTCCTTCTAATGCAATTCCATCAGCCATCGGATGGAATCCTGGAGCACAATAAGCCTCTAAGTTATGTGCAAGGGCATCCATACCTGTTGCAGCAGTAATTTTTGGTGGTAAACCAACTGTTAAAACAGGATCAAGAATTACGATCGAAGGTAAAAATTTTGGATGAAAAATTATTTTTTTAACTCCCGTTTCTTCATTTAAAATGACAGCAGCCCTTCCAGTTTCAGAGCCTGTTCCAGCTGTGGTTGGCACTGCTATAATTGGTGCTATTTTTTCTGAATCAGCTTTTGTCCAATTATCACCAACATCTTCAAACTCCCAAATCGGTAATGATTGACCAGACATAAACGCGATTGATTTTCCAACATCAAGTCCACTTCCACCCCCAAAACAGATAACCCCGTCACAATTATTTTTTCTAAAACTTTCTACGCCCTCATTTACATTTGTCCCTGTTGGATTACCAACAACATTTGAAAACAATTCAACATTTATTTTTTCGTTTTTTAAAATTGATATAGTTTTTTTTACTATGTCTGTTTCAGCTAAACCTTTATCAGTAACAAATAATGGTTTTAATATATTAAGATTTTTACATGCTTGTGCAATATCATTAACCCTATTTTCTCCTACCCACATGGTAGTCGGATAATTCCAGTTATATTTTTGCATAATAATATTATAGTGTTTTATGAAATTAGATGCTGTATATCACTTTATAAACTATTTTTTAACAAAAATATTATGCAAAAAACTATTACACCAATAGATAATACTGTTTATGTGGAAAGAGAATATCACTCAAACAAAATTGAAGAAACAGTAGAGAGTTCAATGAAGGCTCAAAAAGATTGGTCTAATTTAGCTGTAAGTGAAAGAGTTAAACTACTTAATAATTTTGTTAATGATTTTTTATCAAGGGGTGATGTTATTGGAGAAGAATTAAGCAGACAGATTGGAAGACCAATTTCTCAAGCTATTGGTGAACTAAATGGTTTTAAAGAGAGAGCTGATTATATGTTGTCGATTGCAGAAAAAAAATTGGTAAACATTGATGTTACTAAAGATAATAATTTTAAAAGTTATATAAAAAGAAGAGCGCTTGGAATTGTTTTTGTAATAGCACCATGGAATTATCCTTATCTTGTGGCTGTGAACTCGATTATACCTGCAATGGCTGCAGGAAATTCTGTTATTTTAAAACACTCTGCACAAACACCTCTGTGTGCTGAGCAGCTTTATCAATCAGCAAAAAAAACATTGCCTAAAGATGTTTTTAATTATTTGCATTTAAACCATGAAGATGGATTAAAAGTAGTATCTGATAAAAGAATTAATTTTGTATCTTTTACAGGATCTGTAAAAGCAGGTTATGATGTTCAAAGAGCAACGCATACTAAATTTATTGATATGGCACTAGAATTAGGTGGAAAAGATCCAGCTTATGCAAGACATGATTGTGATTTAGAAAAAACAGTCGAAAACCTTGTAGATGGTTCTTTTTTTAATTCTGGTCAATCATGTTGTGGTATTGAAAGAATTTATGTTGATGAAAAAATTTATAATAACTTCATAGAGTTATTTGCCTCTAAAGCTTATAACTATAAACTTGGCAACCCACTAGAAAAAGAAACTAATTTAGGGCCTGTGGTAAAACTATCTGCAGCAAATTTCATTCACAAACAAATGGATGATGCTATCACTAAAGGTGCTAAGAAGATAATTGATGAAAAAAAATTTAATTTTCCAAAAGAGCACAAAAATTATATGGTTCCTCAAGTTTTAACTAATGTTGATCACAATATGGGGTTTATGACTGAAGAAACATTTGGGCCTTGTGTAGGAATAATGAAAGTTAAAGATGAAAATGAGGCTATCAAATTAATGAATGACAGTCCTTATGGTTTAACGGCCTCAGTGTGGACTAAAGATATAGAAATTGCAGAAAAAATTGGTAGTCAAGTTCAAACTGGAACTTTTTTTATGAATAGATGTGATTATTTAGATCCAGCTCTTTCTTGGACTGGAGTTAAAGAAACTGGTAAAGGTTGCTCATTATCTGAAATTGCATACGAAAAACTTACTACTCCAAAAAGCTTTCATTTAAGAAAAGAGCAATAAATGGAACTAATTTATAAAGGTAAAAACGCGATAGTAACTGGAGCTAGTGGTGGTATTGGATTAGAAATATCAAAAATGTTATCTGAAAATAACATTAATGTGCTTATGTTGGATATTCAAAATCCAAGTAAATCATTTTTAACTGAAAATATAAACTGTATATATAAAAAAGTAGACGTAACTAATTTGAGAAAATTAAAATCTATAATCCAAAAATATTTTAAAGAAAATAAAAGTATTGACTATTTGATTAATACCACAGGTGTTTTATGGTTTAATAAAGATGTTTCAGCAGCGGATATAAAGCCTGAAGTTTGGGATAAAGTATTTAATATAAACTTAAAATCCATGATGCATTTATCAAAAATTATTATTCCGTTAATGAAAAAAAATAATTTTGGTTCAATGGTTCATATTTCCTCTGTAGATGCTTTATCTGGAGATGATAAACCACAAGATGCATATGGTGCATCAAAAGCTGCAATGATTAGACTTTCAAAATCATTAGCAATTCAATTTGCCTCTAATAATATAAGATCAAATATAATTCTACCTGGTCCAATAGAAACTGGTATGCAAAAACGTTGGAAAAAAAATCCTAAAGCTAAAAAAAATTTAGAAAAATTTATTCCTCTTCAAAGAGTTGGAAAACCCCAAGATATATCTAATGCTTGTATGTTTTTATTAAGTGATCAGGCTAATTATATTACTGGAACTGAAATTATAGTTGATGGTGGAATAACTTCAAAACCTTAGAATTAAATCAGGCGCCTAGTTAAAGGCGCCTAAAATTAAATTATTATCTGTAAGGATATCCTGCTTTTTCCATCGTTGCTGCATATAGTTTAAATGCATCAACAACTTTTTTAGCTCTTGGACTAATCTTAGAAGTTTCATCCCAGAATTGTTCAGAGTCTTTAACTACTTGACCCCACTCATTTGCTGGAAGACTTGATAGTTCCATTTTCTTACCATTAACACGTAAGTCAGCTTCACCACCCCAGTACCATACTTGTCTATAGTAGTGAGAGTCGTTAATTGACATTCTGTATAAAGCTTGAAGTTTTGGACTTAATTTATCCCAACTTTTTTGATTGGCAAAATAAGATCCAAACCATGCGCCTGTTACGGAATTAGTTAACGCGTACTTACAAATATCAGCCCAACCCACTTCGTAGGCCTCTGTAAATCCGCACCAACAAACACCATCTAGTTCTCCTGTTTGCATTGCTACTTCCACATCATCCCATGGTACGATTACTGGAATTAATCCGTATCTCGCTAAGAACTTACCTGCAGTTGGAACACCAAACACACGTAAACCTTTCATGTCAGATAGTTTTGTAATTTTTTTATTTACAGTAAATAAATGGCAAGGATCCCATGCACTCGTACTTAACCATTGAACCCCTTTTACTTCACTGTAGGCTTCATCCCAGATTTCATTTAAACCGTAATATTTAAATAAAGATGGAACATCTAAACTATATCTTGTTGCAAATGGAAAGTATCCACCAAAAACTTGTATATCTACTGGTGAACCCATTGTTGCATCATCACTTTGAACGGCATCAATAGTTCCAGCCTGCATTGCTCTAAATAATTCATCAGTTGGAACAAGTTGATCTGCATAGTATAGCTCAATTTCCATTTCTCCATATGCAGCTTTGTTAAAAGCCTCAATTTGAGGTTTGATAACGTGCGCACCAAGTGGAGCACCTGAATAAGTCTGTAATCTCCATTTGATCGGATTCGATGCAGAATAAGCATAAGGAGCTTTAATCGCTGTAGCTCCTGCTGCACCTAACGTTAGTAAACCTGCTTTTTTAATAAACGAACGTCTTTTATTCGTTATTATTTTTTTATCTTTTTTCACTTGGTCTCCTCTCGTTTTTATAAATTATGTAAAAATACTATTATAAATTAAAATCTTATGGAACTTAATAATTGTAGATAATCTAAGAAGAATTTAATCGAAAAAAAAATATATTAAACTTGAAGTTGAATTATCTAGATAAATATTTTTCAGGCAAATAAGTTGCGATCTCAGGGAAGGCCATGACTATTGCTAAACCAAAAACCATTATTAAAACAAAAGGAATTATTGATCTGTAAATATCCTGTAAAGTAATTTCTTTCGGAGCCATTGCTCTCATTAAAAATAAATTGTACCCAAACGGAGGTGTCATATAAGCAATTTGACATGTTATTGTATAAAGAACTCCATACCAAATAGGGTCAAAACCTAAAGAAATTATTAAAGGAACATACAATGGAGCAACAATTACTAACATCGCTGTATCATCTAAAAACATGCCCATTAAAATATATGAAAGTTGCATCATAATTAGTACACCCCATGGTGTTAAATTCCATCTTTCAATAAAAAGAGTTTCAATAGCACGACCTGCACCTAAACCATCAAATACAGCTCCAAAAGTCAAAGCTGCTAAAATGATCCACATAAACATACATGAAACTCCTAAAGTTTTTTTCAGAGTATTTTCTAAAACTTGTTTATTAAATCTTCTTTTATAAATTGCCGCTAAAGTTGCTAAGAATGCTCCAACAGCTGAACACTCAACTAAACTTGCAATTCCCATTAAGAATAACCCTGTCATAAAGAAAAAAATTAAAAAAGGAATAATTCCAGCCTTAAGTAATCTTATTTTTTCTAAAGTACTAACTTCTCTCTCTTCTTTTTTCAAAGGCGGACCAAGCTCTGGTTGCAGTTTACATCTTACATAAATATAGATTAAAAATAATGAGGCCATTAACAAACCTGGCAGTATTCCAGCCATCCAAAGTTTGCTTACTGGTTGACGAGCAATCATTCCATATAAGACCATTACAACACTTGGTGGAATTAAAATACCAAGTGAACTTCCAGCTTGTACAACTCCAGTAATCATTCTTTTATCGTAATTTCTTTTTAACATTTCTGGTAATGCAATGGTTGCTCCGATTGCCATTCCTGCAACACTTAAGCCATTCATTGCTGATATAGCTACCATCATAAACATTGTTCCTATCGCCAAACCTCCTTTTAACCCCCCAAAAAGTACATGAAACATTTTATAAAGATCATTTGCTATTCCTGACTCGGATATCATGAAGCCCATGTAAATAAACAAAGGTAATGTTAGCATCGGGTACCATTTAAAGAGTTTCCATGTGGCTGTATAAGGCATTTCCATTGAGCCCTCTCCCCAAATTAAAAGTGCTGAGGCTGCCGCAACAAAACCTATGGCACCGAATACTCTTTGCCCTGTGAACATCATCACTAACATTGTTATAAACATGAATAGTGCTATGAATTCGTAACTCAAATATTGTGCTAACATAATTAAATTTTCTTCTCTTTCATTTTAGCGAAATCTTTAAATAAAGTGGAAAACGCTTGAAGTAACATCAATAAAATTCCTATTAACATTAAAGTTTTTATTGGCCAAACGTAGGGCGCCCATGCAGTGAAAAGTTTTTGCTTAGTTTCAATTGTATAAATCAAACTTGTTATTGATCCAAAAAATAACAAAACCAGGTAAAAAATAAGAAAAATACTAGTGAAAATATCCATTTTAGCTTTACCTTTTTTTGAGAGTTTTCCGTAAAATAAATCCATTCTAACATGATCATCTGTGATCATTGAATATCCACCACCAAGTAGATAATAAGCTGTGATAGTAAATTGTGCCATTTCTATAATCCACATCAATGGATAATTAATTATATTTCGTGTAACGAAAGATAAAATTAAAAGAAACATCATAAAAAAAACCCAGTACATGACAAATCTTCCAACTTTTTCACAAGTTAGATCAACGTATTTAACATATGTGGATATAAATTTTGGCATTATTGAATGTTTTTTTATAGTTTATAAAACAAATGAAAAAATCTTACAAATTTAAATTAAATCAACTGTTGATTTATTAACTCTTTAATTTTCTTAATCATAATTTTTGGAGACTGCATCGCTGGATATATTTCTTGTGCTTTTTCATAGCTTTCAATTGCTTTTTCATAATTTTTTAATTGTATATTAACTAAACCTTGGCCAGCAAGAGCTCCGAAATGTCGATTTTCTAAATTTAAAACTTTATCTATATCATTTTGTGAACCTTGATAATCACCAATCATATATAAAACTGTTGCTCTTTTATTCCAGGCCTCTGCCCAACTTGGGTCTTTATTAATTACTTCAGTAAAAATTTCGATTGATTTTGATAATTGTTGATTAACAACCAACCTCGATCCCTCTGCTAAT
>JACWDG010000023.1 GCA_014654245.1 Pelagibacterales bacterium SAG-MED09
CGCTGAAGGGTTTTCAACAATTGATGATATAAAAGATAGTAATGCTGAAAATTTGATGAAAATAGAGGGAATTGAGGAAGATACTGCTAAAGCATTGATTGAAAGAGCAAAAGAATTTTATGAAAAAGATCAAGAAGATATTTCCCAAAGAATAAAAGATCTTGGTCTCGAAGAAACCTTAATAAATCTTAAAAGTTTAACCCCTGGAATGTTAGTTACTTTAGGAGAGCAAAAAATTTTAACTTTAGAAGATTTTGCTGATCTAGCTTCAGATGAATTAACAGGTGGATATGATGTAGTAAAAGGCGAAAGAATAAAAATACAAGGATATTTAGAAGACTTTGCACTATCTAAAGAAGAAGCAGATGAATTGATTATGTCTGCAAGAAACATTGTTTATAAAGATTGAGTGATGAGTTATGGAAAACAAAAAAACAAAATTAACAATTTCTGGTACTGCCAAAAAATCAATAAAAAATATTGAAATTGCGAGAACACAAGGTAAAAACTCAGTAGTAATTGAAAAATCAAAAAATAATTTTGCTAAAAAGGGAGGCGCATTTAGACCTTCAGGTAAAAATCCTAGACCAAAACCCACAACATCATTTAGTCGTGGAGCACCTTTAAAACCTTCGTTTGGACTAAAAACTCCACCAATTACAAATGATTTTGAGAAAAGAAAGCTTGCTGAGCAGAGAGCAACTAAAAGACTAAAAGGAGATGGAGATAATAAGAAAAATAAGCTTGGTACAAAAAAAAGGGAAACTAAACTAACTGTATCTAGAGCATTAAGTGATGAAATTGAAGCAAGAGAAAGAAGTTTAGCTTCAGTAAAACGAGCAAGGGAAAAAGAGCAAAAAAATCTAAATAAAAATGAAAATAAAGAAAATTTAAAACCTGTTAAGAGAGATATAAATATTCCAGAAGCAATTACCGTAAGAGAGCTTGCGAATAGAATGGCAGAGCAATCAAGTAATGTAATTAAATATCTATTTGGAATGGGTGTAACAGTTACAATAAATCAAACATTGGCAGCAGATACAGCAGAATTTTTAGTAAAAGAATTTGGTCATAACCCCATTCGAGAGGAGAAAGCTGAAGAAATAATTCAAAAAATAAAAGCAACTAGAGTAGAAAATTTAAAGAATAGACCTCCTATAGTAACTGTAATGGGCCATGTGGATCATGGAAAAACTTCTGTTCTTGATGTTTTAAGAAGCGCCAATGTAGTTTCAGGTGAGTTTGGTGGGATTACTCAACATATAGGAGCATACCAAATTGAAAGTCAGTCTAATAAATTAACATTCATTGATACACCTGGTCACGCTGCATTTACTGAAATGAGAGCTAGAGGCTCTAAGTTAACTGACGTTGTAGTTTTAGTAGTTGCTGCAGATGATGGAGTTAAGCCCCAAACAGTTGAATCTATTAAGCATGCAAAAGCTGCAAATGTTCCAATTGTTGTTGCGATTAATAAATGTGATTTGCCTGAAGCAGACCCACAAAAAATTAAAAATCAACTACTTGAATATGAATTAATTGCGGAAGATTTATCTGGGGATACGTTAATGGTAGAGATATCTACTAAAACAAAATTAAATTTAGATAAGTTAGTTGAGGCAATTGTACTTCAAGCGGAAATCTTAGACTTAAAAACTGATTTTGAGTCAAAAGCGACTGGTATCGTTTTAGAGTCAAAAATTGATGTTGGAAGAGGCCCAGTTGCAACAGTAATTGTAACAACAGGTACACTTAAAAAAGGTGATTTTTTTGTAAGTGGATTAAAGTGGGGAAAAGTAAGGGCTATTATAAATGATATAGGAAAAAATATTCAAGAAGCACTTCCTTCAACACCAGTAGAAATTTTAGGTATCAACGGCGCAGCAAAAGCAGGAGATGATTTTATTGTGCTTGATAATGAAAAAGAAGCTAAATCTTTAAGTGAAAATAGAGCTGAACAGGCAAAAGATGGAAAAAATCCATTATCCTTTGCAACTCAAGAATCTGCATTTTCAGATAAATCTATAGAAGAATTAAATTTAATTATTAAATCAGATGTTCATGGATCTTCAGAAGCTATTAAAAATGCAATAAGTCAAATTAAACATGATGAAGTAAAGCCAAAAATTATTTTAGCAGATATAGGAATGGTGACAGAAACAGATGTAACTTTAGCTAAGGCTTCAAATGCTGTGTTAATTGCTTTTAATGTTAAGCCTAGTAAAGAAGCAAAAAAACTTGCTGAAAATGAAAAAATTAAAATTTCTTCTTATAATATCATTTATGAGGTTTTGGATTATATAAAGCAAAGAATGTCTGGTCTATTAACTCCTGAGGTTGAAGAAAAAATAACAGGTACAGCTCAGATATTAGAAATTTTTAAAGTTTCTGGAGCAGGTAAAGTTGCAGGTTGCAAGATTACTGAGGGAGATATTATAGGAAATTCTGATGTGAGATTGATCAGGGATGGTACGATTATTTTTACTGGAAAAGTGGGCACTCTATTCAGAGAAAAAAATCAAGTGAAACAGGTAAGCAATGGCCAGGAATGCGGAATTACGATAAAAGATTATATGGATTTTCAAAAAGATGACATAATAGAAGCATTTAATGTAACCTCTAAAGAGAGAGCAATATAATGGCTGATAGAATAGGAAAACCAATATCTCAAAGACAACTAAGAGTTGGAGAAATGATAAAACAGTCTTTGAGTATGATTTTTATAAAAAATGAGGCAAAAGTCCCGAACTTAGAAACTAATACAATTACAGTCACTGAAGTTAAAATGAGTCAAGATTTAAAAATTGCAAAAGCATATGTTCTACCTTTAGGTGGAAAAAATGCTGATGAAATAATTAGTCAACTTAAAGAATATTCTTTTTTAATAAGAAAAATATTATCTAAAAAAGTATTTATAAAATTTTTACCAAAATTAATTTTTAGAAAAGATGAATCTTTTGAGTATGCAGAAAAAATAGAAAACTTAATAAAACAAACAAACAAATAAGGAAAAGTAAATATGAACACTAAGGCAAAAGAACTAGCAATTCATGATAAAGATACAGGATCTTCCGAGATCCAGATTGCATTGTTAACTGAGAAAATAGAAACTCTCTCGAAACATATAAAACAATTCAAAAAAGACAAACATTCTTCAGTTGGATTGTTAAGAGCTGTTAATAGAAGAAAAAAATTATTAGAGTACCTTAAAAAGAATAAAATGGACTCTTATAAGAATGTACTGTCAAAATTGAATTTGAGAAAATAAAAAAAATCAAGTTAGATAGAACGAAATGGAACGAAACGAACGAAACGAAATGGAAATGAAATGTTTAAAGTATACAAGAAGGAAATAGAAGTAGCAGGAAAGAAGATAAGTCTAGAAACAGGTAAGGTAGCAAGACAGGCAGACGGAGCAATCATTGCCTCATGTGGTGAAACAGTTATTTTAGCAACAGTAGTAGGAGCAAAAAAAGTCAATCCAGACATGGATTACTTTCCTTTATCAGTCAACTACCAAGAAAAATACTATGCGGGAGGAAAAATTCCAGGTGGATATTTTAAAAGAGAAGCAAGACCGACGGAAAGTGAAACATTAATTTCAAGGTTAATTGATAGACCAATCAGACCTTTGTTTCCTGATGAATTTAAGAATGAAGTGCAATTATTACCAACTGTAATTTCATATGATAAAGAAAATCAACCAGATATTTTAGCAATCACTGCATCATCTGCAGCTTTGGCTATTTCAGGAATGCCATTCATGGGCCCTGTCGGTGCTTCGAGAGTAGGTTTTGTTGATGGTAAATATATTCTCAATCCATCTAAAACAGAATTAGAAAATTCAAGTTTAGATTTAGTTGTAGCCGGTACTAAGGACGCTGTTCTCATGGTTGAGTCAGAAGCCAATGGATTAACTGAAGAAGAAATGTTAAATGCAGTTAAGTTTGGACATGAGGGTTTTGTTCCAGTAATCAAAATGATAGAAGAACTTTCTGAAGAGTGTAGAAAACCAGAATGGACTGTTGAGAAAAAAGATTTATCTGAGGTTAAGAAAAAACTTGAAGCAACATTTACAGATGATCTCAAAAAAGCTTTTGCTACTAAAGATAAACAAGATAGATCAAATCAAATATCAGAAATTACAGATAAAGCTAAAAAACTTTACGAAGAAGATGAAAACTACACTGATCTTGATGTAAATAGTCAATTAAAAAGCTTAGAAAAATCAATTGTAAGAACTGATATTCTTAAAAATAAAAATAGAATTGATGGTAGAGGTTTATCTGATGTAAGAGCTATTTCATGTGAAGTTGGTGTCTTACCAAGAACTCATGGCTCTGCATTATTTACCAGGGGTGAAACTCAAGCAATTGTAGTTGCAACTTTAGGGACATCTGATGATGAACAAAGATTAGAAAGTTTAGATGGACAACATAGAGAAAGATTTATGCTTCACTATAATTTTCCGCCCTTTTCAGTAGGTGAAACTGGAAGAATTGGAACTGGAAGACGTGAGATTGGCCATGGTAAATTAGCATGGAGAGCAATCAACTCTTCACTGCCATCAAAAGAGGCGTTCCCTTATACTTTTAGAATAGTATCAGAGATTACAGAGTCTAATGGATCTTCTTCAATGGCTACTGTTTGTGGAACATCCTTAGCATTAATGGATGCTGGTGTTCCAATTAAAGAACCAGTTGCTGGTATTGCAATGGGTCTAATTAAAGAGGGTGATGATTTTAGTGTCCTATCAGACATCTTAGGTGATGAAGATCACTTAGGGGACATGGACTTTAAAGTTGCTGGAACTAAAGATGGAATTACTTCACTTCAAATGGATATCAAAATTACTGGTATTACTTTTGAAATTATGGAGCAGGCTTTAAAGCAAGCTAAAGATGGAAGAATTCATATCTTAGGTGAAATGAATAAAGCTTTATCAGCTTCAAGAGACGAAGTTGGAAAACACACTCCAAAAATGGAACAGATTACAGTTGATAAAAAAGATATCGCTGCTGTGATTGGAAAAGGTGGTGCAACAATCAGAGAGATTGTTGAAAAATCAGGTGCAAAAGTTGATGTAAATGATGAAGGAATTGTCACAGTTGCTGCTCCAGATGAAGAGTCTAGAAATATTGCTATGCAGTTTATTAAAGACATCACTGCAAAAGCTGAACTGAATAAAATTTATTCAGGTAAAGTAATGAAGATTATGGAGTTTGGTGCATTTGTAAATTTCTTAGGCAAACAAGATGGACTTGTTCATATTTCAGAACTCGCAGATAAAAGAGTTGCTAAGGTTACTGACGTTGTTAAAGAAGGTGACGAAGTAAAAGTTAAAGTGATTGGTTTCGATAGAGGTAAAGTTAAACTTTCTATGAAACAAGCTGCTGAATAATTAAATTAGATATCTATGACCTTATGGTTTGGGACCATAGGGTCGTAGGTTCAAATCCTGACACACCGACCACTAAAGTATAAAATTTAGGTAATATTCTTAGGATCTGGCATTCCAACTTTGTTATATCCAGCATCTACGTAATGAATTTCACCAGTAACACCGTTTGCAAGGTCACTTAGAAGATATAATGCTGAATTTCCAACATCATGAATATCTACGTTTCTCTTTAATAATGAATGGTCTTCATTCCATTTATATAGAAATTTTGCATCTCCTATAGCAGAAGCTGCTAAGGTTTTAATAGGTCCAGCGCTTATAGCATTAACCCTCATACCTTTTGCACCCAGGTCTCTTGCCAGATACTTAACACTAGACTCTAAAGCTGCTTTACAAACACCCATTACATTATAATTAGGAATAGCTTTATTTGCTTCGTAACTTAGAGTGATTAGACTTCCACCCTCTTTCATTACCTTAGATGCTTCTTTAGCAACTTCTGTAAATGAGAAACATGAAATTAACATACTTCTTAAAAAATTTTCTCGTGTTGTATTTAAATATTCACCAGATAATTCTGACTTATCTGAAAACGCAATTGCATGGACTACAAAATCAATTTCACCCCATTGAGATTTAACATCTTCAAATAATTTGGTTACGTCTTCTTTTTTTTCAACATCACAACTAAATGTTACTTTTGAATTTAATTTTTCTGCTAAAGGAATAACCCTTTTCTTTAAAGCATCACCTAAATAAGTGAATGCAAGCTCTGCACCAGCCTCTGCAAGTTTTTGTGAAATACCCCAGGCAATGGATCTTTCATTTGCAACTCCCATAATCAATCCCTTTTTACCCTTCATTAAACTCATAATTAAACCTTTTCAAAAATTAATGCAGCATTAGTTCCACCAAAACCAAAACTATTGGACATTACTGTATTTAAATTTGTTCCAGTTTCTGTTTTTGCAACTATTGGGAATTTTTTTGCCTCTTCATCCATCTCATTTATATTTGCTGATCCTGCAATAAAATTATTTTTCATCATTATTAAACAATAAATTGCTTCATGCACTGATGCAGCTCCTAACGGATGACCTGATAAAGATTTTGTTGAACTAATTTTTGGAATATTATCTCCAAAAGTACTTTTAACAGCTTTTAACTCTGTAATGTCTCCAACTGGAGTAGAAGTTCCATGAGTATTAATATAATCGATTTTATTTTTAGCTGTAGCCATTGCCATTTGCATACATCTTACAGCGCCTTCACCTGATGGTGCCACCATATCGTATCCATCCGATGTTGCTCCATAACCAGTTAATTCAGCATATATTTTAGCCCCTCTAGCTTTAGCATGTTCGTATTCTTCTAGTACCAATACTCCACCACCACCAGCGATTACAAAACCGTCTCTTGTTTTATCATATGCTCTTGATGCTGTTTCTGGTTTGTCGTTGTATTTGGAAGATAAAGCAGTCATTGCATCGAACATCGCAGTCATTGCCCAGTGAATTTCTTCACTACCACCAGCAAAAACAACATCCTGTTTACCCATTTGAATTAATTCCATTGAATTCCCAATACAGTGTCCGCTTGTTGCACACGCTGAACTCATTGTGTAGTTAGTACCTTTAATTTTAAATGGTACAGCAAGAGTTGCTGATGCAGTGCTAGCCATAGTTCTTGGAACTACAAATGGTCCCATTAATTTTGGAGTCTTAGCTCTTGTTTTATCTGCTGCTAAAATTACATTTTCAATTGAAGGTCCACCTGAACCCATTACAATTCCTGTTTTAAAATTACTTACTTCATTTTCCTCCAGTCCTGAGTCCTTAATAGCTTCTTTCATTGCTATGTAATTATAAGCAGAACCAGAACCCATAAATCTAATTGTTTTTCTATCTATATGATCCTCAAGTTTTATATTTGGTTTTCCGTGAACATGACTTTTAAGATTGTGTTCTTTATATTCTTCAGAATATGAAATTCCTGATTTTGAATTTAATAATGACTGATGGACTTCATCTTGATTATTACCTAAACAAGAAATTATTCCTAAACCTGTAATTACAACTCTTCTCATTATTCAAATAATCCTACTTTTAAACTTTCAGCTGAATATATTTTTTTATTATCAGCTAAAACTATTCCATTAGCTAAACCCACAGTAGTTCCACCTGGAGACATAATCTTTTTCATATTAATTTCATATGTTACTAATTTAACATTTTGTAAAACTTCACCTGTAAACTTTACTGTTCCAACCCCAAGCGCCCTTCCTTTACCAGGGTTTCCAATCCATCCCAGATAAAAACCAACTAATTGCCACATAGCATCTAACCCAAGACAACCAGGCATAACTGGATCCTCCTTAAAATGACAATCAAAAAACCATAGATCCTTTTTAATATCTAATTCTGCTTTTAAAAAACCCTTACTGAAAGTTCCATTATTGTCATTAATTTCAGTAATTCTATCAAACATAAGCATTGGTGGAAGTGGTAATTTTGCATTTCCAGGACCAAAAAGCCCACCATTTCCACAATTTATAAGCTCATCATATGAATAGGAGTTTTTTTTCATAAAATTGAACACTCTTATTACTTGATTTTGTTAAATTATAATATACATATAGTTTAGAACTATTATAAAGAATATGTCAAATTATATCAATTTTATTGAAAAATTAAGAGCTTCAGGACTAAGACCCACTAAACAAAGATTAAAAATTTGTGAGGTTTTATTTGAAAGAGAAAAAACTTTTCATTTTACTATTAATGATCTAGCTAAAACAATTAGTGAGAAATTGAATGAAAAAATTTCCTTAGCAACTGTTTATAACACTATTCATGCTTTTAAAAAAAAAGGCTATTTAAAAGAAATCTCAATAAATAGTGATAAAAGTTATTTTGATACAAACACATCTATTCACCATCACTTTTTTGATGAAGACACAAATGAATTAATTGATTGTGAAGAAAACAATATAGACACTATAAATATCAAAAATAATTATACTGGTAAAAAAATTAATTCAGTCGAAGTTTTGATTAAAGTTGCGAGTGATAATCAAAATCAAAATTAATACATTAATTTCAGTAACTTACAACATACATTATAATTATTCTAAACTGTTGACATCTAGTTTAGAATAATTATATTCTTATTAACAATTAAGGAGATTAATATGTCATTAAAAGGAACTAAAACAAAAGAAAATTTAGAAGCTGCTTTTGCAGGAGAAAGTCAAGCAAATAGAAGATATCTTTATTTTGCTCAAAAAGCAGACATAGAAGGATACAACGACGTTGCATCAGTATTTAGATCAACAGCAGAGGGTGAAACAGGTCATGCGCATGGACACTTAGAATATTTAGAAGAAGTAGGTGACCCAGCTACTGGTTTACCAATTGGTGAAACTAAAGCTAATCTAGCCTCAGCAGTACAAGGTGAAACACATGAATACACAGACATGTACCCAGGTATGGCAAAGACTGCTAGAGAAGAAGGTTTTGAAGAAATTGCTGATTGGTTTGAGACTTTAGCAAAAGCTGAAAAATCTCATGCTGGTAAATTCCAAAAAACTTTAGAATCTATTAGTTAATAAATTTTTTTAGTGGGCATTAATTTGTCCACTAAATATTCAAAAAAACTTCAAATAAAATTATGAGTAAAGAAGGTAGTTTAGCTGCACCTATTCGACATCCAATAGATTTTGAACATCCTGATTTTTTAAATCCTGAAAAATTAGATACTGAAATGAGAAGAGTCTTCGATATTTGCCATGGCTGCAGAAGATGTTTTAACTTATGTGACTCGTTTCCTAAGTTATTTGATATGATTGATGAGTCTAAAAATGAAGACGTTGATAGTTTAAAAAGTGAACAGTTCGAACCAGTTGTGGATGCATGCACATTGTGCGACATGTGTTTTATGACTAAATGTCCGTATGTACCTCCTCATGATTTTGATTTAGATTTTCCTCATTTAATGTTGAGATATAGAACTGCTCAAAAAAAAATGGGAAAATTACCAAGTGTACCAACGCAATTAGCTCAAATAGATAGAAATGCAAAAATTGGAGTCATGTTATCAAAGTTAATTAATTGGGTATCTGATATTAAAAACAAGTTTTTAAGAAAAATTTTAGAAATTGTTGTAGGGATTGATAAGAGAGTTCAATTACCAAAATACAATTCAGAAACTTTTTCAAATTTTTTTAAAAAAAATAATGATAAAATAAACTTTGAAACTCCAAACAAAGACAGAAAAGTTGTAATTTATACAACTTGCTTTGTAAATTTTAATAAAAAAAATACAGGAGTTGCTGCATTAAAAGTTTTAAAGAAGAATGGTGTTGAGGTTCAAGAAGCTTACCCAGGATGTTGTGGCATGCCTTTTTTAGAACAGGCCGATCTTACTAAAGTAGTAGAACAAGCAAAGACAGTATCTAAAGATCTATTAGCATGGGTTGATAAAGGTTATAAAGTAATAACTTTAACAGCTAGTTGTGGTTTGATGCTAAAATTTGAATGGCCTCTTTTATTGCCTCAGGATGATAATATAAAAAGATTATCTTCGAATGTTATGGATATAGATGAATACATTGTTGACATAGCAAATAATGAAGGAATAGCTGAGGGATTACAAGAAATAGATGGTGGTGTAACAGTTCATAATGCGTGTCATGCGCGAGCTCAAAACATGGGTATCAAATCAAGAGATATGTTGAAACTAATTCCAAATGTGAAGCTAGATGTTGTTGAAAGATGTGCTGGTCATGGAGGTACTTTTGGTGTGATGAAAGGTTCACATGATTTGGCTAACAAAGTTGGAAGACCAACTGCCAGACAAATAAAAAATAAAAATAACAAATATATGGCTTCAGATTGTCCATTAGCTGGTAAACATCTCAAGCAACTTGAACCTCAACACCATTCTTCTTTAAAACTTTTAATGCAGCAACTCCTGTATTTTTTTTATTAAAATTTACAAAGCAAGTTGTATAAATTA
>JACWDG010000024.1 GCA_014654245.1 Pelagibacterales bacterium SAG-MED09
GTAACCATTTAGTATTTAAATTGTCATTTTTAAAACTCATTGGAAAATTTATAAATTTTTCTAAATGAATACTTTTTTTGCTACCTACAATTTTATAAATTTCTTCAGTTGTAAAAGATAAAATTGGCGCAAACCATCTTAATAATGAAGACAAAATAACTTTTAATAATAATATTGATGATTGTCTTTTTTTTGAGTCTTGAGGATCACAATACAAACAATCTTTTCTAATATCAAAATAAAACGCTGAAAGATCAACCGTACAAAAATTTAAAAGCTCTTTATAAAGATTATGAAAATCATAGTTTTTAAAATACCTTTTAAAATTTTCATTTAATAAATAAATTTTATGAAGCATAAATTGCTCTAGCTCTGGTAGAGTTTTTATGTCTATTTTTTTTAGATCAACTTCCTCTTTATTATCATTGATGTTTCCTAATAAATATCTGAAAGTATTTCTGATTTTTCGATAGGACTCAGCATGCTGATCAAGTATAGAAAAGTCTATTCTCAAATCCTCTGCATAATTTGATGACGCTACCCAAATTCTTAAAATATCAGCTCCATATTTCTTTAAAATATCTTCAGGAGCAATGACATTTCCTAATGATTTAGA
Source organism: Pelagibacterales bacterium SAG-MED09 (assembly GCA_014654245.1). Classification (GTDB taxonomy): domain Bacteria; phylum Pseudomonadota; class Alphaproteobacteria; order Pelagibacterales; family Pelagibacteraceae; genus Pelagibacter. Next base: position 617 of record JACWDG010000024.1, read on the forward strand.
CATTTTGAGACCTTTTCCATCAACTACAAATCCATGAGAAAGTATAGACTCAAATGGTGCCTTCCCTCTAGTTCCACATGATTCTAAAAGTGATGAATGAAACCAACCTCTGTGTTGATCTGATCCTTCTAAATACATAGAAGCAGGCCATTTTAAATCTTCTCTTTTTTCCAAAACAAATGAATGAGTGGAGCCACTATCAAACCAAACCTCTACGATATCGCTTAATTTTTCATATTCTTCAGCATTATATTTATCTCCTAAAAATCTTTGAGGATTATCTGAAAACCAACAATCAGAACCCTCTTTTTCATAAATTAAAGCTATATTTTCAATTACTTCATCGTCTATTAAAATTTCTTTAGTTTTCTTACTCACGAAAATAGGAAGCGGAACACCCCAAACCCTTTGTCTTGAAACACACCAATCAGGTCTAGTCTCAATCATAGATTTTAATCTTTCTTTTCCTTTGCTTGGATAAAAAGCTGTTTCATCAATTGCTTTTAATGCTTTATCTCTTAATTGATGACTTTCCATTGAAATGAACCACTGTGGAGTTGCTCTATGTACAAGAGGAGCTTTGGATCTCCATGAGTGTGGATAAGAATGAATTAATTCACCATTAAATAATAAATTTTTTTGTTTTTTAAGTTTTTCAATTACAATTGGATTTGCTTTAAATATATGTATCCCATTAAATAATTTCACATAATCTGTATATTTCCCATCTCCATCAACAGTTTCAATTGCTTTAATTCCATTATTTATACATAAATTAAAGTCATCAGGTCCGTGACTAGGTGCACAATGAACTATTCCAGTTCCTTGTTCAGTTGTTACAAATCTTGCTTGAAGCATTGGGATATCAAATTCGTATCCAAGCTTTAAAAAAGGATGATTACAGATTGTATTTTTGAATTTTTTTCCTTTGAAAGTGTGGAGTTTTTTATAATCTTTTATCCCACACTCTTTAACAACTGAATCTAATAAAGCTTCAGCAACAACTATTTTTCTATTTTTAAAATCAGCATCATCATTCAATTGTATCACTGAATAATCAAGAGACTCATTATAAGCCAACGCTTTGTTTGCTGGAATTGTCCAAGGTGTTGTTGTCCAAATTACGATTTCACAGCCATTTAGTTCTTTATATTCAGAAGACTTAACTTGAAAAGAGGTATAAATTGTATCTGATTTATGATCTTGATATTCTACTTCCGCATCTGCTAGAGCAGTTTTTTCAACCGTAGACCATAAAACTGGTTTAAAACCTTTGTATAAACTTCCTTCTTTTAAGAATTTTCCAAGCTCTCTTACAATTTGAGCTTCAGCATCAAAACTCATCGTTGAGTAGTAGTTCTCCCAATCTCCAACAACACCTAAACGTTTAAATTGAGATTTATGAATTTCAATCCATTTTTCTGCAAATGATCTGCACTCTTTTCTAAACTCGACTATTGGAATATCATTTTTATTTTTTTTATTTTTTTTATACTGTTCCTCTATTTTCCACTCAATAGGTAAACCATGACAATCCCATCCTGGAACATAAATGCTGTCTTTACCATCCATTTGGTGGAATTTTACAATTATGTCTTTTAGGATTTTATTAAGAGCAGTGCCCATGTGAATATTCCCATTTGCATAAGGAGGACCATCGTGAAGAATAAATTTTTCATTTCCTTTACTGGAATTTCTTAATTGATCATAAAGATTAATTTTTTTCCAATATTCCAAAATTTCTGGCTCTTTTATAGGTAAATTAGCTTTCATTGAAAAAGCTGTTTTTGGAAGATTTATTTGCGATTTGCTCATTTAGTTTTTTTTGCAATATTTAAATCTGTTTTTATTTGATCTCTTAATTGATTAACATTTTTAAATTTTTTTTCTTTTCTAATAAACTTTAAAAACTCTACTGATAAAAGCTTATTGTAAAGATTTCCAGAAAAATTAAATAAATGAACTTCTAATAAGATTTTTTTTTGATTAAATGTAGGTCTATATCCAAGATTAGCAATTCCTCTAAGATATTTGGTATTATTTTTTCTTAAAATTCGAACAGCATAAACGCCTGGTTTAGCTAAAACATAATCTTGAATATCTATGTTGCACGTTGGAAAACCAATTTTTTTTCCAACTTGTCTTCCTTTTCGCACAACTCCTTGTATCTCCCAATTTCTATTCAGAAGTTTATTTGCTTTTTTTAAAAAACCACTTTCTAAAAGATTTCTAATTAATGATGATGATACAATCTTTTTATTTTTAATTAATGGTCTTGGTTTAATAACTTTATAATTATAAATTCTCTCATTCTTGATTAATAAATTAACATTTCCCTCCCTTTTATTTCCAAATCTAAAATTATTGCTTACAAATATAAATTTAGGATTTAACTTTTTATTCAAAATTTCTCTAATAAATTTAATTGATTTAATTTTGGAAAATTTATAATCAAATTTTTTTGTTATAACAAAATCTACTTTTAAATTAGTGAGTAATCTAATTTTTTGATCAATGTTTGATAGCCTAAAATTTTTCAAATTTTTATTAAAAAACATTTTCGGCATAGGATTAAAATTGATCACACCAATGCTTAAATTATATTTTTTTTTATATGATTGTGCTAAATTGAATAATTTTTGATGACCAATATGCAAACCATCAAAATTGCCAATCAAGATAATTGATCCTTTGTGTTTTTTTTCTATATTGAAATTTGAATAATGCTTTACCATTTTAAGTCAGACTGAATAAAATTGACAATTGTCTCATGTTCTTTTGCAACTTGTTGTACACCTTTGATTTTAATTTCATCTCTATGAATTCCATTAGAAATTAACAAAGAGTCATAATTTAAAAGATTCGCACCTTTAATATCTGTATTCAAATTATCTCCTATCGCCAATATCTTTTTATTTAAATTATTAATTGATTGATTGTAAACTTCTGCATGAGGTTTTCCAAAATAAACAACCTCACCACCCATTTTTTCAAAAACCATTGCAACAGATCCCGCACATAATTCCCTTTTTTGACCACGATCAACAATCAGATCAGGATTGGTACAAATCATTTTTTTATTAATATGATTGTCAAATAAATCTTTATAATAAATTAGATCTTCATCATAATCATCAAACAATCCTGTGCACAATAAATATTCACTTTCGTTAATATTTTCACACTTATTTTTTTCAAATAAATTAAATAAATCAAAATCCCTTGGTGGCCCAATATGAAAAAATTTTTTTGAAAAATAATTTTTTTTTAAATAATTTAATGCTACTTCACCAGAAGTAAATACATGGTCTCTTAGCTCAGTATCCATACCCATCTTTTGTAAAAAATTTTTAACTGTTTTATTTGGCCTTGGTGCATTAGTTAAGAGCACAAAAGCTTTATTCTTTTTTAATAATTCCTTTAAAGTAATTATTGCTTGTTCATGTAATTTAATACCATTGTGAACTACGCCCCATAGATCAATATAAAAAAGATCATAATTATCAGCAATGGATTTCAGGCCATTTAAATCTAAATTTTTGGTCATATTTTAAGATATAAACCATAAAATAACGAATTTACTAACAATATTAATATTCTAAAGATTTTCACACCTTGAAATAGACGTCGAAATATCTATATGAGCATCATATTTATAAAGATTTATAAAGGAGAATTTATGAAGTTTAAACCGTTACATGATAGAGTTTTAATTGAAGTCTTAGATGGCAGTGAGAAAACTGCAGGTGGAATTATCATCCCTGATACAGCCCAAGAAAAACCCCAGGAAGGTAAAGTTGTTGCTATTGGTGGTGGAGCAAAAACTGAGGATGGAAAAGTTATCCCTATGGATGTTAAAGTTGGTGACAAAGTTTTGTTTGGCAAATGGTCAGGAACTGAAGTCAAAATTGATGGTAAAGAGTATAGCATAATGAAAGAATCTGACATTATGGGTATTTCAAGCAAATAAATAATTTAAAGGAGAAAAAAAATGGCAAAAATAATTAAATTTGATGCTGAAGCAAGAGCAGCAATGATGAGAGGTGTCAATGTTTTGGCTGATACCGTTAAAGTTACTTTAGGCCCAAAAGGTAGGAATGTTGTAATGGATAAATCTTATGGAGCTCCAAGGATAACAAAAGATGGGGTTTCTGTAGCTAAAGAAATTGATCTTGAGGACAAATTTGAAAATATGGGTGCTCAAATGGTTAAAGAAGTTGCAAGCAAAACTAATGAAGAAGCTGGTGATGGAACAACTACAGCAACTATTTTGGCTCAAGCAATCGTAAAAGAGGGAATAAAATATGTTACTGCTGGCATGAATCCTATGGATGTTAAAAGAGGAATAGATGCAGCTGTAGACAACGTAAAAGAAAACTTAATCTCTTCAGCAAAAAAAGTTAAGGATAGTGATGAAATTGCTCAAGTTGGAACAATTTCTGCAAATGGTGATAAAGAGATTGGAACTATGATTGCAAAAGCAATGCAAAAAGTTGGTAATGAAGGTGTTATTACAGTTGAGGAAGCTAAAGGAATTGATACTGAGCTAGATGTTGTTGAAGGTATGCAGTTTGATAGGGGATATCTGTCACCTTACTTTATCACTAACAGTGACAAAATGACGACTGAGTTAGAAAATCCTTTTATTTTATTACATGAAAGTAAATTGACTAACTTACAGCCAATGGTTCCATTGTTAGAAGCTGTTGTTCAAGCTGGTAGACCTTTAATGATAATTTCTGAAGATGTTGAAGGTGAAGCGTTAGCAACATTAGTAGTAAATAAACTTAGAGGTGGATTAAAAGTTGTTGCTGTTAAAGCACCTGGTTTTGGTGACAGAAGAAAAGCTATGCTTGAAGATATTGCAATTCTCACTGGTGGTCAGGTGATTTCCCAGGATTTAGGAATTAAACTTGAAAATGTTAAACTTGATGATCTTGGATCTTGTAAAAAGATTAAAGTAGATAAAGATAACAGTACAATAGTGAGTGGAAGTGGTAAAAAATCTGATATCTCAGCTAGATGTGACTCAATTAAAAAACAGGTGGACGAAACAACATCTGATTATGATAAAGAAAAACTTCAGGAAAGGCTTGCAAAATTAGCTGGAGGTGTTGCTGTCATAAAAGTAGGTGGAGCAACTGAGGTGGAAGTTAAAGAGAGAAAAGATAGAGTTGAGGACGCTTTAAATGCAACTAGAGCTGCTGTAGAGGAAGGTATCGTGACAGGTGGTGGATGCGCACTGTTGTATGCAGCACAAGATCTTGACAAAGTAAAGGCTAAAGGTGAAGATCAAAAAGCTGGGGTTGATTTAGTAAGAAGAGCGTTAGAGGCTCCGATCAGACAAATTACTAAAAATGCTGGTGTTGATGGTTCAGTAGTAGTAGGTAAATTACTTGAGCAAAACAAGAAAACTCATGGTTATGATGCACAAAGTGAAGAGTACTGTGATATGTTTGCTAAAGGTATAATTGACCCAGTAAAAGTTGTGAGAACTGCTCTTCAAGATGCAGCTTCAATTTCAGGATTATTAGTAACGACAGAAGCAATGATAGCTGACAAACCAGAAGAAAAAGATGCTGGTGCTCCTGCAATGCCAGGTGGAATGGGCGGCATGGGCGGCATGGGAGGCATGGGTGGCATGGGAATGTAAAACCCTCGCTAAATAAAAAATTTAAAGGCCATCAATAGATGGCCTTTTTTTTGATAAAGTAAAATACAAAGATGTCAAAAAGATATAGTGGTAAATCCTTTAAAGATTCAAGTGCAAACAAAAAACCAAAATTAAGTTTAAAAGAAAAAAGAAAACTTAAGAGAGAAAAAACAAAAAAAACAAATTAAAACCACATTTTTCAACTATTTTAATATTTATTAAGCTTTTTAAAGTTTTCAAAAAAAAAATTTAATGTATAAAAGCCACAAATTATGAGTAACGATATAAGAAACATCACCATCATTGCACACGTCGACCACGGAAAAACAACTTTAATTGATAATTTAATGAAACAAAGTGGTTCATTCAGAGAAAATGAAGTTGTAGATGAAAGATTAATGGACTCAGGTGAGCTTGAAAAGGAAAGAGGAATTACAATTCTAGCAAAGCCTGCTTCAATAAATTGGAAAAATTCTAGAATTAATATTATTGATACTCCTGGACACAGAGATTTTGCTGCAGAAGTTGAGAGAGTTTTAAGTATGGCAGATGGTGCTTTATTATTAATTGACTCCGCTGAAGGTGTAATGCCTCAAACAAAATTTGTACTATCTAAAGCTTTAAAACAAGGTTTAAAACCAATTGTTGTAATTAACAAACTTGATAAAGCAGATCAAAGAGCCAATGAAGTATTAGATGAAACATTTGATTTATTTGTAAGTTTAGATGCTAACGAGGAACAATTAGATTTTCCTGTTTTATATGCTAGTGGAAGATCTGGATGGGCTGATAAAGAAGAAGGTGGTCCAAGAGAGAATTTAAATCCTTTATTAGACCAAATCATAGAGCATGTGAAACCTGCTGATCTTGATAAATCAAAACCTTTTGCAATGTTATCAACTTTACTTTATGCAGATAATTTTTTAGGAAGAAGTTTAGTAGGTAGGATAACTCAAGGAACTGCTAAAGCTAACCAAGCAATTAAAGCGATCAACTTAAAGGGAGAAAAAATTGATGAAGGCAGACTCACAAAAATTTTTAGATATGAAGGAACAAAAAAAGTTCCGATAGATATTGGTGAAGCGGGTGATATTGTTGTAGTTGCTGGATTAGAAAAAGCTAATGTTGCAGATACAATATGTGATTTAGAAGTCAATGACCCGATTACTGCTACTCCAATCGATCCTCCAACTATGTCGATTACAATAACTGTCAACACTTCTCCTTTAGCTGGTACAGAAGGAAAAAAACTCACAAGTACACAAATCAGAGATAGATTAATCACTGAAGCTCAGAATAATGTTGGAATTACATTCTCTGAAAATGATGCAAACGACTCTTTTGTCGTAAGTGGCAGAGGAGAATTAATGTTAGAAATTTTGCTCACTCAAATGAGAAGAGAGGGTTTTGAAATGACTGTTAGTCCACCAAAAGTTTTATTTAGAAAAGATGAGAGTGGAAACAAACTTGAGCCAGTTGAAGAAATTACTATGGACCTTGATGAAGAATATTCTTCAAAGATAATTGACTCTATGAATAGAAGAAAAGGAAAATTAATTGAATTAAAAGATACAGGTAAAGATAAAAAGCGATTAATATTCCATGCTCCAACAAGAGGTTTAATGGGTTATACAAGTCGATTCCTTACTCTTACAAAAGGTAATGGTGTTATTAATAGAATCTTTTATGATTATGGTAAATTTGAAGGTGAAATGGAAGGAAGAAGAAATGGTGCTTTAATTTCAATGGAACAAGGAAAAGCAGTTGCTTTTGCAATATTTAATTTACAAGCAAGAGGTGAAATGTTTGTTACTCATAATGATCCAGTTTATCCAGGTATGATTGTTGGGTTGTCACCAAAACCAGGAGACATGATAATTAATGTAATGAAAGGAAAAAAATTAACTAACATGAGAACTCAAGGTACTGATGAGAATGTAGTTCTTACACCAGTGAGAAAAATGTCAATAGCTGAACAATTAAGTATGCTAAATACTGATGAAGCTCTAGAAATTACTCCTGAGTCATGTAGGCTAAGAAAAGCTATTCTTGATCCTCACGAAAGAAAAAAAAATGAAAAATCTAGCTCTGCAGCCTAATTAAATATTTTATTTACCAAATGAAGTCCAAGTGCAACACAAGGACCAATGCCAAAAGCAAAAAGAAGTGTTCCTACTCCTACAGTTCCACCTAAGTACCATCCAATACTCACAACAGAAATTTCTAAAAAAGACCTTACTGCAGCAATTGGTAAGTTAGTCTTTTTTTGTAAACCAATCATTAATCCATCTCTAGGTCCTGCTCCTAAATTAGAAACTAAATAAATACCTCCTCCAATACCAACAATAATTACTGAAATAATTGCCAAAATTAATTTATCAATGTAATTAAATGGAGTTGGTACAAACCTAATACAAAGATCAATCATTAATGCAACTATCAGTGCATTCAATATAGTCCCCATTCCTGGTTTCTGACGCAAGGGTATCCATAAAATTAAAACAGCAACACTAATGAAAAATGTAATTGCTCCAATACTTAAGTTTGAATTTAAAGAAATACCTTGAGCTAAAACGCTCCATGGAGAGGCGCCAGCAAAAGAAACAATTAATAAACCTTCGCCAAGACCAAATAAGATCAAACCAAAACAT
>JACWDG010000025.1 GCA_014654245.1 Pelagibacterales bacterium SAG-MED09
AATTTATCAATTGATAATTACTTTCTCCATATAATAGAAGTGATGCCCATAAACAAATTAATGTAATCACAATTATATTTATTATACCTGTTATCCGATGACAAATAGAGACTAATGAAGAAATGTGCCATCTATAAATTTGAATGTGTGGGGATAATGGTGTTTTACTTTCCATAAAAATTATTCTTAATTAAAGTTTCTGCGATTTCGACAGAATTCAAAGCTGCTCCTCTTAAAAGATTGTCTGAAACAATCCATAAATTTAATCCATTTTTTATAGTCTTATCTTCTCTAATTCTCGAAATAAATGTTTCATCTTTTCCCTCAGCTTCAATTGGAGTTGAATAATGTCCATCCATTCTCCCATCTATTACCTTACATCCCTCAAAATTGTTCAAAGCTTCCTTCACTTTCTCTATTGAAAATGATTTTTCAAATTGGATATTAACAGATTCTGAATGTGACACAGAAATTGGTAATCTTACACAAGTTGCTGTTAAATCTATTTTATTATCCAAAATTTTTTTTGTTTCATTGGTCATTTTAAGTTCCTCTTTTGTATATCCATCATCTGAAAAAATATCTATTTGTGGTATTGCGTTAAAAGCTATTTGTTTTGTAAAGTTTTTAGGTTTAACTATTTTTCCATCTAGTACTAATTTTGTCTGTTCGATTAATTCATCCATGGGGGCTTTGCCACCTCCTGAAACTGACTGATAAGTTGATACAACGACTCTTTTAATTGAAAACAAATCGTGCAATGGTTTAAGAGCAATTACTAATTGTGCAGTTGAACAGTTTGGATTTGCTATGATGTTTTTCTTTATATTTTTTAAATCTTCAGAATTTACTTGTGGCACTATTAAAGGTACCTCTGGATCCATCCTAAAATGACTTGAGTTATCTATTACTAAACAATTTTTCGCAGCTTTTTCTGCAAATTTTTCTGAAATTTTTCCGCCTGCAGAAAAAAAACAAATTTTTACTTTAGAAAAATCAAAGCTTTCCAAATCATGAATGTCATGATCAACACCTTTAAAATTAATTTTTTTTCCTACACTTTTGGATGATGCCAGCAAATATAGATTATCAATAGAAAGATCTTTTTTCTCAAGAACTTCTAATGTTTTTCTACCAACATTCCCTGTTGCACCGACTATTGCAATATCCATGATGTAAGTTTTATACTAGATGAAAGGTAATTCGCAAACTTTAAGAGCTATATTTTTACCACCAATTTCAACCTTACCGGTCACTGACATTTTGCAAAAAGGCTCATTTATCATTGCAATTCCTATAACTTTTTTGAAATGAGGTGAATAACATGCAGATCTAAGATCCCCTATTAAATTTCCATCATTATTCGTGATATTGACTGAGCCTGTTAAACTAATTTCATTTGTTTCAATTTGAACTCCCATTAATTTTCTTTTTATTCCATCTGATTTGATCTTTTTTAACTTTTCTTTACCCAGAAAAACTACATCCGAATCTAAATTTACATATTTTTCAAAACCACATTCAAAAGGATTATCTTGATTATCAAAATCGTTTCCATAGGAAAGGAGACCACTTTCTATTCTTTCAATAAGATTTGGACAACCTGGTTTTACATTAAATTCCACACCTATTTCAAAAAGATGATCGTATAAATCTTGGCCTGATGATGTATTTTCAACATAAACTTCATAACCACCTTGTTTTGACCACCCTGATCTAGCAATCAAATGTTTTGTGCCTTTAAAATCAAAAAAATCAAATCCAAAAAATTTTAACTCAGTAATTTTTTTTCCAAAAACCTTTTCCATCAGTCCGAACGATTTAGGACCTTGTATTGCAATAATATCAACATTTGGTTCAAAAATTTTAACTTTAAAATTATTTCCAGAAGCAAGACCTTTAGCAAAAAAAATAACATCTGAATCTGCAATCGAGATCCACCATTTATCTTCAGCTAATTTTAATATTACTGGATCATTAACTAGATTACCATTATCATCAATTATTGGACAGTAATAACATCTTCCAATTTTTGATTTTGACAAATCTCGACAAGTCATAAGCTGAACAAGTTTTGCTGAATCTGGTCCTGAAATTTCAACTTGTCTCTCTGCTGCAACATCCCAAATTTGAACATTTTTTTTTAAATGGTCACAAGACTCCTCTATTGATCCAAATGCAGCTGGTAATAACATATGGTTATAAACCGTATAAGCTGTTACACCTTGTTTTTCTATTCTTGAAGTATAAGGAGTACTTCTTAATCTTCTGGATTTTGCTATAGAATAATTTTTCATTTAATTAAAAATTCCAAAATCTTTTGTCGCATTTCAAAAGCTTTTTCAATCATAATCATGTGACCTGATCCAATAATTATATGGGTAGTTGAATTTTTGACTAAATTTGCAAATTTTTTTCCACTTTCTAAATTAACCATCTTGTCAAGTTCTCCAAATATAAACATGGCTGGACAATTTATAGTTCTAGCAGCATCAGAGCCATTCTGATAATTATTACATGCAATTAGATCAACCGCCAAAATTTCACTAATATCTCTGGGTGATTGGATTATTTTTTCTACTGGGTTGCCACTAATAAATTTTTTTGAACCTTCGAAACCCCATTTCATCATTAATTTGACAGCGTCAGAGTCTCCATCTGTTGCCAAATCAATTAGATCTTTATTAACAGGCATTCGAGAAGAGCCTCCAACAAATACTATTTTTTTTAATCTATCTTTATATTTAAATGAATATTCAAGAGCTACTAAACAACCTTGAGAATGACCTACTAGAATTATATTCTTCAATTTTAACTCTTCAAAAACTTTTTCCAACCAATCTGCAATTTTTTCGATACTATCTAAACATGGACCTTCAGAATTCCCATGCCCAGGTAAGTCAATTGATAAAACATTAAATTTTTTATTTGAAAAGAATTGTTCTGTTAGAGACCAGACAATATGTGATAAACCACTTCCATGCAAAAATACTATTGTATCTTTTGAATTTTCTATACCTTGTCCAGCATCAGAAGCATAAACACTTTTATTTTGTATAGTTATTTTCAATCAATTTCCTAAAATTTTTTTCTAAGCTCAAATTTTTGAATTTTACCTGTAGAAGTTTTTGGTAATTCACAGAAAACAACTTGTTTTGGAACTTTAAAACCAGCCAAAGTTTCTTTACAGAAGCTTATTAATTCTTTCTCTGTAGTGGGTTTATCTTTAACCATTTCAATAAAAGCACAAGGAACTTCTCCCCACTTTTCATCAGGTTTGGCAACAACTGCAGCAATTGATACTGAGGGATGTTTGGATAAAGTATTTTCTATTTCAATCGAGGAAATATTTTCTCCCCCAGAAATAATTATATCTTTTGATCTGTCCTGTATTTTAACATATCCGTCTGGATGCATTACTGCTAGATCCCCAGAATGAAACCAACCACCAGCCATAGCTTTATCAGTGGCATCTTTATCTTTAAAATAACCTTTCATTACTACATTTCCTCTAAGCATTATCTCACCAATAGTTTTTCCATCTTTTGGAACTTCTTTCATCGTCTCAGGATCCATAATTGCTGCTCCCTCAAGATTAGGATATCTAACTCCTTGTCTTGCTTTAATTTCATTTTGCTTTTCTTCATCAAATCCATTCCAATCATCATTCCAAGCACATTGCGTGACATGACCATAAGTCTCTGTTAAACCATAAACGTGCATTACTTCAAAACCAAGTTCTTTCATTTTTTTGAAAATTATACTTGGTGGTGGAGCCCCTGCTGTAAGTACATGAACTTTGTTTTTTAATTTTTTTCTATCACTTTCAGGAGCGCCTGTTATCATATTTAATACAATCGGGGCACCTCCAAAATGAGTAACATCATATTTATCTATTAATTCAAAAATCTTTTTAACATCTATGTTTCTTAAACAAATAGTTCTTCCATTTAACATTGGAACTGTCCATGGATAGCACCATCCATTACAGTGAAACATTGGAACTATTGTTAAAAAATTTAATCTATTTGGCATATTCCAAGCAACCGCACTTCCAGTTGACATTAAATATGAACCTCTATGATGATAAACAACACCTTTTGGATTTCCTGTTGTACCTGAAGTATAACTTAAAGATATGGCCTGCCACTCATCTTCTGGCATTTTCCAAACATAACTATCATCACCTGTGTTAAGAAATTTTTCGTATTCTAAATCGCCAATTTTTTCTAATTTTGACTGATCTGCAAATTTATCATGAATATCAATTACCGTAATTTTTTTGTCTAATTTACTCAGAGCCTTTTTTACTTCAATATGAAGTTGTCTATCTACTACTAGTACTTTTGCGTCACTATGATTTAAAATATATGAAATAGTATTAGCATCTAGTCTTATATTGATTGTATTTAATACAGCACCAGTCATTGGAACTGAATAGTGAGCTTCAAAAATTTCAGGAGTGTTAAAAGCTAAAAATGAGACAGTGTCACCTTTTTTGATGCCAATTTTTTCTAGTGCACTAGCAAATTTTATAGCTCTTTTATAAACTTCATTCCAAGTATATTTCCTTTTTTCATATACTATTGCTTCATAATTTGGGTAAACATCTTTTGCTCTTTCTAAAAAAGATAAAGGTGTTAATGGAACATAATTTGCAGCATTTTTATCTAAATTTGCATCGTAATGATTCATTCTAATTAAATTTAAAATTCATGATATTTGAGCTTCCAGAAATAGCAGATTTATAATGTAGCTCTGCTCTAGGTAAAACTTTATCAAAATAAAATTTTGCAGTGCTTATTTTATCATCATAAAAATTTTTATTTTCATTATAATCTTTGAAACTTACATCTAAGACTTTTATCCAAGCATAAGCAACAGAAACAAAACCAAGAGTTTTTAGATAATCATTTGCAGCAGCACTAACATCATCTTTATCACTTTTCGTCTTTTCGTTTATCCATTCACTAAATTTAGTTAAAATATCCAAATAATACTTAAATTCCTTCGTAAATGGCTTAATCTTTTCGTTATCTAAATCAGTTTCAGATTTTATTAAATCTATAAATTTATTAATTATATCTCCATTTTTATTTGATAATTTTCTAAAAACTAAATCTGCTGCTTGCACAGAATTCGTGCCTTCATATATTGGGGTTATTCTATTATCTCTGTACAACTGTTCTATCCCTTGATCTTTTGTATAACCATAGCCTCCATGAATTTGCATTGCATCATTGGTGATTTCCATACCCAAATCAGTAAAGAGTGATTTTACCACTGGTGTCATCAAAGAAACAAAATCAGAAGCTTCCTGACGTACTTTTTCATCTTGATGGTTCAAACTAACTTCGGTTTGTTGTGACAACCAAAAACATAAAGCTCTCTCACCTTCAATAATTGATTTCATATTCAATAATGATTTTCTTATATCTGCATGTTCAATTATAAAATCAGCACCATTGGTCGATTTAGTTTTATTTGTCTTGCCTTGTTTTCTCTCTTTTGCATAAGCGAGCGAGTTTTGATAAGCAATCTCTGAGATCCCAAGCCCTTGAATTCCCACAACTATTCTTTCAAGATTCATCATGGTAAACATTGCATTTAAACCTTTATCCTTTTTGCCAATCATATAACCGGTAGCTTCATCAAAGTTTAATACGCATGTTGCAGAACCTTTTATACCCATTTTACTTTCAATAGATCCTGTTGATATTCCATTTCTTGGTCCTACACTTCCATCCTCGTTGACTACAAATTTAGGAACTAAAAATAAACTTATACCCTTTGTGCCTGTTGGAGAATCTGTGGCTCTGGCAATTACCAAATGAATAATATTTTCAGTAAGATCATGATCTCCCGAAGTTATAAATATTTTTTGACCACTAATTTTATATGTTCCATCATTTTGTTTTTCCGCCTTTGTTTTTAAAAGTCCTAAATCTGTTCCACAAACTGGTTCTGTTAAACACATAGTGCCACTCCATTTACCTTCAACTATCTTTGGTAAATATTTTTCTTTTAGTTCATCTGACGCATGATGATTAATGCAATTATAAGCACCTATGCTAAGTTCACTATAAAGTTTAAATGATAAACTTGCTGAGGATAACATTTCATCAAAAAATGCACTTACTGTTTTTGGCATACCTTGTCCTCCATATTTTGGATCACAAGATAAAGAAGTCCAACCATCCTCAATATATTTTTTATACGCCTCTTTATATCCTGGAGGAGTTCTTACAACTCCATTTTCTAAAACTGCGGGATTTTCATCTCCTGCTTTAGCAAGAGGTAGAATTATATTTTGATTTATTTTTGCAGCCTCCTCTAAAATATCTTTTACTAAATCTGAACTAACCTCTTTGTACTTTTCTAATTCATTATATTTCTTGTTGTCTCTTAATTTTTCAAAAAGAAACATCATATCTTCTAAAGGTGCAGTATAGCTTGGCATAGAAATAGTTTAGAATAATTGATTGATTATTGCAATTTTGAAATTATCGCATCACCCATTTGAGAAGTAGAGACCTCTTTCATTCCATCTGATAAGATATCTTTAGTTCTTAAGCCATCATTTAGAACGTCCTGTACCGCTTTTTCTAGAGCTTGAGCTTCTTTGTCTAGGTCCAAAGAATATCTTAAAGCCATTGCAAAACTCAATACGCTGGCAATTGGATTAGCTATACTTTTGCCAGCAATATCAGGAGCAGATCCATGAATAGGTTCATACATAGCTCTCATTTCACCATCCTTATTTTTGGCTCCTAAAGATGCTGATGGTAATAGACCCAAGGAACCTGTCAACATTGAAGCTTGATCCGACAACATGTCTCCAAATAAATTATCAGTTACTATTACGTCGAATTGTTTTGGGTTTCTTAATAATTGCATCGAGCAATTGTCAGCAAGCATATGACTTAATTCAACATCTTTATATTCTTTATTGTGTAATGTCTGAACTTCTTCTTTCCAAAGTTGACCCGCTTCCATAACATTTGATTTTTCACAAGACGTGACTTTATTTGATCTTTTTTTAGCTAGGTCAAAAGCAATTCTAGCAACCCTTATTATTTCACTACTAGTATAAGTATGAGTATTAATTCCTTTTCTTTCACCATTCTCAATAGGCTTTATTCCTCTTGGTTCACCAAAATATATTCCACCTGTTAGTTCTCTAACAATCATAATATCTAACCCCGAAACTATCTCTGGTTTTAATGTTGATGCATCAACTAATTGTTCAAAACATATTGCTGGTCTTAAGTTAGCAAATAATTTTAATTCTTTCCTAAGTTTTAACAAAGCTCTCTCGGGTTTCTTTGAAAATTCAACACCGTCCCATTTTGGACCTCCAACTGCACCAAGCATTACTACTGAGCTCTCTAAGGCTTTATAAAATACTTCATCAGTAATTGGCGTTCCATGCTTATCATATGAACACCCACCAGCAAGATCTTCATCTATTTCTAAATCAAGGGATTTTTTATCATTGAACCAATTAATTATTTTTCTAACCTCTCCAATAACTTCTGGGCCAATTCCATCTCCTGGTAATAATAAAATTTTTCTTTTTTTAACTTTAATCATTAAATATCCACGGTTTTTTTACTCTCAAATCTATTTCGAAATTTTCTATTTTATCTGTTTTTTTCAAAGATAATGCAATATCGTCTAATCCTTCTAATAAACACTTCTTCTTAAAGGAGTCTACTTTAAATTTTATCTCACTATTTCCATATATTATCTTTTCATCATTAAGATCTATAGAAATTTCCTCTTTTCTTTTTGCGTATTCTGATAGCTCCTTAATTTTACCTTCATCTAGAATAATTGGTAAAATTCCATTTTTAAAACAGTTGCTATAAAAAATATCTGCAAAACTTGAGCTTATTACACAAGTAATTCCAAAATCTAATAATGCCCATGGTGCATGTTCTCTTGATGAACCACATCCAAAATTTTTACCTGCAATTAAAATTTTTGAATTATTGAAAGGATTTTTATTTAAAACAAAATTACTAATTGCTTTAC
>JACWDG010000026.1 GCA_014654245.1 Pelagibacterales bacterium SAG-MED09
GTAAAAGTCACTGAAGATAAAGATTTTACTAAATCAAGCGTAGATATTTATAATTTACAAAAATTTAAAAGATCAAATCAAAATACCTGTATTAACCAAAGACCTTTGGTAAGAGTTGGTGATAAAGTTAATCTTGGAGATATTATTGCTGATGGGCCCTCAACAAGATTAGGTGAATTAGCCTTAGGTAAAAACGTTACAGTAGCATTCATGCCATGGCAAGGTTATAATTTTGAAGACTCAATTTTAATTTCTGAAAGATGTGTTACAGATGACGTCTTTACATCTGTACATATTGTTGAATATGAAATTATGGCGAGAGATACAAAATTAGGTGAAGAAGAAATTACAAGAGATATACCCAATGTAAATGAAGAGGCTTTAAAAAATTTAGATGAGTCAGGGATAGTTTATATTGGTGCAGAGGTTAATGCTGGAGATATATTAGTTGGTAAAGTAACACCGAAGGGTGACTCAGCGTCAGGTCCAGAGGAAAAATTATTAAGATCTATTTTTGGTGAAAAAGCTATCGATGTTACAGATACATCTTTAAGAATGTCTAGAGGTAGTAGCGGCACAGTTGTAGATGTTAAAGTTTTTAACAGACATGGTATAGAAAAAGATGAAAGGTCAATAACAATTGAGAGAGCAGAAATTGATCAAGTTCAACAAGATAAAATTGTTGAGGAAGAAATTTTAGAGAGAAGCATTAAACAAAGAGTTGCACAAATATTATCAGGTGCTTCATTAGCCAAAAAAGTCAAAGATCTCGATACAGGTACAAAACTAAATTTTGAAAATATAAATAAACTTGGAATAAATGATGTATTCAAAATTTCTGTTGGCAAGGTGAATGATGAAGCTACAATAGCTCAACTAAAAGACCAATATAATAAAGCAAAACAGGATATTACCGAAAGGTTTGAGGATAAAGTTTTAAAAATTAGAAGTGGTGATGATTTATTACCTAGCGTAATGAAAATGGTTAAAGTTTTTGTTGCAATTAAAAGAAGATTAAGACCAGGTGATAAAATGTCAGGAAGACATGGAAATAAAGGAGTTGTGAGTAAAATAGTACCTGTTGAAGATATGCCATACAGGGAAGATGGCAGACCTGTTGATATAGTCTTAAATCCGCTTGGAGTTCCAAGTCGTATGAATGTTGGTCAAATTTTAGAAACACATTTAGGTTGGGCTTGTAAAGAATTTGGTGAAGAAGTTAAGAATTTGGTAAATGAAAATAATAAGAAAATAGAAAAAACAGAAAAAATTTCAAAGTTTTTAAAATCTGTTTATGGGGAAGAAATTTTTAACGACAAAGTTGACAAACTAAACAAAACAGAATTCAGAGATTTATGTGAAAATCTCCAAAATGGAGTTGCTATTTCAACTCCAGTTTTTGATGGAGCTAAAGAAAAAGATGTAACTGATATGTTAAAGTTAGCAAACCTACCTGGCTCAGGCCAGACACATTTATGGGATGGAAGGACAGGCGAGCAATTTGATAGACCGGTAACAGTGGGAATAATTTATATGCTCAAGTTACATCATTTAGTTGAAGATAAAATTCATGCTAGATCAACAGGTCCTTATAGTTTGGTAACCCAACAACCGTTAGGTGGAAAAGCTCAATTGGGTGGTCAAAGATTTGGAGAAATGGAAGTTTGGGCACTTGAAGCTTACGGAGCATCTTATACGTTACAAGAAATTTTAACTGTTAAATCTGACGATGTCGCCGGACGTGTAAAAGTTTATGAAACAATTGTTAAAGGTGAGGAAAATTTTGAATCTGGAATTCCAGAATCATTTAACGTTTTAGTAAAAGAAATTAAATCATTAGCATTAAACGTGGAGCTTAATTAATGAAAAAAGAATTAACAGATCTCTTCAAGAATTCAGAAATTTCTGAAGCTCAAAACTTTAGTAGTATCAAAATTTCATTAGCTAGTCCTGAGAAAATAAAATCTTGGACTTATGGAGAAATTAAAAAACCAGAGACAATTAATTATAGAACATTTAGACCTGAAAAAGATGGTCTATTTTGTGCAAGAATATTTGGTCCCATAAAAGATTATGAGTGTTTATGTGGAAAATATAAAAGAATGAAGTTTAGAGGGATTATATGTGAAAAATGTGGTGTAGAGGTAACTAAATCCAATGTGAGAAGAGAAAGAATGGGTCACATTAATCTAGCAACTCCAGTAGCTCATATTTGGTTTTTAAAATCATTACCTAGTAGAATTGCTCTTGCTGTTGATATGAAACTTAAAGAAATTGAGAGAGTTTTATATTTTGAAAATTTTATAGTTATAGAGCCAGGTTTAACTGGTTTACAAAAAAACCAACTCTTAAATGAAGAAGAATTAGCTAAATATCAGGATGAGTTTGGTGAAGAGTCTTTTTCAGCAGGTATTGGTGCTGAAGCTGTTCTAGAAATGTTAAAAAATTTAGATTTAGAACAAGAGAGAAAAAATTTAGTAAATTATATTAAAGAAACAAAATCTAAGGTTAATGAGGAAAGAGCAATTAAAAGATTGAAATTAGTAGAGTCATTTATTGAAACAGGTCAAAAACCTGAATGGATGATTATGACTGTTGTGCCCGTTATTCCACCTGAATTGAGACCTTTAGTGCCTTTAGATGGCGGTAGATTTGCCACATCTGATCTTAATGATTTATATAGAAGAGTTATAAATAGAAATAATCGTCTCAAGAGATTAATGGATCTTAAAGCTCCTGACATAATTGTAAGGAATGAAAAAAGAATGCTTCAAGAGTCAGTTGATGCATTATTTGACAATGGTAGACGAGGAAGAGTTATTACTGGAACAGGTAAAAGACCTCTAAAATCATTAGCAGAAATGTTAAAAGGTAGATTTAGACAAAATTTATTAGGTAAACGTGTAGACTATTCAGGTAGATCTGTAATTGTAGTTGGTCCAGATCTTAAATTACATGAATGTGGTCTTCCAAAAAAAATGGCTCTAGAATTATTTAAACCTTTCCTTTATGCTAGATTAAATAAATTAGGCCTAGCTTCAACAATTAAACAAGCAAAAAAACTAGTCGAAAAAGAGACAAATGCAGTTTGGGATGCACTTGAATTAATTGTTAGAGAACATCCAGTTCTATTAAATAGAGCACCTACATTACACAGGCTTGGAGTACAAGCTTTTGAACCAAAATTAATTGAAGGAGATGCTATAGAATTGCATCCTTTAACTTGTGCAGCTTTTAATGCAGATTTTGATGGGGACCAAATGGCTGTTCATGTACCTTTAAGTTTAGAAGCACAATTAGAAGCAAGGATTTTAATGCTTTCAACAAATAATATTTTATCTCCATCAAATGGAAAACCAATCATTGTTCCTAGTCAGGATATGATTTTAGGAATTTATTATTTATCTCAAGTGCCGTTAACTGATAAATCTGCAGGTTATTTTACCGATGCTGATCAAATTGAATTTGCTTTATCTTCAGGACAAATCAAAGTTCATACCACGATAATTTCAAGATTTGAAACAGTAGATGAAAAAGGAAATAAAAAATTTGAGAAATATACATCAACAGCTGGAAGATTTTTGTTAGCTAATTTATTGCCGAAGAATAAAGATATCAAATTTTCTCTAGTAGATAGATTATTGCCTAAAAAAGTTGTTTCCGAGGTAATTGATATTGTATTTAGATTTTGTGGACAAAAAACTACTGTTATTTTCTGTGATAAATTAAAAGATTTGGGTTTCAAACACGCATTTAAAGCTGGAATTTCGTTTGGCAAAGATGATTTAATTATACCAGAAAGCAAAACCCAATTAATTGATGATACTAAAAAATTAATTGCTGACTATGAAACTCAATATGCTGAAGGATTAATTACAAGAGGGGAAAAATATAACAAAGTAGTTGATGCTTGGTCAAAATGCACTGATAAAGTGGCTGGTGAAATGATGAAGGGTATATCTGCTACAGAGAAAACTGTAGATGGTTTAAAAATAAATTCAGTATTTATGATGGCAGATAGTGGTGCAAGAGGTTCTGCTGCTCAGATGAAACAATTAGCTGGTATGAGAGGATTAATTGCAAAACCATCTGGAGAAATTATTGAAAGTCCAATTACATCAAATTTTAAAGAGGGTTTAACTGCATTAGAATATTTTAATTCAACTCACGGAGCTAGAAAAGGTCTTGCTGATACAGCCCTAAAAACTGCCAGCTCTGGTTATTTAACTAGAAGACTTTGTGATGTAGCACAAGATTTAACAATTACAAAAAAAGAATGTGATTGTAAAAATCCAGGATTTATTGAACTCTCTGAAATTTTAGAAGGTGGAAATGTTGTTGTGAGTCTATCTGAAAGAGCATTAGGAAGAATTACTTTTGATGATGTAAAAAATCCTTTAACAGGTGAAGTCGTTATCAAAAAATCTTCTATGATTGATGAAGCTGGCTGTGATAAAATTGATGCTGCGGGAGTTAAATCGATTAAAGTTTATTCTGTGATGACATGTGGTTCAAAAGAGGGTGTGTGTGCAACTTCTTATGGAAGAGATTTATCTAGAGGTAAAATGGTCCATGTTGGTGAGGCTATTGGTATGATTTCTGCGCAGTCTATTGGTGAGCCAGGAACTCAATTAACAATGAGAACTTTCCACGTTGGTGGTACAGCATCAGTTAAACAAGAGTCACAAATTGTAACAAAGAATGATGGAATTTTAAAAATTTTAAACTCAAATATATTAGAGGACTCTAAGAAAAATTTAATCGTAATGGGAAGAAATACTCAACTTTCGATAGAAGATGACAATGGTGTTCAAGTTGCTATTTATAAAGTTGCTTATGGTTCAAGATTATTTTTTAATAATGGAGATAAAGTTAAAGCAAATACAAAAATTTGTGAATGGGATCCTTATACAACGCCAGTAATTGCAGAAAAAAGTGGTGAAGCAAGTTTTGTTGATTTAATAGACGGTGTTTCAATCCAAGAAACTACTGATGATGCAACAGGAATATCTTCTAAATCAGTAATTGATTGGAGAGCTCAATCGAAAAGTACAGATTTAAAACCAAGAATTACTTTAAGAGATGCAAAAGGAAATGTTATTAAAAAGGCTGATGACAATGAAGCTAGGTATTACTTAGTCCCAGACTCAATTTTATCAGTAAAAGATGGACAGAAAGTTTTTGCTGGAGATGTTATTGCAAGACTTCCAAAAGAAACAACTAAAACAAAAGATATTACAGGAGGTCTACCTAGAGTTGCTGAATTATTTGAAGCTAGAAAAGCAAAAGATAGCGCTATTATCGCTGAAAATGATGGCCAGGTTATATTTGGTAAAGAAGTTAGAGGAAAACAAAGAGTTTCAATTGCTCCTGAAGATGGATCAGAGCCTTCTAATTATTTAATCCCCAAAGGTAAACATATTAATTTTAACCAGGGTGAAAAAATTAAAAAAGGGGAATATCTTTTAGATGGACAGCCGTTACCACATGATATTTTAAGAATTATGGGAATTAAAGATTTAACTGAATATTTTGTTAACCAAGTTCAAGAAGTATATAGATTACAAGGTGTAATCATAAATGATAAGCATATAGAGACAATTTTAAGGCAGATGCTAAAAAAAGTTGAAGTTAAGAATTCAGGTGACTCTACATATCTTCCAGGAGAAATTGTAGATAGAATTAAATTTGACAATAATAATGAAAAATTAAAAGCAGATGGTAAAGCACCTGCTGTAGGAGAAAGAGTTTTAATGGGTATAACTAAAGCTTCATTACAAACCGAGTCATTTATTTCAGCCGCATCTTTCCAGGAAACAACTAGAGTACTCACTGATGCTGCAATCAAAGGCAAAGTAGATCCACTAAACGGTCTTAAAGAGAATGTAATTGTTGGAAGATTAGTTCCAGCAGGAACAGGTAATATTAAGAACAAATGGAATAAAAAAGCTCTTAAAGATGATAATGAATTTTTATCTGAACAAGATAAGATTGAAGCCTCAGAAACCCCTGTAAATCAATAAAAATTAACTAATCAATTACTAGTTTTAGTTTGACAAAGTCATATTAATAAGTATTTTGGCGATGTTTTTGGTTGGAATGTAGTGTTATTGATAGACACTAAACGCTGCCAATAATAACCTGTCAGTTATTTCTTTCAAAAACAATAATTAATTTAAAAAAAGTTATGCCAACTATTAACCAATTGTTAAAAAAAAAAAGAGCGAAACAAACTAAAAGAAACAAAGTTCCTGCTCTTCAGAAACAACCTTTGAAAAGAGGAGTTTGTGTAAAAGTTTACACAACTACCCCTAAAAAACCAAATTCTGCTTTAAGAAAAGTTGCAAGGGTAAGGTTATCAAATGGTTTTGAAGTTACTGCTTATATTCCTGGTGAAGGACATAATTTACAAGAGCACTCAGTAGTTTTAATCCGAGGAGGACGTGTAAAAGACTTACCAGGTGTAAGGTATCATATTCTTAGAGGCAATCTAGATACACAAGGTGTAGCTAATAGAAAAAAAAGAAGATCCTTATACGGAACTAAAAAGGGTAAATAATTTATGTCTAGAAAAAAAACCCAGCCAAAAAAAAGTGTTATTCCTGATCCAAAATTCAAGTCAACTATTATTCCAAAATTAATAAATAACATTATGTATGACGGTAAAAGAGGTGTTGCTGCAAAGATAGTCTATGATGCTATTGATAAAATCAAAACAAAATCAAAAGATGAACCAATTAATATTTTTAATGAAGCAATCAACAACATAAAACCAACTGTTGAAGTCAGATCTAGAAGAGTAGGTGGAGCAACTTATCAAGTTCCCGTTGAAGTTAAGAGTAAGAGAGCCCAAGCATTAGCAATTAGATGGCTAGTAGACTCTGCAAGAAAAAGAAAAGATAAACATATGTCAGATAAAATTTTTAATGAACTTTATGATGCATATGAAAAAAAGGGTGCTGCAGTTAAAAAAAGAGAGGATGTGCATAAAATGGCTGAGTCGAATAAAGCTTTTGCACATTTTAGATGGTAATCAATTATGCCTAGAACTCATACTTTAGATAAATACAGAAATATTGGGATTATGGCTCACATAGATGCAGGTAAAACTACTACTACTGAAAGAGTATTATATTACACAGGTAAAAGTCAGAAGGATTTTCTAATGTTTCTCTGTAAGCAACTTGAGGAGCTCCTACGTTCGCTTCAACTTTAAATTCTCTTTTCATTCGATCAACAATTATATCTAAGTGTAGTTC
>JACWDG010000027.1 GCA_014654245.1 Pelagibacterales bacterium SAG-MED09
CAATTAAGATACTAACAACAATATAAAAAAACATTATAACTGTAGTCCAAATCCAATTAACCATTTGACTAAAAAGATTTTGATCAATGTAATTTCCAATATGAAGCCCTAGTATAATTAATATTGAGCTAAGAGCTATTCTGGGCATTAGAACTTGGAAACCATTTAAAGCAACCAAAGATGTAGCAATCATTGGACCAATCATCCAAGCAAGAGGAATATTAAAAAAATCTGCTAAAATTGCACTTGGAATAGAAATTAAAATTACGATAAAAAATTTTTTTGTAAATAATTGACCTAAATTTTCTCGGTCAAAGTGAATCGCTTTTAACATGTATTCTATCTTTGGTTGTTGACTATTTTACACAAAATATGTTTAATCCAAGTCATTAAATATAACAACGAGAGGAAATAATGAAACTAATTAAATCTTTTTTTTCAGTTTTATTCTCAGCTGTTCTTTTATTATCAACGACAACAGTAAACTCAATTGCAATTGAAAAATTACACTTTGTAATTGGTGGTGGTGCTGGTGGTGGTTGGGATGGAACTGCTAGAGGTACTGGAGAAGCTTTAACAAAAGCTGGTTTTTTAAAAAGCGCATCATTTGAAAATATGTCAGGTGGTGGTGGTGGTAAAGCATTAGCTTACATGATTAATACTAAGCCTGAAAATACCATCTTAGTACAATCAACACCATTAGTTTTAAGATCAATCACAAGACACAAAGGTTATGTAAGTGGCTCTGGAACTTTATCTTATAAAGATGTTGTGCCAATAGCTGGAGTAATTGGTGATTACGGTGCAATCGCAGTTGCAAAAGACTCACCATATAAAAACTTTAAAGATGTTGTTGATGCATACAAAGCAAACCCTAGCTCAATTAAAATGGCTGGTGGTTCAGTTAGAGGAAGTATGGACCATTTAATTGGTGCTTTAGCATTTCAAGCTGCTGGAGCAAATCCAAATGATGTAGCTTACATTCCTTATGATGCAGGTGGAAAAGCATTAGCAGGACTTTTATCTGGAGAAACACAAATTATTTCTACAGGTTTAGGTGAACTTATGGGAGCAAGAGACCAAGTAAGAATTATTGGTATTACTGCACCTGATAGAGTTTCTGATGCACCAGATGCACCAACACTTAAAGAACAAGGATATGACGTACAATTCGTTAACTGGAGAGGATTTTTTGGTCCTCCAGGCATGAGTAATAAAGAAAAGAAAGCTATTGCTAAAATGTTAGGCGATGTACAAAAAACTCCTGAATGGGAAGTAGTTAGAGCAAGAAATGCTTGGGTTAATATTTATAACCCAGACAAAAAGTTTGTTAAGTTTTTAAAAACTCAAACTAAAGAAATGACAGCTCTTATGAAAAAACTAGGAGTTATTTAATCTTTTGGGTTAATTAATTAGGAAGAGCAGTGAATATAAATACTACAAAAATTATATCACTGCTCTTTTTTATTTTTTCAGCATTTTATTTATATACAGCTTATCAAATCCAGGTTTTCGCATTTGATGAAAATGCACCTTTTAATGCCAGAACATTTCCAATTTATTTAGGTTACACTGGTTTATTTTTTTCAGGTTTAAAACTAATTTTACCTGATCCAGATACAATTAAAGTAGAACACAGAAATTTAGAATATAAAAAAACAGGAATATTAATTCTTATTGCAATAATATATGGAGCTACAATTTTAAAGATTGGTTACTTTTTAACTACTTCTTTATTTTTATTTACTTCATATTATTTTTTAGGAGAGAGAAGGTTGTTTTTAATGTTTCTACTATCTTTTCCATTTGTAGCAGCATTTATGTATTTATTACATGGAGTTCTTGATATTTATTTAAGAGATCCTTTCTTAAAATATATTGGAGTGATGGGATGATAGAAGGAATACTAATTGGTTTAACTACAGCACTTACATTTCAAAATATTTTTATGGTTATGATTGGTTGTTTTTTTGGAACAATTATTGGAATGTTACCAGGCCTTGGTCCAATGACAGCAATAGCTTTAATGATACCAATTACATATGGTTTTGATCCTGCTACGGGATTAATTTTAATGGCAGGTGTTTATTATGGTGCTGTTTTTGGTGGCTCAACATCTTCAATTTTATTAAATGCACCAGGGGTTCCAGGAACAGTTGCTACATCATTTGATGGATATCCTATGGCACAACAAGGTAAAGCTGGAAAAGCTTTAGCTATTGCAGCATGGAGTTCATTTGCAGGAGGAACGTTATCTGCAATTTATTTATTATTCATGGCACCAAGTTTATCAAAAGTAAGTTTGTCTTTTAGATCACCCGATTATTTTGCACTGATGATTTTAGGATTAACAGCTATTGCAGCTTTTTCATCAAAGGGACAGTTTTTAAAAGCAATGATGATGGTGGTATTAGGTTTAATGTTAGCATCAGTTGGTCAAGACTCTTTATCAGATATTACGAGATTTACTTTTGACAATATGAATTTAACAGATGGAATTAGCTTTGTTCTTGTTGTGATGGCAACGTTTGCAATGAGTGAAGCATTAACTATTATCTTAAAGAGAAATGATCCAACAGCTGCCGCTAAACAAGTTTCATTAACTGAATTAGGTTCAATTAAAATAAATAAAGAAGAACGAGGAAAAATGTACAAAACTATTCCAAGATCTTCAGTTATCGGATTTTTAATTGGTGTCTTGCCAGGAGCTGGCGCGACTATTGCATCATTCTTAGCTTATGGGATGGAAAGAAATTTAGTTAAAGATGAGGAAAAAGAAAAGTTTGGAAAGGGAAGTGTAAATGGATTATCAGCACCTGAGACAGCAAATAATGCAGCTTGTTCAGGTTCATTCGTTCCAATGTTGACTCTAGGTATACCAGGTAGTGGAACCACAGCTGTTATGTTAGGAGCTCTTTTAGGATTTGGAATTCAACCTGGCCCAAGACTTTATATGACTAACCCAGAAATTTTTTGGGCAGTTATTATGTCAATGTATATAGGAATGGTAATCTTATTAATTTTAAATCTGCCACTAATCCCATACATTGCAAGGATTCTTGCAGTTCCAAAAAATTATTTGATTCCACTAATTTTATTTTTTTCAATTACAGGAATTTATGTAATGTCATTTAATAATTTTGATATCTATTTAATGATAGGAATAGCTGTTGTAGCAACATTCTTGAGGCTTTATGATTTTCCAATGCCACCACTGATATTAGCATTTGTTCTAGGTGGATTAATGGAAGAGAACTTAAGAAGATCTTTACTATTAAGTAATGGATCTTGGGAATTTTTATGGAACAGGACTCTTACCGTTTGTATATTTGCCACAACTATACTAATTGTTCTTTGGCATATTTATAAAACTTTAACAAAAAATAAATCTTAATTAAGAATTTTTTTATATTCTTCTATTATTTTTTCCCAATAGAATTTGGAAACATATTCTTTGGCATTTTTACCAAGTTCTAGATATTTTTTATTTTCAATCATTGAATTCAAAGATGAATAAATATCATCTAAATTATTTCCATCACAAATTAAACCTGTTTTATCATGATCAATTGCATCTGCAGCACCACCATCTTTTCCACCAAGTGAAGGAATACCGTATTGAGCAGCTTCAACAAAAGCTATTCCAAATCCTTCAACAGATGTTTTGTGAAAAATTGAAGGCATAACAAAAATATTTGATTTTGCTAATAAAGAATTTCTTAAATCATTACTGATATCTTTAAAGAACATAACTTGTGAACTTAAATCAAGCTCTTTAACTAATTCTTTTATATTTTGCTCTTCATCTCCATTACCTATACAAATATAAACAATATCAGGATAATTTTGTTTTAAATTTCTAATGGCCATAATAACTTTTTCATGATTTTTTCTTTTATCAAATCTTGAAACAGTAATTAATCTAGGTGATTTAATTTTTAATAAGCTCTCAACTTTATCTACTGATTTTTTATCTAAATCTTTAACAGGATCAACGCCGGGATTAATTATAACTATTTTTTCCTCTTTTACTCCAATTTCTATTGCTAATTTTTTAGTGTAATTTGAGTTTGCTACAACTTTTTCAACATTATCAAGTACTTTTAAAATACGTTTATTTAATCTACTTCCCTTTGGGTGATTAATTTCCTTTCCATGAATAAGACAATATTTCTTTTTATTTGATTTAATAAGCTCTAAACTTTTCCAATGATCACCAATAATACCTTCAATCTTTTTTTCTTTTAAAACTTCATTAATTAATTGAGCTTTTCTAATTTTTCTTAAAAATTTAATTCCACCAATTCTCTCAATTGAAAAATTGATATTTTTATCAAATTTTTTATGATCTTCATGATAATCTGCAAAAACTTTAATCATAAAGTTTTTTGATAATTCTTTAGTAAGGCCCCACATTAAACTTTGCATACCACCCAGTTCTGGGGGAAAAGTTCTTGTGACAATTAAATACATTAATTACTGTTTCCACTTAATGCTGCATCCAGCACTTGGAGTTTGCTTTTCAGGTCCTTTACCAGTTTCTGAAATTTGTTTCATTGCTCTAAAAAGGTCGCTTTCTCCATCTCTTACTGGAATTAAATTTTTAAGCTCTCTCAATCTTCCTCTGTATTGAAGTTCTAAATTTTTATTATAACCAAAGAAATCTGGTGTACATACCGCATCATAAGTTTTAGCAATTTCTTGTGTTTCATCATTTAAATAAGGAAAGGTAAATTGATTTTTTTTTGAAAATTTAATCATGTTATCAAATGAGTCTTCAGGGTAATTTTCAGCATCATTTGCACAAATAGCTACTGAATTAATACCTATGTTTTTTAATTTATTACAATCCTCCACAATATCTTTTGTGACAGCCTTAACGTAAGGACAATGGTTACAAATAAACATAATTAAAGTTCCATTTTCTCCTTTAATATCATCTAAAGAAATAATTTTTTTATCTGTTGATTTAAGCTTGAAGTCATGCGCCTTTTGACCGAAATCACATATTGGAGTTTGTATTGGCATAATGTAATAATATATAAATTATGTTTTATGATTTAAAAGATAAAAAACCAAAAAACTCTGGCGAAAATTGGGTAGCTCCCAATGCAACTATAATAGGTGATGTTACTTTAGAAAAGAACTCTAGTATTTGGTTTAATGCAACTTTAAGAGGAGATATTGAAAATATTTACATAGGCGAAGGTTCAAATGTACAAGATGGAAGTGTTCTACACACTGACCCAGGCTGTCCATTAAAAATTGGAAAAGATGTAACAGTTGGTCATTTGGTTATGCTTCATGGATGCACGATTGGTGATCACAGTTTAATTGGTATAGGAGCAGTAATTCTTAATAACGCGAAGATTGGAAAAAATTGTATCATTGGTGCAAAAGCTTTAATTACAGAAAATAAAGAAATACCTGATAATTCTCTTGTAATTGGATCACCAGGCAAGGTTGTAAGAGAAGTAACGGAAGAAGAAAAAAAAGCAGTTTTTGAAAATACAAAGCATTATCAAGATAATTGGAAAAAATACTCAAAATCTATATTTTAAATTTTTAAAATGTCATCAATTCAAAATCTCTCTTCGATAGCTGAGTTTTATAAAACAGATAAATATGATCACGGCTATACAAAAGTTTATGAAAAATATTTTGATAATATAAGAGATCAAAAATTAAAAATTCTCGAAATAGGTATTGCAGACGGAAAATCTTTGTTAATGTGGTCAGATTATTTTCAAAATTCAACTATTGTTGGTATTGATATTCATAAAATTTAATACTGTGCTATCTTGTTATAAATATGTCTAATATTTTAATAATTAAACACGGATCATTAGGAGATATAGCGCAAGCAAGTGGGGCAATTCAAGATATATCTGAAAACCATAAAAATGATCAAATATTTCTTCTAACAACTAAACCTTACTTTGATTTATTTAAGAAAAATCCTTTTATACATGAGGTGATCTTAGATAAAAGACTTCCAAGATATAATTTGATTTATTTATATTTTCTAATGAGGGAGCTTAAAAAACACAAGTTCTCAAAAGTTTTTGATCTTCAAAATTCTTCTAGGACTAATTTTTATAAGAATATTCTTTTTCCAAAAGCAGGTAAAGAAGTTTGGTCTAGCTCTCTTTCAACATTACCATCAGATAAAAACAAAGAAGAATTTGATAAAAACTCTGTTCTTGAAAGGTTTGATTATCAATTAAAAGAGTCAGGCTTAAATACACCGAATACATTAAAACCAGATTTTAATTGGGCTTCTTCAGATATAAGTGAAATCAAAAATTTTTTTAAGATAAATAAATATATTTTACTATTTCCTTTTTGTTCACCCCATTTAACAATAAAAAAATGGCCTTATTACAATAAACTCATAGAGTTAATTTCTAGTAGATATAGTGATGACTATAAAATAGTAACTGCTCCTGGCCCATCAGAAATTAATGATGTAAAAGATATCAATGCATTGGCTTTGTTAGATAATGGTAAAGCATTGGATATTTCTCAACT
>JACWDG010000028.1 GCA_014654245.1 Pelagibacterales bacterium SAG-MED09
ACACTGATGCTACAATGACCCCTATCGATTTACAGATGGATTGGATTGTAAGTAAAAAGAAATACGATTTTATTGGAAAAAGATCTTTATATAGATCTGACACTATTAGAGAAGATAGAAAACAACTTGTTGGTCTACTAACAGATAACCCAGATGAAGTATTGGAAGAAGGAGCGCAAATAGTCGCTGATGTTAATAAATCCCCTATTGAAATGTTGGGACACGTTACATCAAGTTATTACAGTCCTAATCTCAAAAAATCTATAGCTCTTGGAGTTGTAAGAGGTGGAAAAAATATGATAGGACAAAAATTAATAATCCCGATGGAAAAAAAGAATATTAATGTAACTGTAGCTGATCCAGTTTTTTTAGATAAGGAGAACAAAAGATTAAATGCTTAATTATCATCAAGCCTTACCTGAAAAAAAATTATTCCAAGATTTACAAATTGAAGAAATTAAACCAATTATGAAATTAATTATAAGAGGAAAAAAAAGAGAATTTATTTCTGCTGTTGGGAAATCATTAAATATTCTTCTACCGACAGAAGCTAACACTTCTACTCAAAGTGATAAATTAACAGCACTGTGGCTAAGTCCAGATGAATGGATGATTTTTTCAAATGAACCTGTTGATGAAACTACAAATAGCTATGATATTGAAAAACTTTTAAATGATAGAATTTCAAAATTAAATCTTGGTGCTATCACTGACGTTACTGATCAATTTGTGATGATTAAACTAAGAGGGAATAAAATCTTTGATTTACTTGAAAAAGGATCACCTTATAATTTTAACAATTTTAAAAATAAAAAAGGTGCTGTTACACAAACTATTTTAACAAAAATAGATATAATTGTTCAAAATCATGACAAAAATGCAGTAAATTTATTTGTTAGACGTTCTTTTTCACAACATCTTTTTTCTTGGATGAACGACGCTGCGTCAAGATTATAGTCTCAATTAACTTACTAATAAGTTATTAAGTAGTATGAAAAAAATTTTATTCACATTGCTTTTTGCATTTTTACCCTTTTCTATTAACGCCGATTCTAATTTAGATAAAATTATTTCATCTGGAGTTTTAAAAGTAGGAACTACTGGAGATTGGGACCCTATGACAATGAAGGATCCGGCAACAAACAAATATAAAGGATTTGACATTGATGTAATGAATGAACTTGCTAAAGATATGGGTGTAAAAGTTGAGTTTGTACCTGCAGAATGGAAAACGATTGTCTCTGGTATTACATCAGAAAGATACGATATTTCTACCAGTGTAACAAAAACTCCTAAAAGAGCTGAAGTAGCTGGTTTCACAGATACTTATTATAAATATGGAACTGTTCCATTAGTTCTTAAAAAGAATTTAAATAAATTTTCAACATGGGACTCGCTTAACAATTCTAATGTAACAATTGCTACAACACTTGGTACTTCTCAAGAAGAAAAAGCAAAAGAATTCTTTCCAAAATCTAAATTGAATTCAGTTGAAGCACCAGCAAGAGACTTTCAAGAAGTTTTAGCTGGAAGAGCTGATGGAAATATTACAAGTTCAACTGAAGCAAATAAATTAGTAATCAAATACCCGCAATTAGCTATAGTTCCTGATGGAGAAAAAAATCCTGCCTTCTTAGCAATGATGGTTCCAAAAGGTGATGATAAATGGAATAGTTATGTTAATGATTGGATAAAGAAGAAAAAAACATCGGGCTTCTTTACTAACTTACTAGCTAAATATAATTTAAAAAGCTTATAATCAATTAGTAATTAATTTTTAATTCTTTATAAATCAGAGAGTGAAAAATTTATTTTTTTTACTTCTGACACTACCTTTAACCTCATGTGGTAAAAGTGAGCTTAATTGGTTAATTCTGTCACCAAATAATGTTGAAGGATTAACAAATCTTAAATTTTTGTTAAGTGGGCTTACTACAACAATTTATATTTCTGTTGTTTCAATAATAATTTCAATGATAATTGGTTTTATCGTTGCTGTTCCTTCTTTAGCAAAAAGTAAATTTTTAACTTATCTAAATATTGGATATGTTGAAATTGTAAGAGCAATCCCTCTTTTAGTTTTAATCCTATGGATTTATTATGGTCTTCCGATAATGACTGGAATTAGCTTTAGCCCTTTTGTCTCTGGTATCATTGCTCTATCAATAAGTGAAAGTGCTTTTCAAGCTGAAATATTCAGAGCCGGAATAAATTCAATCAAAAAAGCTCAATGGGAAGCCGGAAGCTCATTAGGTTTAAATTTTTTTAGAAAGTTGAGGCTAGTTATTCTACCCCAAGCAATAAAAAATATTTTACCAGCTATTGGAAATCAATTTGTTTATGTACTAAAAATGTCCTCATTGGTATCAATAATTGGTATTGGTGACCTAACGAGGAAAGCAAATGAGTTAGTAGTTACAACTTATAGACCACTTGAAATATATACTTTTTTGATACTTGAATATCTAATCTTAATATTAATAGTTTCCTATTTTGTAAGAAAACTTGAAAAGAAATTAAAAAAAGATTAATTTTTTTTTCTATAATCCCACGGATATTCAAAATTCATAGACCACATCCCCAAATTGTTTTCTCTTGCATAGTTTTCGTCATCTACAAATTTTTTAGAATATTTTCTATAAGCAAAAGCATAACCTTTTCTTACTAAATAAGATGATAAACTAATATTATTTACAAAACATTCAGCTAAAGTTCTTTTATACTGATCTTTACCTTCTTTTTTACATTTAACTTTATGATTGCTAATTTTATCGATTAATAACTTTCTAGCTTCAATCCCACATGGGATAATTTTATTATCTTTATTACAGGTTTGTTTGAGTTCTGGAGTATCTATACCAGTAAATCGTATTTTTTCTCCGTTTAGATGAATAGTATCACCATCAATAATTTTAATTTCATATGATTTAACATCATTATAAGTAAGAAAAAAAAATATTAGACAAATGCTAATAACTAAAAAGAGGTTTATTTTGTTTAAATACATTATTTAAAAAATAACCAATAAATATTAAAACAACAACTCCCATTACCCAATTAGTTGCCATAATTGTATAAAATATATCCTCATAGTTACCACCTCTAATATTAATTACATACCACAAGCTTAAAAACGGAAACGCAGTCAATCTTAGAATACTTAAATAAAGACTATATAGAGGTTTTTTAACAGCTTGAAATACAGCTGTAGTAATAAAAAACACTGGGTAAATTGGTCCAATTAAA
This sequence comes from Pelagibacterales bacterium SAG-MED09, assembly GCA_014654245.1. Classification (GTDB taxonomy): domain Bacteria; phylum Pseudomonadota; class Alphaproteobacteria; order Pelagibacterales; family Pelagibacteraceae; genus Pelagibacter. The sequence continues at coordinate 3,247 of JACWDG010000028.1, forward strand.
GCTGCAACTTTTAAATAGATTGCACCATGTTTTACTGCTTCTTGATTGTCTGTAAATAAAGATACGAAAAACTCAGCACCAAAAAATAATATTATTCCAGCAACAACCATAAAAGAAGATCCAAAAAATAATGCTTTTGTATATAATTCTCTTATCCTATTATAAGCTTTTGCACCAAAGTTTTGACCCCCTATAGATAGGACTGCTGTATTCAATCCAATTACTGGAAGTAAAAAAACTTGCTCTACTCTTAAAGCTGCTCCATAACCTGCGGTAGCTAAATCACCAAACTGACCAATAAAATATAAAATATTAAAAATTCCAACTCCAATGAACAACATGCTAAACATAACAGGGACCGACTGCCTTGTTAAAGGATTTAAGTATTCAAACTTAGGAATAAAACATACTAACTTTAAGTATTCTCTAATTTTACAATTATTAACTTTATAAGCTAAATAGATTGTTCCGATCAGTTGTGAAATTACCGTTGCTATAGCAAGTCCGGCTATACCAAAAGCAGGAATTATTCCATATCCCCATATAAAAAGAGGGTTTAAAAAAATATTTAGGAAAAAACTAAATATTAAAACATTTCTATAACTTTTTGTGTCACCTTGAGCGTTTAAGGTTCCATTCAAAGAAATCTGGATCAGTACAATGAAAGTTCCATAGAATATGATATCCAAATATTTTCTAGTTAATATTATTCCATCAGAGTCTGATCCCATAATACCCAGAAGATAATCTGATGCATTTAAACCAAAAATTGTTACTAAAACTGAAATTACTAAAGCAAAAATTAAAGATTGTGCAATATACATAGATGCAACTCTCTCTTTTTTTTCACCGATAGAATTGCCAATCATTGCATTAGTAGCAGCACCTATTCCAACTCCTACAGCAATTATAGTAAAGTAAATTGGAAATGATTTAGCTATCGCACCTATTGCTTCTGCTGAGATTTTTCCTGCAAACCAAGTATCAACTAGATTATAAAATGTTTGAAAAAGAGATCCTACACTTGCAGGTATTGTGACTTTACGAAGTAAAAACCATATTGGATCTTTAGTAAGCTTGTATGAAGTAGACAAAAATATCCTTATTTAAATTCTTTTTGAAAAATATATTTTTTTCCAGATTGTTTTGCTTTGTATACCTGACTTTGTCTCATTCTAAAACGTGATTTTTGAGTTTTGGTTAAGTTGTCATAGCAATTTGGACAAGAAACTCCTTCTTCAAACTTCTTGGATCTTTTGTCTTTTGGTGCAATTGGCATTCTGCAACCACTACACATGGAATGAGAGCCTAATTTTAATCCATGCTTAAGACTAATTCTGTTGTCAAAAACAAAACACTCCCCTTTCCATAAACTTTCATTTTTTTTAATTTTTTTGAGATAATTTAAAATGCCACCATTTAGTTGATAGATATTTTTGAAACCTTTCTTTTTTAGATGCACAGAGGTTTTTTCACAACGTATTCCACCAGTACAAAACATTGCTACTGGTTTATTTTTATTAAGCTTATTTAAATATTTTGGAAAATCTCTAAAATTAGTCACATTAGGATTTACTGATTTTTTAAATGTTCCAACTTTATATTCAAAAGGTTTTCTAGTATCAATTATATGAGTTGCTTTATTTTTAATTAGTTTGTTCCAGTCTTTTGGTTCTAAATGTGTTTGCACATTTCTATCTTTAGCATTGATAATTAAATTCATTGGGACAATTTCTTTTTTAATCTTAACTTTAAGTTTATGAAATGGTTGAAATTTAGATTTAGATTCATTGCTGTTATCGAATTGTTTAAATAAGAATAAGGATTTTAATTTTTTTGTAGTTTTATCAATATCTTTGATACTACCAGAAATAGTACCGTTTAATCCTTCTTTAGCAATGATTATGGTTCCTCTTATATTGTTTGATTTAAGAAACTTCTGTAAAAAATCTTTGTTTTTTTTTAAAGATTTAACCTTTAGGAATTTATAAAAGCCAAAAACCTTAAACATTATAAGACCCTACAAACAGTCATTCCATCACCTAATGGAATAATGATTTGCTCTACTCTTTTATCTTCAGATACAAACTTATTAAATTCTCTAATGCTCATAGTAAATTTATCATTATTTTTTTCGTCAGCCACTTCTCCATGCCATAAAACGTTATCAATAATTATTATGCCACCTTTATTTAACAGTGCTAACGATTTTTCATAATATTCCTTATAATTCAATTTATCAGCATCAATAAAAACCATATCAAATTTATCATTTTCTAATTCTTTTAAACTTTCAAGAGCAGGTTTTATCATTGTTTGAATTTTATGATTTTGATTAGCCTTTTTAAAAAAATCTAGTGCTATTTTGTTTGTCTCTTCATTTTTATCAAGAGCAATTAGTTTCCCATCATCAGGTAAGGCAAGTGAAATTGTGAGTGCACTGAGTCCAGTAAAAGTTCCAATCTCAAGAACATTTTTAGTATTTGAAATTTTTATAATTAAATGAAGAAAATAACATTGAGTAGGATCAATCTGCATCCTTTTGATATCACCTAAAGTTTTATTATAATCAATTATCTCTTTTTGAATTGGATGTAGATTTAATCCAAAATCATTTATATAATTTTTTAACTTTTCTGTAATATCAAGGTTTACACCCATTCTACTGAAGTTTTTTCTTTAAAATCTCATTTATAAGTTGAGGATTAGCTTTGCCACCAGAGGCTTTCATAG
>JACWDG010000029.1 GCA_014654245.1 Pelagibacterales bacterium SAG-MED09
CATGTAATGGATAAATGCAATACCAGTTACTAGACCTGCTACTGTTACTGATGTCTTCCATGCTGGATTTACAGTACTTCTTTCCATAAAGAAAAAAGCAGTTGCAGCCAACATACCCATTGAAATTATCCAAAAAGATATTCCAACGAAATCATCTTGAGCTAACATAGCAGTCTCTGCGTTTGCTACACCTGTAACACCCATTAGGGCAACAGCTGTAAGTGCAAACAGTTTAAGTTTTTTCATAAAAAACTCCCTCTTTAGTTAGTTTTTACTTATTTAGTTTATATAAACTAGGCCCAGGCTTCCCTAAGCCAAAGTTGGAGGTTAAATACCAAATTAAAAGACTTTATTGAAGGTTTAAATGTCATTTATTTACATTGATTTTACTCATTTTTTAAAATTAAATACAATTTGTGATTTAAAAACCACATAAAATAAGGAAATCGAATCAAATTTTTATGCCTAATAAATTTCAAGAAATTTACGATAGATCTATAAAAAATCCTGAAAAATTTTGGAAAGATGCATCTGAGGATATCTTTTGGTTTAAAAAACCAACTAAAATTTTAAACAAATCTAACCCTCCTTTCTATAAATGGTATGAAGATGGAGTAACAAATACTTGTTACAACGCTTTAGACATCCATATTGATCAAGGCAAAGGAAAAAGAACGGCACTAATATACGATAGTCCAATTACTGGAAACAAATGTAAATATACTTATGAGGAGTTAAAAGAAAAAGTATCTAAGTTTGCAGGAGCTCTGCAAGACCAAGGTGTTATAAAAGGAGATAGAGTAATCATTTACATGCCAATGATACCGGAAGCAGTTATTGCAATGCTTGCTAGTGCAAGAATTGGAGCAATTCATTCAGTAGTATTTGGTGGTTTTGCCTCTAATGAACTTGCAAGTAGAATAGATGATAGTAAGGCAAAAGTTTTGGTGACTGCTTCATGTGGTTTTGAACCAGGAAGGACTGTTGAATACAAGCCTTTAGTAGATGATGCCATCAAACAAGCCAAACATAAGATTGATAAAATGATTTTATTTCAAAGACCTGGTCATGAGGTAAAGCTTAATGCACCTAAGGAAGTCAATTGGGAAGAAGTTGTTTCAAATGCAAAAGAAATTGACTGTGTTGAAATGAATTCAAATGAATTCGCCTATATACTTTATACTTCCGGAACAACTGGTACACCAAAAGGTATTGTCAGAGATATTGGTGGACACATAGTAGCTCTAAAATGGACCATGAAAAATATTTACAATATAGATGAGGGAGATATATGGTGGTCAGCAAGTGATATTGGTTGGATTGTTGGTCATTCTTACATTGTATATGCACCTTTATTCAAAGGCTGTACAACAGTATTGTTCGAAGGGAAACCAGTGGGTACTCCTGATGCAGGAGCTTTTTGGAAAATAATATCAGATTACAAAGTAAAATCTTTATTTACAGCCCCAACAGCTTTTAGAGCAATTAAAAAAGAAGATCCTGAAGGTAAATTTTTTTCAAAATATGACTTGAGTAAATTTGAAAGCCTTTTTCTTGCAGGAGAGAGAGCAGACCCTGATACAATTAAATGGGCTGAAAATCTTTTAAAGGTTCCAGTTGTTGATCATTGGTGGCAAACTGAAACAAGTTGGGCAATTAGTTCAAACTGCACAGGAATTGAAATGATGAAAACTAAATATGGATCAGCTTGTAAAGCAGTTCCAGGTTATGATGTAAAAATTATTAAATCTGATCAAACTATAGCCAAACCAAATGAGATGGGTGATATAGTTGTTAAACTTCCTCTTCCACCAGGAACTTTTCCGACCTTATGGAATGCAGATAAACGATATAAAGAAAACTATATGTCTAATTACGAAGGTTATTATCAAACATACGATGCAGGTCACATCGATGAAGATGGTTACATTTGGATAATGTCTAGAACTGATGACATTATAAATGTTGCTGGCCATAGATTATCTACTGGTGCTATAGAAGAAGTTTTATCAGAACATCAATCAGTTGCTGAATGTGCAGTTCTTGGAATTGCTGATAAATTAAAGGGTCAACTTCCTATTGGTTTGGTTGTTCTTAAAACTGGAGTAGATAAAGATCATGAAACTATATCTAAAGAATGCATTCAAATGGTTAGAGATAAAATCGGTCCTGTCGCAGCATTTAAAGTTGTAATTGTTATTAAAAGACTTCCAAAAACTAGATCTGGTAAAATTTTAAGAGGAACAATTAGAAAAATTGCAGATAATGTTGAGTATAAAGTGCCTCCAACTATTGATGATCCTACAATTTTAAACGAAATTAAGGAAGACTTAATCAAACAAAAAATAATAAAAAATGTTTAAGACTTATTTATTTCTTGTTGGAGCAATATTTTGTGAAGTTGCTGGCACAATGCTTTTGCCTATAACACAAAATTTTACTAAATTAATTCCAACCTCATTTTTAACAATCTTTTATTTAACTGCTTTTTATCTTTTAACCTTCGTAGTAACTAAACTCCCAATCGCTATTGTTTATGCAACTTGGAGTGGACTTGGAATTTTTACAATTGCTATACTTGGATATATTTTTTATAAACAAAGTCTTTCCTGGCAATCAGTTGTGGGTTTATTTTTAATTGTAATTGGTGTGATTTTAGTAAACAGCTTTACCAATAACTCAGTTAAGTTTTAATAATCCATTAATAAAATAAGTTAAAAAATAATCAAAATTAATTTTATTTTTTTTATACTTTTTTTTATCTAAATACTCTAAAAATTTAAAGGCCTGATATCTTCTTCTCCACCAAATCTTATTAGAATATTTTTTATATCTTTTATCAAAGTTTTCAGAAGCCTGAGAATAATATGTCAGATATTTTTTTAAAATATTAAACTCATTTTTCACATATGAAAAATATGTTATGATTCTAAAATCAAACCATAACTCATCAAATTTTTTTATCGAAATTTTTTTTAAAACTTTTAATATTTTTTTCTTTTTAAAGCTTATGCAGCTCGTTGGAGGGAATTTTGACCATTTTCTTGATCTAAAGAAATATGTTTCACTTGATTTAATTTGTTTCTTATTACTATAAAAATAAATTGGAAGATCCAAAACATAATTTTTGTTTCTATTTTTTTCAAAGAATTTGACTATATTCTTTATTTTATCTCTTACAAAAAAATCATCAGAGTCTAAAATACAAATTATTTCACCCTTGCATTTTTTAATAGAGGTTTTTATTCCATTTATTTGATTAAATGAGTAAATCTTTCCTCTTAATCTATTTCTTATGATATTTATTTTGTTTAAATTTTTACTAAAAGATTTTTTAATTTTATTGACAGAATTATCTGAGGAACCATCATCAAAAAATATAAGTTCAATGTTTTTATAAGTTTGATTAAGAATTGATTTTATTGCCCTATTACAATATTTTTCTTTATTATAATTATTAATTAATACTGAAACTAGTGGTTTTGATACCATTTATCCAAATTGCAAAGGTTTTCCCTCGGGTTCACCAATAATTTTTCCTTCTTTCATTTTTATTTCCCCATTAATTATGGTCGAAACAGGTGTTCCTTTAAACTTAAATCCATTAAAAGGAGACCAGCTACACTTGCTCTCAATGTTTTCATTTTTAATTTCAATTATTTTATTCATATCTACCATAGTAAAATCAGCATCAAATCCTTCTTTTATAAAACCTTTGTTTTTTATTCCAAAAATCTTGACTGGATTTTCACAAACTAGACTCATCAACTGATTTAAAGATAATTTTCCATCATTTATATGATTTAGCATAACAGGTATAAGAGTCTGTACTCCAGGCATTCCAGATGGTGAATTAGGATATTCTTTTTGTTTGTTTTCTTTTAAATGAGGTGCATGATCTGAGCCAATGGTATCGTTTAAATTATTTTTTACTGCATACCACAATCTATCATAATGAGATTTGTCCCTTAATGGAGGATTCATCTGAGCGTAAGTTCCAAGTTTGTCATAGCAATCTGGTGCATAAATTGTTAGGTGTTGAGGAGTTATTTCAAATGTAATATTTCCTTTATGTTGGGATAGAAAATCAATTTCTTCTTTTGTTGTAATATGAAGTATATGAGCTTTTTTATTATGCTTTTCTGCAATTCTTACAATTCTTCTAGTAGATGCTATTGCGCATTCAACACTTCTCCATATTGGGTGGGTATGAACATCTCCCTCTTTAATTAATTTTTTGTTTACTTTTAAGATTGCCTCATCCTCTGAATGAACTGCAACAACTTTTGATGCATTTTGAAAAACTTTTTCTATATCATCTTCTTCAGCAACCAATAAATTACCTGTTGAAGATCCTGCAAAAAGTTTAATTCCACAGCATCCTTGTAAACCTTCTAAACTTGCTAAATCATCTGTGTTATCAGCTGTTGCTCCAAAATAAAAAGCGTAATTGCAATACATTCTATTTTTTGCGAGATCTAACTTTCTTTGAAACTCTTTCATATTAGATGTTGGGGGATTTGTATTTGGCATTTCAAATACACTTGTAATGCCTCCTGCAATTGCAGCTCTACTACCTGAATGAAGATCTTCAGTGTCAGTTGACCCAGGTTCTCTAAAATGAGTTTGAGTATCTATACATCCTGGCAAAACGGTTTGGCCTTTGGCATCTATTATTTCTTTGGCCTGCTCTGAAATTTCACCAATCTGATGGATTTTTCCATTTTTTACTGCAACGTCTACATCTTTTAATTGTGCATCAATGTAACATTGTCCATTTTTAATTATAAGATCTAACATTTGAAGAAAAAGTTATTATATTAAAAATTATAATTAATCAAATATGAATATAAAAAATGTCTATATTTTAAATGATAGGTCAATTCTATATGTTAATGGTGATGATGCAAAAAATTTTCTTCAAAATCTTATTAGCAACGATATTAATAAAGTAACTGATAATAAAAGTTGCTTTACATCATTGTTAACTCCTCAGGGAAAATTTTTATATGAGTTTATGATAATAAAACATAAATCTGGATTTCTTATAGATTGTGAAAAATCTCAAGTTGATGGGCTATATAAACAATTAATAATATATAAATTAAGATCAAAAGTTGAAGTTCTCAACCTAAGCAATGAATTTGTAATTGCAGCCTTTTCTTATAAGAAATTTTTGACATTTGATGGAGCCAAAGATGATCCTGGATCTACTTTAAAGTATCGAGAAGATCCAGTTCTTCTGGATCCAAGAAATAAAGAATTAGGTGCTAGATTAGTTATTAATTTAGAGAAACTTTATTTATCTTTAAAAAAATTAGATCTATTTGATGCGAATTTAAAGGAATATTATTCTTTCAGCCATAAACTTGGGATAGTTCCTAAAGATTTAAATAAGTTACAAAATAAACTATTTGGAATTGAATGTAACTATGAAGAGTTGAA
>JACWDG010000003.1 GCA_014654245.1 Pelagibacterales bacterium SAG-MED09
AAATTAAAAACAATAAAGCCAATATCTACTGAAACTTTTTTTTGATCAAAAAATAAATCAATTGTGTGAGAATGTCCTCCAAAGTGGTCTTCTTTTTCAAAAAGATCCACATTGTGTTTTTTAGATAAATAATATGCAGCACTTAATCCAGAAATACCTGACCCAACAACAGCAATTTTCATTAATTATTATGCTGCATCTTCTTTAAACTCATCCATACTTGGACAAGTACAAAAAATATTTTTATCTCCATACACGTTGTCTACTCTTGCAACTGGAGGCCAAAATTTATTTGTTTTCAAAAACTTTGCTGGGTAAGCAGCTTGCTCTCTAGAGTATTTATGTTCCCAATTATCCGAAGTTAATTCCATATCAGTATGAGGTGCATTTTTTATTGGATTATCTATCTTGTCAAATTTACCTGAATTGATCATATCTATCTCTGATTTAATACTAATTAACGTATCACAAAATCTATCCAGTTCAGATAAACTTTCACTTTCTGTTGGTTCGATCATCATTGTACCTGCTACCGGCCATGACATAGTAGGAGCATGAAAACCATAATCAATCAGTCTTTTAGCTATGTCTTCTTCAGTAACTCCTGTTTCACTTTTAATTGATCGAATATCAATAATACACTCGTGAGCTACATTACCGTTTGAACCTTTATAAAGAATTGGATAATGATCTTTAAGTCTATTAGCTAAATAATTTGCATTTAGTATCGCAATTTGTGTTGCCAGTTTTAATCCCTGAGAACCCATCATTTTAATATACATCCAAGAAATTGATAAAATACTTGAGCTACCCCAAGGTGCTGCTGAAACTGCTCCTATTCCTGTAGCTGGTCCACAATCTTTAACCACTGGATGATTAGGAAGATAAACTTGTAAATGTCTTTTGCATGCAATAGGTCCCATTCCAGGACCCCCTCCACCATGTGGAATACAGAATGTTTTGTGTAAGTTTATATGACAAACATCCGGACCAAAATTTCCAGGTTTTGCTATACCAACGAGTGCATTTAAATTTGCACCATCCATATATACTTGACCACCATGTTTATGAATTAGCTCACAAATATCTGTTATTTTTTCTTCAAATACACCATGTGTAGATGGATAAGTGACCATTAATGCTCCAAGATTATTAGAGTGGATTTCTGCTTTTTTCTTCAAATCCTCAAAATCAACATTTCCCTCTTTATCACAATTAACAACTACTACTTTCATTCCAACCATCTGTGCGCTTGCTGGATTAGTTCCATGTGCTGAGCTTGGTATTAAACATATATTTCTATTTTTATCCCCTCTATCTAAATGATATTTTCTTATTACCATCAATCCTGCATATTCACCTTGAGCACCTGCATTTGGCTGAAGTGAAACTCCAGAAAAACCAGTAATTGATCTTAGCCAATTTTTTAGATCAGTGAACAATGCTCTATATCCTTCCATCTGTTCAATAGGTACAAATGGATGAGGCTCAGCTAACTCTCTCCAAGAGATAGGTATCATTTCTGCAGTTGCATTCAGTTTCATAGTGCATGAACCTAGTGCAATCATAGTTCTGTTAAGAGCTATATCCTTATCCTCAAGCTTTTTGAGATATCTAAGCATTTCTGTCTCTGAATGATATGAATTAAAAACAGGATGTTCTAAATATTTTGAGGTTCTTAACAAATTTTTTGGTAGATTAGGTAAACTTACTGTAGGATCTTCTTTTTTGATTGATTCTGCTGCATTAAAAATTTTTAATAGTTGATTTACTCTATAAACATTTTTTTTCTCATCAAAAGAAACCGCAAGCATATCTGAATTTACTTTTCTGATATTCACTCTTTGATCCAAAGCATTTTTAAAGATCTGATCAGTTTTCTCTTTGGTGATAATAGTTACTGTATCAAAAAAATAATCTGAATATAGCTCATATCCAGATTGTTTTATCTTATCAGCAAAATTTTTTGCTAATTGAGACACTCTTTCAGAAATATTTTTAATTCCATCTGGACCGTGATAAACAGCATATGCTGCTGATACAATTGCTAATAAAGCTTGGGCAGTACAAATATTACTTGTAGCTTTATCTCTTCTTATATGTTGCTCCCTAGTTTGTAATGACAGTCTGTATGCCTTATTCCCATGTCTATCAACTGAAACACCCACTATTCTTCCTGGCATTGATCTTTTGTATTCGTCTTTTGTTGCAAAAAATGCTGCGTGAGGACCTCCATAACCCATTGGAATTCCGAATCTTTGAGAGCTTCCAACTGCAATGTCAGCCCCTAGTTCTCTTGGTGTTTTTAACTTTGCAAGTGCTAGAAGATCACATGCTAAGATTGATTTACCATTTTTTTTATGAATTTTACTTATTGCCTCACTAGGATCTTTAATATCACCTAAAGTTCCAGGGTACTGTAAAATTCCACAAACTAAATCTTCTTTTAATTGTTCTATAACTTTATTCTCATTTCCAACAAGAACTTTTAAACCCATCGGTTCTGCTCTAGTTTGTATAACATCAATAGTTTGCGGATGACAGTTTTCTGAAACAAAAACTAAATTACTATCACTTTTATTCAGTCTATGACTTAAGCCCATAGCCTCAGCTGCTGCTGTTCCTTCATCTAGTAAAGATGCATTAGCTATATCCATTCCTGTAAAGTCAACTATCATTTGTTGAAAATTTAGAAGCATTTCTAATCTTCCTTGTGCTACTTCTGGCTGATAAGGTGTGTAAGAAGTATACCAACCAGGGTTTTCCAATATATTTCTTAAAATTACGTAAGGTGTATACGTTCCATAATAACCCATGCCAATAAAATTTGAGTAAATTTGATTTTTTTTTGAAATTGCTTTTAATTTTCTCAGTGCTTCATATTCTGAATTTGACTCCCCTATATTTAGTTCATCTTTAAAATGTATTTTTTCAGGAACAGTGCTATTAATCAGATCATCTAATGAATTAAAGTTAAGATCTTTAAGCATTTTCTGTTGATCCTTGTCCGAAGGACCTATGTGTCTACTAATAAAATCTTTTTGTGAATTATGTAACATTAATTACCACTCTCCTTTGCGAATTTATCATATTCTTCTTTATTCATAAGACTATCCAATTCAGACGAGTCTTTCATTTTTAGTTTAAAAAACCATGCAGACCCTTCTGGATCTTCATTAATTTTGGAAGGATCATCAACAATTACTTGATTTGTATCTATTACTTCACCACTTACTGGAGTGTAAACATCGCTAGCAGCTTTTGTAGATTCTACAACACCTGCAGTGCCATCTTTTTCAACATTTGATCCTTTTTCTGGAAGTTCTGCAAATACTATATCTCCAAGCATTTCTGTTGCATGCTTTGTAATACCTATTGTGGCGACGTCACCTTCTAATGTAATCCACTCGTGTTCTTTTGAAAACTTTACTTCACTCATTAATTTACTCCTTTCACATAACTTTTTTTATAAAATGGTAATCCACATACATTTGCTGGATATTTCTTTCCTCTAACCTCAAGCAAAATTTTTGTATCAACTTTCGAGAATTCTCTATCAACATATCCCATTGCTATAGGACCATTCACACTTGGACCAAATGTGCCGCTTGTTATTTGTCCAATTTGTATATTTTTTTCATTAAATATTTTTGTTTTTTCTCTTGCTATTAGTCTTCCTTCAGGTTTAATCCCCACTCTTAATTGCTTTGCCCCATTTTGCATTTGTCTCATAATTTTATCTGAACCAATAAATCCTCCATTTGGTAATCTTGATTTTGAGATTGCCCATTTTAGATTTGCCTCAACTGGAGTTTTATTAATATCTAATTCATGACCATATAAACACAGTCCAGCTTCTAATCTCAAAGTATCTCGTGCCCCAAGTCCCACAAGTCTTGCTCCTTTTTTAATTAAATTTTCAGTAAATGCTTCGGCTTTTTCATTTAAAATAGATATCTCAAATCCATCTTCACCTGTATAACCTGATCTTGTTACAAATAATTTTTGATTATTAAAATCAAACCACTTTCCTGACATAAAATTTAGTCGTACTACTCCATTTATAATTGAGTCTAAAATTTCAACTGATTTAGGCCCCTGTAAAGCTATTAAAGATCTGCTGTTGTCTAAATTCATTTTAAATTTCTTATCTAATAAATTAGATAGAATCTCAAAATCTTTATCTTTACATGCTGCATTTAAAATAATTAAATAACCTTCTTCAATTTTGGTAACAATCAGATCATCATATATCCCAGCATCTTCATTCATTAGAAAACTATATTTAGAATTGTTTTGTTTTAAATTTTTTAAATCTAAAGGAAAAATTTTTTCCAATTCATTGGTTAGATTTTCATCACCATAAATAAACAATTGACCCATATGTGATACATCAAAAATTCCACAATGTAACCTCGTGAATTTATGCTCTTCTATTATACCGTTAATATATTGTATGGGCATTTGGTATCCTGCAAATTCCACAAACTTAGCTTGATTGATTTGGTGAAGTTTATTTAAAGATGTTTTTTTTATTTCCATATTAACTCTTTTACCCATCTGTATATTTGCCTGAGAGTTTTGCTCCTTCGGCGAGAATTTAATCTCTTTCCAGAGTTAATATGTTACGGTCCTTTTTGCCTGAGAGATTCCTGGGTGGTTGCTCCTTCGGCGCTACAATACTCTGTAGTCTCTCCCGTATAATCAATAATATCTTAAATACTATGATATTAAAAGTTAATTATATTTTTTTTTACAATCATTAATATAAATTGTAACCAAATCACTGAATATTTTATAGAATGTACCAAATTTAAGCTTGATGGAAGAGTTTTGAGAAACTGAATATTTGGATGGTATAGAAAAAGGTTTTAATCCTTTATTTGAAAAAAGAATTAATAACTCTAGATCAAAAAGAAAACCATTGGTCTTTACTTTTTTAAATAATTTTTTGTACTTTGCATTAAACCCTTTTAAACCTGCTTGAGTATCTTTTTGATCTGTTAAATTTAAAAATCTAAATAAAAGATTTATAGAATTACCAATAAAAAAACGCAAATAACTATAAATATTATTATTATTATTAATAATAAATTTGCTTCGCTTATCTCTTCTATTAATGATTACTAAATCATTATTTTGTAGTTTTTTTAAAAATAAACCCAGTTCATTATAATAAGGGATATCTGAGTCGATTAAAACTACTCTACTTGATTTAACATTAATGTTGTTAATACCTCTTTTGATTGAATATCCTTTTCCTTTATTTCTAAAATTTTTAAAAATTTTTATTCTTTTTTCTTTTTTTTTTAAATAAATTAATTTTTTGAATGTTTTATCGTCACTTCCATCATCAATAATTACAATTTCCCAATTTTTTATGAAACTATTTTTCTTAATTTTTTTAATCAATTTAAATATATTGTCATATATTTCGTTTTCTTGATTCTTAACTGGTGTTACAAATGAGTAAAAACTGTTAATCATAAATTGTATATATTTATATATAGAATAATTAAGATTATAATAAATATTATTCGATGAAAAAAAAAATTTTTATATTTGGCCATACTGGATATATAGGCTCATATTTGCTAAAATATTTAAACAATGAAGAATTTGAGACTCATGGAAGAAAAATTCCTCGTCCAGAGAATGAAAACTTAAATAATTTTTATTATAAATTTATTGGTGATTTTTTAAATCAAAATGAAAATATATTCTGCATAATCAATTCTGCAGGTAGTATAGATTGCCAAACTAAAGAAGATTATTTTTTTAATTCACAGTTTGATGTTATTTTTCAGAAGTTAATTGATGAAAGAAAAATTAGGACTAAATATTTAAGTTTTAATTCTACAAAAATATTTTCTAAAGCCCTTGATAACTATGCTCTCTCAAAAAAAGAACTTGATCAAAATTTAACAAATAATGATATATTTTATACATTATACATTGATTTAGTCTTTGATGATAACTCTCCTCATTTCAAAACAATTAAAAAAAAAATTAAAGATATTAAAATAAATATTATCCCAGTATTTAACCCTGGTAAAAATTTCTATCCAATAAATCTAAATTCTTTGGGTAATTCGATAAAACAAATTATAAATGGAAATTATAAAATTAGAAAATTTATTATTATCGGAGATAAAAAAATGAATTTTTGTGATTTAATAGAATATGTAAATGCAGTTTCTAATATAAAAAAAAAGATTTTCCGTATTCCTAGTAAATTAATAAATAAATTTCCAAATTTTATTAAAAAAATATTTCTTAAGTCAAAAACATTTCAGCAATACGATGATGATGATTGGCTTGAAAGAATTAATTATAATGAATTTTTAATAAGAAAATCAAATGATAAGTTTTAAATGAGTATTATTGTTATTGGTTCAGGTATTACTGGTTCAAATGTAGCTTTATCTTTATTAGAAAAAGGTGAGCAGGTAGAGTTGTGGGATTTTGGAAAAAAAGAAAATCTAGATACTGTTAATAATGAAAATTTTAGAGATTTTAAGAAAAATTTAAATGAATCTGTAGAAAGTTTAATTGGAAAAGAAAATAAACAATTTCCAAATCCTTCTACTCAAAAACTTTTTGAAATACCTCCATTAAGAAATTTCCTTTTAAATAATATTGAAATAGATAATGAAATAAATGAATTAAATAATTTTGATATTTATCAATCATTTAATGAAGGTGGTATTGCTAATGGATGGGGAGCAAATTGTATACCTTATAACGAAGATGAAATTGGTGATTGGAACATCGATACAAGTAAGTTTTACTCTTCTCAAAAAAAAATATTCAATGAACTTAATGTTTCTCAAATTAATGACAAAATAAATGAAAAATTTAGTATTTCAAATTTTGGAAATGAAAATCCAATAAATTTGGATGAAAAAGATAACTATTTTCTAAAAAATTTTACTAATAATTATAATTTTTTTTCTAAAGAAAATTTTGAAGTTGGTAAAGCTAGACTTGCTATTAAAAATTCTAACACAAACGATAGTTGTAGGCTTACATCAAGGTGTTTGTGGGGATGTCCACAAAATGCAATATACAACCCTCTTTATTCAACTCTTAAAAAGTGTAAAACTTACAAAGATTTTAAATATTTAGAAAATCGTAAAGTATCTTACTTTAATTTAAAAGATTCAAAAATTAATGAAATAGTCTATTTTGAAAAAAATATAGAAAAAAAAAATAAGATTAATTCTAAAGTTTTTTTATGTGCGGGAGCGATACAATCTGGAATTATTTTTAATAAGACTTGTAAAAAAAATAATTTAAAGATTAATAATTTTAAAACAGGTCTAATGGATACCAAACAAACTAAGATTGTTTATTTTTTTCCAAAAATGCTTGATAAAAAAATAAACTATAAATCAATCCAATTTAATAGACTAGTGGGAGCCATGAAAGAAAGATATGATGATAAAAATGAGTACATACATCTTGAATTTTTACATCTAAATTCATTATTTTATCAACCATTAATTAATAATTTACCATTACCACTAAGATTATCTAAAAATATATTTTATAGCATGTATTCTGCCCTGGGTATTTGCACATATTTTTTGCCTGACTCTTTAGATGAGAAAAATAAGATTAAACTAAACAATGATGAAACTATTGAAATTAATTATACTGAAAGTAATGAAAAATTATTGTTGGATAAAAAAATTGAAAAAAGAATTAAAAAATATTTACTAAAAATGTCTGCAATTCCAATTAAAACTATCAGATATAAGTCAGGTTCAGCAATTCATTATGCTGGGACTATTCCAATGGGGAATAATGATAAGTTTGCTGTAAATACAAATGGTCAAGTAAAATTCATCAATAATCTGATTATTGCTGATGCATCTATAATTCCAAGATTATCGAGTAAACCTATTAGTATTAATGCTGCAACTTTAGGTGATTATTTTGTTCAAAAAAATACTTAAAATAAAATGAATAAAGACTTTAAAATTTCGAATAGAGAATACTCTTTCTTAATTAAATATTTCAATCTAATTGAAAATAAAAAACTTTTGCATATTGCAAATATCAGAATAGAAAACTATGTAAATAATAATTCTGTAAAATATATAGATTTTTTTTTAAATAGTTGTTTAAAATATTATTTTGATATTTTTTTCTTAGATTTTTTATCAAAGTTTTTTTTTCGTAAATCGATAATTAGATTAAAATTAAATTTAGTATTAGCATTACAAGAAGCCGATTATGATAACTTTAATCATATGATAGAAACTACAAATATTAAAGTAGCTATCTTTGATATACTTAAATATTCAATAATATCAGTTACTTTTCCAATATGGCTGATATATAAATTTTTTATATTTAAATTAATTTTAAAAAAACAAAATGTCTAATTCAAAAAATAATTTCCTATATGCACTGTTAATAATTATATCAATGGTAAGTTTTATTTATGGTTTTACTTTAAAAGAAGACTCTGCTGGAGGAGGTTTCAAAGATTTTAATAATACATGGAACAATCAATCAATTTTTAATGAAAACTCATTAGTTGACTCAATAAGAAATACAAAAACATCAGAAATTAAAAAAAGTATAAATAGTCATTTTCCATTTAGCTATATATTAAACAAAATTTTGAACCCATTTTCAAAAAACAAAGAAAGTTTTTTAATAAGTATTTTTATTCTAAATTTTTTTATACCAATTGTTTTTTTTTTTAGCCTTAAAAATAATTATTCAAATAAAAATATTTATCTTATAGGTTGCTTATCTAGTTTATTATACCTAAGTCCTTATTTTAGAACTAGCGCTTACTGGGCTGGAATGGAAAATTATGGATTACTTACTTTTGTATTATCTTTCTATTTTTTTTCAAATTATCAAAAAAAAGAAATAAAAAAAAAATTAAACATTATATTGTTTTCTGCATTTAGTTGTTTATGTGTTTATTTCGATCAAAAACTATTAATAGTTCCTTTCATTTACATGCTTCTTTTTTTTAAAAATGAAAAAAATAAAGAAAATATTATTATTTATATAATTATAAATTTTATTTTATCTATTCCTGTTTTAGCACTTGTATATTACTGGGGGAGTGTAATATCTCCCTATGATACAATATCAAGAGAATTAGGGAATAGACTATATTTAGAACAAATTGGTTTTTGTTTTTCAATTATTCTTTTTTACCTATCACCATACATAATAATATATTACAAAAAAATTTTTCAAAATTTGATGAATAATAAAAAAATTATTGTGATTTCTACAATAATTTTTAGTATTTATATTGGTTTAATATTACTTTTTCCAACTAACTATGGTGCTCAATGGGAGTTATATGGAAATGGATGGTTAGATAAATTAAGTAAAGTTTTTTTTGAAGATAATATTTATCGAAACGCTTTTGTTTATTTATTTTTTTTTATTTCTATAACCTTCGTATTTGTTGTGTCACAAAAAAGGCCTGCATTAATTTATTTTACTCTTTTTTTTATCTTAATTTCTTCAATAGCAAATCCAATTTTTCAAGAATACTTTGATCCATTAATGCTTATATTTCTTTCATTTCTTTTTTATAAGGATGATGAAATCAATGATAAATTCGTCAAATTTCACTATTTTTTTAGTTCATCATTTTTGATATTTATGAATTTATATTACTAATGATAAAAAAAATTCATTTCCACGCTGATGATTTTGGTAGAAGCAAATTGATTTCTAAAAATATTCTAAAATGTATAAAATCTAAAAATATTAATAGTATATCGGTATTAGTAGGCTTTGATGAAAAATTTTTTAGTTACATTAAAAAAAAAAAAATTAATATTAAACTGCACATTAATCTTACTGAGGGATATAAAAATTTTTTAATCAATCAAAACTATACTTTTTTTGAGTTATTATTTTTACAACTTCATCCAAATTTTTCACAACATAAAAAAAAAATAATCAATCAAATAGAGACGCAAATTAAATATTTTAAAAAAAAGTTTAAGACTAAAAAAATAAAGATTGATAGTCATGAACATGTACACGTAATTCCTTGGATAAATAAAATTTTAACAAATTTAAAAAAAAAACATAAAATAATTGAAATTAGAAACCCTTCAGAAAAATATTATTTTGTAAAATTTAAATATTTTATGAATTTTACCTACTTAACAAATCTCCTTAAATTAGCTTTGATCAAATTTTTAAATCTCTTTAATAATGTCGATAAAAATAATAATTTTACAGGATTAAATTATACGGGGATACAAAACTTTGAAACAATAAAAATGGGTATTAAATTAAATATTAAATCAAAAAAAAATTTAGAAGTTTTGATACATCCTGGATATACAAATGCTAATGAGAGAAAAAAATTTAATAAAAAATACTTTAAATATTATAACTCTTCAGAAAGACTAAAAGAATTACAAATTGCATCGTCAAAAAACTTTTTTAAAAATTTGATTAACTAAAGAGAGACACTTTTTTTACTTTTATTCATAAGTGTGTAAAACTGAAGTAATACTGCAAAAAGTATTATTGCACCTCCAATTAATCCGTATGTAGATGGTCTTTCACTTACAAACATGAACGCCCAAATAGGTCCTAAAACAGATTCGGAAAGCATAATTATTCCTACCATTGCTGATGGTGTTGTTCTAGCTCCAATGGTTATGAATATAAAACCAAAACCAACTTGAAAAAATCCTGCTAAGAAACCTAAAAAAATATCATGATTAGAAATCATTATTTTCGTTGATAATAAATACCCAATTAAGCATGAACTAATACCAGCTATAAATTGTGCTGGAACCATATCAACTGAAGGATATTTTCTTACTATCATAATTAAAACTGCGAATGTTATAGGCATTGTAAATGCTGCTAAGTTTCCAGATAATTCACCAGGTGTTAATGAATTTCCTACCATTAATAAAACTCCTGTCATAGCTAAAATGATAGAAGTTAAAGTAATTGAAGAAATTTTTTCTTTTAAAAAAAAATATCCAAACATTGCAAGGAATAAAATCTGTAAAGATATAATAAAATTAGTATTTGCTACAGTGGTGTTGTACATAGCAAAAACATATCCACAAAATCCAAAAGACAATATTACTCCACCAAACAATCCTGGCAATCCAGATGCATGAAAGGCTTTAAAAGTTTTTTTTTTATAGCTAATTATTAAAAATGCTAAAACAGTTAAAGAAAAGAATAAAGATCTCCAGAACAAAATTTGCCATAGAGTTGCACCTTCAAAAGATTTTACAATTAATCCACCAAAACTAAGACTTAAAGCACCTAAAAAAATTAAAAGTGGGCCAGGTAAGTTTCTTATAATATTCATTATATTTGTGAAATTAAATTTTGGGTTTCCATTTCATACAACTTAAATAAAGTTTCAGCATCTGATAAATTAACTTCTTTAAATTTAATTTTTGAACCTGGTGTCAACTGTACCAGTTTGTCATAATCTGCACTTATAACTACTCCAATTTTGGGATATCCTCCAATTGTACCATGATCGGAGAGCATTATAATTGGATTTCCATCAGCCGGGACCTGAATTACACCCTTTATCAATCCCTCCGATTTTATATTGGTATCAAAATTATTTTCAATCTTTGAACCTTCTAGCCTCATCCCCATTCTATCAGATAATTTTGAAACCATGAATTCTTTTTCAGAAAAATCTTTTTTTCCTTTTTCAGAAAAATAATCAAAATTTGTTCCTCTTAATATTCTAATTTTTTCTATTTTAATATTTGTGTAATTTAATTTTTTAATATTCAAATTTTTTTTTATATCAAAAATATTTATTTTTTGATTTAGTTCTAATTTTTTGCCATCATTAGCACCAATATTGGCTTTTGTGTTAGTAGAAAAACTATTCCATTGATATTTTAAATCAAATTTTCCACTTATAGATAAATACCCATAAACTGATTTATTTGTTGATACAATATCTAATTCATCACCATTATCTAAAATAAAAGATTGATAACAAGTACCATTGATTAATTTATCTTTTTTTTTAATTGTAAAATTAACCTCACCTGTAATAGCAATAACAATTTTGTCTCCAAAATACTTTAATAAAGGGCCTTGATATGCAAATTCAAGGACAGGATAGTCTTCTTTATTTCCACAAAGCTTGTTTGATAGTAAATAGTTTCTACTGTCCATTGCTCCACTAAATGGGACGCCAATATGGTAAAGATTTTTTCTACCTTGATCTTGAAAAGTTGAATTTATTCCCGGTCTAATTACTTTGAAATAATTTTTAGTCATTAAAATTTGAATGCTGATTTTTGGTAATTTTTTTGAAAATAATAGTATCACCTGGATTAATTAAATTTGGTTCAATTTTTTTAGAGCTATCAAAAACATCTAAAGGGGTGTTGCCAATTATGTTCCAGCCACCTGGACTTTCAAAAGTATAAATATTTGCAAATTGCTCTGTCAAGCCTACAGACCCTTTTGGTACTTTTACTCTTGGGGTTTCCAAACGTTCAACTCTCATATCTTCATCAAGATCTCCAAGAAATGGCATCCCAGCAATAAAACCGGTCATATAACAAAAAAAAATTTTATTAAAGAAATTTTCATATATCTTATCACGATTAATATTTAATTTTTCTTCTAACCTTTTTATATCTAGTGAAAATTGTTCATCAATACATATTGGAATTTCAATCTTTTTATTTTCTAAGTGATCATTTTTTTTAATATCAAGATTTTCAATTATACTTTTTAGTTTTTTAAAGTTTGTTTTTCTTAAATTAAAAGAAATAATTAATTTATTATAAGAAGGTGCTAAATTATCAATTCCTTCAATATTTTCTTTTCTAATACTTTTAAAATATCTAATTACTTGATTATTTGTTTCTTTATTAACTTCTTTTCCAAAATCACAATATAAAGCTGCGTCACCAAGATTTAATATATTTTTTATCATGCCATGTTATACTTAACAAATATGACTATTGAAATTAATATAAATTGTGATTTGGGTGAAAAATCAAAATACCATTCCAATAAACATGATCCAGATTTATTAGAAATTGTAAATTCAGCGAATATTGCTTGTGGATTTCATGCTGGAGATGAAGAAACAATGGAGCAAACAATTCAAATTTCAAAAAAAAATGGAGTAAGTATTGGGGCTCACCCATCGTTTAACGATCCAGAAAACTTTGGAAGAGAAAGAATAAATTTAACAAGTACAGAAATAAGAAAACTTATAATTGATCAATATGAAATTTTACAAAAAATTGCATCAAAATACGATGAATCAGTAAGTCATATTAAGCCTCATGGCGCATTAAACAATATGGCTTGTGAAGATATTGAGCTTGCAACAATCATTGCGAAAACTATCCACGAGATAAGCAAAGACTTAATTTATCTTGTCCCTACTGGATCTAAAATGGAACAGGCAGCAAAAAAATTAAATATAAAAATAGCCTGTGAAATTTTTGCAGACAGAAATTATGAAGATGACGGAAATTTAGTTTCTAGAAAAAAACCTCATGCATTAATTACTAACCCTGAATTAGCAAAAAAACATGTATTGAGTATGGTCAAAAATCAGGCACTTAATTGTCACAGTGGAAAACAGATACCTTGTGAAATTGACTCAGTGTGTATACATGGCGATAATATTAGCTCATTAAACACTGCAAGAATTATCAAAGATAACTTGATTTCAAATGGGCTTAAACTAAAAAAATTAAATAAAATGGAAAAATTTTTAAAATGATCAAATCTTCAATTATTTCTTTATTCTTAACTTTATTATTATCAACTAACTCTTTTTCAGCAGGATCAAGTTCATCCAGTGGAGATGGTGCGGTAATGAAATCTAATTATGAAAAAGCTGTATCTTATATCAAAAAAGCAAAAAAATTTGAAAAAAAAGAAAAATTAGAAAAAGCAAATAAAGAATACGCTAAAGCACAAAAACTTCTTTTAAAATCTAACAAGAAAAAACCCAATCAAGCTGATACTTTAAATTATTTAGGATTCACAACCAGAAAATTGGGTGATTTCAAAAGTGGTGAAAAATATTATTTACAGGGTCTAGCTATCAATCCAAGTCATGTTGGTATTAATGAATACCTAGGAGAATTATACGTTGTAACTGGTAGGCATAATCTTGCAGTAGAAAGGTTGGAAGTATTAAAAAGTTGTAACTGTAAAGAATATGATCAGCTTAAAGCAATTATAGCCGGTGAAAAAGTTTCAAAATATTAAATTTTTAAGTAGTTTAAGCCTAAATTTGAAAAATAAGATTGAATAAATTGAATTTACTCAATTAATTTATTATAAGTTATCACTTTGATTGAAGAACTTGTAATTTTAACGAAAATTATTTTTATTACGTTAATTCTTACAGCTGATAATGCTGTAATAGTTGGTTCTATAGCTGCAAATTTTGTACCAAAAAATAGAAAACAAATTATTCTATGGGGAGTCGTAGGAGCGTTTGTTTTCAAAATTTTTTTTGCAATATTTGCTACATATTTGTTCGAATTTTATTTTGTTAAAATTTTAGGTGGAATTTTATTAATTTGGATAGTTAACGACCTAAGAAAAGATTTAGTAGATATAAAAAAAGTAAGATCTCAAACAAAAAAAACTAAAGAGCCCTCATATATTAATAGTATTGGTAAAGTTTTATTTGCAGATATCATGATAAGCTTTGACAACGTCATCGGTGTTGTGGCTGCTGCAAAAGGATATCTTGGATTCATGATTTTTGGTTTGATGTTATCAGTGGTATTGACAGGAGCTTTAGCAACATATTTAGCACACTATATACAAAAACATTTATGGATAGTTTATATTGGTTTAGGATTTATTCTATTGGTGGCATTACAATTGATTATTGGAGGACTAAACGATTATGGCGTATTGTCTATCAATGATACATTTAAAAAATACTTTTAATTCAAATTAATTGCCAATAAAACATTTATTAATACTGATTTTTATTATGATAGCTCATGGAAGTGCATTTCCTGTAGCAAAATTGGCCTTAAATAATTCTGTACCTCCTATCTTAATGGCTTCATTGAGAATGCTATTGGTTTTAATAATATTAATTCCTTTTTGGAGGTTTAAATTGCCAAACAAAAGATTCTATCAACCACTTATAATATTTTCAATTTCGATGGGAGTATTAGTTTATGTATTTATGAACTTATCATTATATTACTCTTCAATTATTTCTCCTATTATTTTAGGATCTCAATTAGCAATACCTTTTGGTATACTAGCAAGTGCATTTATCCTAAAAGAAAATATTAGTAAAAATAAATGGTTATTAATTTTGGCCTCATTTCTTGGGATATTTATTATTTTCTTTGATCCAAAACTTAATGAAAATTATTTAGGATTATTTTTTGCAAGTTTAATGGCACTATTTTTTGGTTTAGCACAGGTTTATTCTAGACAACTTAAAGAATTACCCACAAGTATGATAAATGCTAGCACAGGAATTTTTGGATTTTTTTTATTATTGATCTTATCAATTATATTTGAGGGTAACATTTACATAAACATTGAACAAATAAATATCTACTCCTGGATTTTAATTTCTTACCAGGCAGTAATCGTTTCTTTATGCGCACATTTGTTAATGTTTTATCTCTATAAATTTTATACTGTGGGTCAAATATTTCCTTTTTATTCTTTATTTCCTATTTTTGGAATAATCCTCTCTTATATTACTTTCGGTGAAGTTCCCACATTGATGTTCATATTGGGTGGTATTATTGTAATATCCTCTGTTTTTTTGCTACATAAAATAAAATAATTTGCTTATTGAAATATTATTTAAATAGGCTTTAATTTATCTTTTATAAATTGTTAACAATAAAGAGGAAGATAATGAAAAAACTATTTATCGCTGCATTTATGTTTGTTTCAATTTTTGGAACAAAGGTAATGGCAGACATTAAAATGGGAATCATATTAGGATTTACTGGTCCCATTGAATCACTTACTCCAGCTATGGCAGCCTCAGCAGAACTTGCTTTTAAAGAAGCTTCTGACTCAGGTTCTTTATTAGGTGGAAAAAAAATTGAAGTTGTAAGAGCAGACTCAACTTGTGTTGACTCAGCAGCAGCTACCGCAGCAGCTGAAGGTGTTATTGCACAAGGAGTTGCGGCTATTATGGGTGCTGACTGTTCAGGTGTAACTGGAGCAATAGCTTCAAACGTTGCTGTACCAAATGGTGTAGTAATGATTTCACCATCAGCTACATCACCAGGATTAACTACTTTGGATGACAAAGGGTATTTCTTTAGAACTGCTCCATCTGATGCTAGAGGTGGTCAAATTTTAGCTGATATTACTAAAGATAGAAAAGTTAAAAGTGTTGCAATCACTTACACTAATAATGACTATGGAAAAGGTTTAGCAGATGTTTACAAAGCAGCTGTTGAAGCTCATGGTATCAAAGTAACAACTGTTACGGCTCACGAAGATGGTAAAGCAGACTACTCTTCTGAAGTAGCAACTCTTGCTTCAGCAGGTGGTGATGCAGTAGCTGTAATTGGTTACCTAGACCAAGGTGGTAAAGGAATTATTCAAGCCTCTCTTGACTCCGGAGCATTTGATAGATTTATTTTATCTGATGGTATGATCGGTCAGTCTTTAGTTGATGCATTTGGTAAAGAATTAAAAAAATCTTTCGGTTCAATGCCTGGTTCAACTGGAAAAGGTGCTGGAGTATTTGCTGGAGTAGCAAAAGCTGCAGGTATTGATAGCTCTGGTCCATACACATCTGAGTCATATGATGCAGCAGCTTTAATTGTTTTAGCAATGCAAGCAGGTGGATCAGCTGATAGAGCATCAATTGCAAAAAATGTAATGGATGTTGCTAACGGTCCTGGAACAAAAATTTACCCAGGTGAACTAAAAAAAGGTTTAGATTTATTAGCTAAAGGTAAAAAAGTTGACTATGAAGGTGCAACTGGAGTTACTTTTACTAGCGTCGGTGAAGCTGAAGGTTCTTTCTTAGAACAAGAAGTTAAAGGCGGAAAATTTAAAACTAAAAAACAAAGATAATATTTAATTATTAAAAACCCTAGCGAGGAAATTCGCTGGGGTTTTTTTTTATTAAAACATATATTTATCTGCTATATACATAAACCAAGCTATTGCAGCACCTAAAATTATATATTTCATAAAATTATTTTATTTCTATTTTTTCAGGAAGTATACCTTTTGGTCTGTATCTCATGATTAATAAAAGACCTATTCCCATCATTAAAAATCTAAAATAAGGTACACTCTCAATTAAATGAACTTTTAAAGCATGTGTATCATCTAAACCAGCAGTAGTTAGATTTACTAAATATAATCCAATTGGTGCAGCTTCAATCCACAAGAACCAAACTGCAAAACCACCAAGGATGGCACCAAAATTATTTCCACTTCCTCCAACTATAACCATAACCCAGATTAAAAAAGTGTATCTCATTGGCCTGTAACTTCCTGGAGTAAATAATCCATCTTGAGTTACTAACATCGCTCCTGCAATTCCAACAATAGCTGAGCCTAAAACAAATATTAGAAGATGTTGCTTAACAACATTTTTACCCATTGCATTAGCTGCTTCCTCATTATCTCTTATAGCTCTCATCATTCTTCCCCATGGAGAATAAAGTGCTTTTTGAGTTAAAATTAAAAGAATGATCACAACTATCAAAAATAGCCCTGAGTAACAAAGTTTAACAAAAACTGATGACCCTTCAATTACAAATTGGTTAAGAGCAGCTTGTCTATCAGCAAAATCTGAAATTAAATTTAATTTACTTGAGTTAAATTTTTCAACTAAATTAATGAACCAATCAGTTTGTTGTAAATTTACCTCGTAAGGTGCAGGACGCTTTAATCCAATTACATTTTTAACTCCTCTTGTCAGCCAATCTTCATGTTTAATAATTGCAATTACAATTTCAGATATTAATAAGGTAGCTATCGCTAAATAATCTGCTCTTAAACCTAAGGCAACTTTACCTATAATAAATGCTAATCCACCAGCAAACAAAGCTCCAACTATCCAGGAAAAAATAATTGGTAGGCCAAGTCCTCCCAAAAAACCTGTTTTTGCTGGATCTACCTCTTCAATTGCCTCAATACCAGGCTCAGATACAAACCTTATTATGATAATTCCTAAAATGATTATTGAAGCAATAATGTAAGTTCTTGTTTTTGATTTTTCGTATTTATTCAATACATATCGTACTGCTAACACCATTCCTATAATTAGAAATAAACTAAATAAAATATTCGAACCACCTGCGCTCCAAGCTTCTTGAACTGGATTAACAGAAATTAAAACTGCTGCTAAACCTCCTAAAGCTGTGTAGCCCATTATCCCAAAATTAATAAGGCCAGCATAACCCCATTGAATATTAGCACCCATTGTCATGACAGCTGAAATTAGGCAAAGATTGAATATTGATAAAGCAATATTCCAAGATTGAAATATTCCTACAAGAATAATCAATCCCATCATAATACTATAAGCAGCAATCACGTTTAAATTTTTTCTCAAAGTACCTTCCCTTTAAATATTCCAGATGGTCGATATAATAATACAATTACCAATATAGAAAAGGATACAGCAAATTTATAATCAGTCGAAAGTAGTTGAACTAAACCACCAGGTTCCATGCTCTCAGGCAGAACATACATAAAAAATTTTCTATACGCATATGTTAATAATATTTCAGAAAAAGCAATTACGTATCCTCCTAAAAATGCTCCGAAAGGATTTCCTATTCCACCTACAATAGCTGCAGCAAATATCGGAAGCATGTTATTAAAATATGTGAATGGTTTAAAGCTTTTATCTAAACCATATAATGCACCTCCAATTGTAGCTAAAATTCCCGCTATAATCCAAGTTATCATCACTATTCTTTTGGGATCTATTCCCGAGAGTAATGCTAAATCCTCATTATCAGAATATGCCCTCATACTTTTTCCAGTTTTAGTTTTATTCAAAAACCAGAAAAGAGTAGATACAAGAATTATGGTTACTAAAATAGTAATAACTTGAGTTGATTTAATTGCTAACCCTTCGTTTAAACCTGTCATTTCTTTAAATTCACCTGCTTTAATTATAAACTTTTCACCATCAAAGAATCTTCGATCAGAGGGGCCTATAATTATTCTAACCACTGCCTGGGTAACAAACATTACTCCAATACTTACCATCGCTAATTGTACAGGGGGACTTTTATTTACTCGGTAATATTTAAAAACAAACTTATCTATTAAAAGCATATAACCAATCATAAAAATAATTGCAAAAGGAATAGCCAAAAGAGCCGTTGGCAAAACTCCAAGACTAATACCAACTGACTGAAAGTACCAAGTGAATAAGATTGTAAACATTGTTCCAAAAGACATCATGTCTCCAGTTGCAAAGTTAGCAAATCTCAAAATTCCATAAATCAAAGTTACAAAAATTGCTCCTAATGCTAATTGAGATCCATACGCAAGCGCTGGAACAAAAATATAATTTAATAAAAGAATAATTGCATTTAAGAAATCCATACTAACCACCTAAAAAAGAGCTTCTTACTCTTGGGTCATTTAATAATTCTTTTCCTGTTCCAGAGTAACGATTTTCACCAGTAACTAAAACGTAACCTCTATCAGAAATATTTAATGCTTGTTTTGCATTTTGTTCAACCATCAAAATTGCAACATTGGTTCTTTTGACTTTTACTATATGATCAAACAATTCATCCATTACTATTGGGGAAACACCTGCTGTTGGTTCATCTAACATTAAAACTGAGGGCTTAATCATTAGTGCTCTTCCCAATGCAACTTGCTGTCTTTGTCCTCCTGACAGTTCACCAACCATCTGACTTCTTTTCTCTCTTAGTATTGGAAATAAATCATAAATCTCATCTATCACTGTCTTATAATCATTATTAATTAAAAAAGCTCCCATTTCTAGATTTTCCTCAACAGTCATCCCAGCAAAAACATTTTTATTTTGTGGCACAAATGAAATGCCTTCTTTTACTCTATCTTGAGGCGAAAGGTTTGAAATATCTTTACCATTGATAATTACTGATCCAGATTTCAAATTTAACAAACCCAACATTGCCTTCATTGCTGTAGATTTTCCTGCACCATTAGGTCCAAGAATTGAAACTATCTCTCCCCTTTCGACATTTACAGAACATGAATTAATTATATCTGGACCATTTCCATATCCGCCTGTCATATTGCTACCTTCAAAAAATGCCATTATTAATTATCCTTTAATTTTGATCCTCTACCTAGATAACTTTCAATTACTTTTTCATCTTTTTTTGCCTCTTCAACTGAGCCTTCAAAAAGAACAGATCCCTCTGCCATAACAATAACTGGATCACACAATCTTCCAATGAAATCCATATCGTGCTCGATCATACAAAAAGTATAACCTTTTTCTTTATTCAATTTCTCTATTGCTGTTCCAAGATCTTTTAATAAAGTTCTATTAACTCCTGCTCCTACTTCATCTAATAATACTAATTTAGCGTCTACCATCATTGTTCTGCCTAGCTCTAATAGTTTTTTTTGTCCTCCAGATAAATTTCCTGCTAGTTCATTTTTTAAGTGACTTAAATTAAGAAAATGTACTACCTCCAAAGCCTGTTCTTTAATTTGACTTTCCTCCTTTGCAACCAACGAAGGTTTTAATAAAGCATTCATTAGTTTTTCTCCAGATTGATTACCTGGTACCATCATTAAATTTTCTAAAACTGATAAATTTGTAAATTCATGAGCGATTTGAAAAGTTCTAAGCAAACCTTTTGAAAATAATTCATAAGATGGCACATCAGTAATATTTTCATTATTAAACATAACGCTTCCAGTGGATGATTTTAAATTTCCAGCAATTAAATTAAACAAAGTTGTTTTTCCAGATCCATTTGGACCAATAATACCTGTGATTGTTCCCTTTTTTACTTTAAGTGAGCAATCTGAGACAGCTGCGAGTCCTCCGAAATATTTTGATAAATTGCTAATTTCTAATATATTTTCAGACATTAATTACTTATTTAATCTTTTATAGATACTGTTTAAAGTTTTAATAACTGATTTATATACTCCCTTTTTATTCATTTCTTTCAAACCTTGCTCATTCAAACCTTTAGGAGTTTGAGATTCTTTGACTAAATACTTTAATTCTTTTTTTGAATTTAGTACTGCATCCTCAGACAAAGCTAAAAATAAAGTAGTAATATATTTTTGAGCATCTAGTCTTTTAATACCTTTTTTAACTAACCAATCACTCATTATCCTCAATATTTCATAATAAGAAGCCATCATTCCCGAAGTCGCCCAAAAGTTGATTGATAGTTTTTCATTTTTTATTTCTACAGTCGAGCCAATTTTATTAAAAAAATTTCTTACCTTTTTATTTGAAGGGCAAATTGGGATAGGTCCTTTTTTTAAAGATATTGGTGGTAATGGTATAGCTCTTACAATATCAGCTTTGACTTTAATCATTTTTTTTAATTCAGGAATAGTAATAGTTGAAATTAAACTTACGATTGTTTGATTTGATCGAAATTTTAATTTTTTGATTATCTTTCCTCCCACCGCAGGTGTTACTGCAAGAAAAACCCATTTACTATTATCTACTATTTTTTGATTATCTTTTTCAATAGAGATTTTTTTAAATCTTTTTTTTAAACCTTCTGCGATTTTTTGATTTCGAGAAGATATAAATATTTTATTATACTTGATAGATGAACCACATATTCCCGTTATAACAGAGGATGCTATTTTACCTGTTCCTATAAAACCTAATTTCATATTTAAAAATTAATATTAAATTACTTAACATAATAGAATTACATCTTTAAGCACAAAAAAAAACCCCCACATGAATATGCGGGGGTTTTTTAATAATTTTAATCTTAAAGTTTATTAGAATGATTTTCCTACTGAAATCTTACCTGAAACACCATCTAAATTTTTAAGTCTGATACTCTTTTCATTATCGTCTGAGTTTGTTTGTGTAGCACCGTCAAATGACATGTAGTTACCTTCTACTCTCAAGAAAGCACCATTACTATTTGCCAAATGATAACCCACACCAAACATAGATCCGTCTAATGAAACGTTACCGTAAGAACCACCTGTTGCCAAACTTTCATTTGTAATAACATCTACAGTAGTAATACCTGCTTTTACATACAGATTATCTGTAACCATAGCACCTACATAATATGTAGTTAAGTCTTCAAAATCAATTTGGATTATGTTGTCACCCTCAGTAACTGCATCAGATCCTGTAGTTTGCTTGTCGCTTTTTGCAGTCTCTGCTGTTTCTGTCTCAAGAGATGAAGGTACGTAGTCAATTCCAATAAACGCTCTGTTCATAGAAATTTCTCCAAAAATTGATCCCCATCCAGCTTCTCCATGTTCAGAACCGTTTTGGTTTCTGTTCTCAGTAGAAGCAGGAGTGAATGTTTCGTCTGCTGAAGCAGTAAACACACCGGCGCTTCCTGACACACCAACGTTTATACCCATATCTGCAGAAGTGGGTAAAACATACAGTACAGAAAACACTATGCTTAAAAGTAATTTCTTCATTTTTATTCCTTTATTTAATTAAATTAATTTAATTTGAATTTATTTATCACATTTTATAATAAATTTCAGATAATGAAAAAAATTAATAGAATTTAAGAATAACTGATGCAAAATTACAACAAAAAAATCCCTATTTTACTTGATTATTTTTCATTATAATCAATTCCACTCATAATTGTATTAAATATACAATAATTTGTGCCTTATTCTAAACAATTCTCGACTTAAATTTTTTATTTAAAAATGATTTTTTTCTCAAAATATTTCAAGTTTGAAAAAGTTTTTTTAAATAATTAATAAGTTTTTTGTTCAAGTAAAGCATATCCAATTAAAGATAAAAAATCTAATTCAATGCATACAATATAATAGTTAAAATAATAAAATATGGAAATATTATAGAAAAAAATAACTTAACTTTAGGGCTTTTCCTGTAAATAAAAAACCATCTTTACAGAAAAAACTTTTTGAAGTTATTGTTTTTAAATTAATATTTTTTAACTCCATAATTCATAAAATATGAAATTATTACTATCTTAGGTGCTCGACGTATAATGAATAAAAAAATTATTATTTATAAAAAAAGGAGCAAAATTTAAAAAGAATAGGTGAAAAAAAGATAGTCCTAAAAACCGGGAGCTAAAGATGGCTAAAAGGACTATCACATCAAATATAACAGATCCTAAAAAAAATGCATTATCTATTTTTTTCAAATATAAAGGATTTATGAAAAAAAAAGATCACAGGCCAGTCACACGGGTCAAAAATCCAGAGCCAAAAATTGAGGATCCAGATTGGGTCATCTGGGCAGCTTGGGCTGACAGAGTTACTTTTGAGGAAATCAAAAAAAGGTCAGGAAATTCAGAAACTGATGTAATCAAAATTATGAGAAAGACACTTAAACCCTCATCATTTAGATTATGGAGAAAAAGAGTAAATGAAAAAAGCATCAAACATAGAAAAAAATTTGAATATTCTAGAAAACAAATATCTAGTAAAATTAAAAAAGATGATTATGTATAACAAATGAAAAAAATTACAATTTATACAGGCCCTCTTTGCAATTATTGTGATGCAGCTAAAAGATTATTAGCTAGAAACAATGCAACCTATAATGAAATTAATATTGCAACAGTGGATGGTGCAATGGATGAAATGATTAAGAAAGCCAAAGGAAAAAAAACTATACCTCAAATATTTTTCGATGACCAACATATTGGTGGTTACGATGAAGTCCGCGCTTTAGAAAAAGAAAATAAACTACAAGATTTATTAAAATAACTATTTTGGTTTAAAAGCTAAACAAACACCATTATTACAATATCTTTTACCTGTTGGCTGTGGTCCATCATCAAATATATGACCATGGTGAGCATTGCAATTTTTACAGTGATACTCCGTACGAGCATAACCTAATAAGTGATCTGTTTTGGTTTCAAAAACATTAGGTAAGGATTCATAGAACGAAGGCCAACCTGAACCACTTTCATATTTTGTATTAGACTCAAATAATTTTATTCCACAATTAGCACAATGAAAGCTTCCATCTCTTTTTTCATTATTTAATTCACTTGTACCTGGTGGTTCTGTTCCATCTTCAAACATTACTAATTTTTGTTCAGCTGTAAGTTTTGAATTTTTTTTATTCATGATTGAATTAATTTAGCACATGATTGATGTAAAATAGAGTGTAATTCAATAAGTTTATTAAAATCTTTATTATAACCACCTCCTAGAACACCGCATAGAGGAATGCCTTTTGAAAAAAAGTTTTCTATAACAAGTTCATCTCTTTCTTTAATTCCTTCATCTGAAATCTTTAATTTACCTAAACGATCATTTAAATGAATATCAACACCAGCTATATAAAAAACATAATCAAAATTTTCTTGGTTCAGTTGTTTTAGATAAAACTTAAGTATTTTGATGTATTCAGCATCTTCCATATTATCATTAAGCTCAACGTCAAGATCGCTTATAGATTTTTTTGCTGGATAATTTGATTTTGAATGCATGCTAAAAGTAAATACATTTCTGTTATTTTTAAATATATCAGAATTGCCATTTCCTTGATGTACATCTAAATCTACAATTAAAATTCTTCCAGCTAATCCTCTATCAAGTAAATAATGAGCGGCAACTGCAACATCATTAAACACACAATAACCCGCACCTCCCTCAAAATTTGCATGATGACTTCCCCCTGCAGTATTGCATGCTAAACCATACTTGATTGCAAGTTTTGAAGCTAAAACAGTTCCACCTGTTGCTACTAAAGATCTTCTAATTACACTATCAATCAATGGGAAACCAATTTTTTTTATAGAGCTTTGATCCAATGTTTTATTTTTAACATTTTTGATATAGTTCTCTGAATGAGCTTTTTTTAAGGTTTCTTCTGAACAAAGATATGGCGTATGAAATTTTTTAATTATATTTTTATTAATCAAGTAACTTGCCAATGATCCAAATTTTTTGATTGGAAATTTATGATCATCTCCAATTTTTGCAAAATAGTCTTCATGATTAACTACTGGTAATTCCATCTATTTAATAACACGAATAGGTTTGCCATTTACGCAAGCCTCTAAGGCCTCAATCATTTGAGTATAATAAATACTATAATTTTCTGCTGTCACATAACCCAGATGAGGTGTTAGTAATGCGTTAGGTAAAAATCTTAGTTTATTATTTTCCGGTAAAGGTTCTTTTTCAAAAACATCAAGGCCAGCTCCAGCTATCTCATTTGTTGATAAAGCAATTATCAAATCATCTTCATTTACGATAGGTCCGCGGGAAGTATTAATTAAAAAGGCAGTTTTTTTCATCTTATCCATTTCTTTCAATGTAATACAATCTTTATATCTTTCTCCTCCTTGAACATGAATAGATAAAAAATCAGAATTTTTAATCAAATCTTCTTTGTTGCAGGGTAAAACATCCAATTTTTTACACGTGTCTAAATTTAAATTTTCACTCCAAGCCATCACCTGCATTCCAAAAGCTTTTCCAATTTTAGCTACTTGTGAACCCACTCTTCCTAAACCAACTAGACCTAAAATTTTTCCTTTCAACTCAATTCCAACAGTTGTTTGCCAATAACCTTGGTACATATTATCTATTTCTTCTTTTAAATTTCGAGCCAGTCCTAATATCAAAGTCCAAGTTAATTCTGGTGTTGGGTGAATATTACTTTCAGTACCACAAACAATTATTTTTCTTTTTTTTGTTGCATCTAAATCTATAGATCTATTTCTTAAACCACTTGTGATGATATATTTTAATTTACTTAAACTTTCAATTAAATTTTTAGTCATTGGTGTTCTCTCACGCATAATTAATAATGCCTCGAAATCTGATAATTTTTCTATTGTGTCATCTTCATCTAAAAATGGCTCACTAAAAATTTTAAATTCATATTTCCCTGACAATTTTTCTAAATCTACAAATTGTTGTGAGACATTTTGATAATCGTCTAATATTGCAACTTTAAGCATTTTTAATTTCCTTATTTGATAAATATAAACCTATTATAATTAATAATGCTCCAATCAAGTGGAAAAATTGAAACTGTTCATTAAAAAATGTTATTGCCATAATTGTACTAAATAATGGGATTAAAGATAAAAAAATTCCTGCTCTGTTAGCCCCAATAATAGAAACAGCTCCTGCCCAACAATAATATGAGCCTATACTAGGAAACAAAGCTAGAAAAATAAGAATATAAAATAAATTAGTATTAAATTCTATAAATTGTCCTTGAGTAAATTCATAAAGGAACTGTGGAAATACACAAATTAATCCAAAAGTACATATAACATGAACTAAAGTGAGAAGTGGTAATGTGAATTTTTTTTTCTTTAAAAGAGTCGAATATATACCCCAGGTAATAACTCCTCCTATCATTATAACGTCACCTTTATTAAAATTTAATGAGAGAAAAATTTTAATATCAAGTTTGGTTATAATTGATAAAATTCCTAATACTGAAATAATAAGCCCTAAAATTTGAAATTTATTAGTTTTTTCAATCTTAAATAAAAAACACAATAAAATTATTACTGCTGGAATTGCTGTATTGAAAAGAGTTGAATTAATAACTTGAGTATGAATTAAAGATAAATAAGTAAAAGAATTAAACAAACCAACACTTGTGAAACCTAAAAAAAATAATATGGGCAAATTTTTTAAAATTGTATCTTTATGTTTTAATATTTCTTTAATAGTAAAAGGAAGTAATATAAGCCACACAAGTGACCATCTATAAAACACTAATGACAATGGAGGAATATTTTCTAAGAAAGCAAATTTTCCTACCATAAAATTACCAGACCAAAATAATGTTGCACAAACCAACATTATATATGCTTTGGTATTTTGCATGTATTAATTGAATCTTGCTGAGCTATAAGGATCTAAATATAAATTAGTATTTTCTTTAGCAATCATTCCAGAAACAATCTTTCCTGAAATTGGACCAAGAGTCCAGCCTAAATGATGATGTCCAAAGCAATAAAAAACATTTTTATAGTTTTTTGAAGGACCCATTATGGGCAAAAAATCTGGCAAAGTAGGTCTAAACCCTAACCATTCATCTTCATGTTCAGGCAAATCGCCTAGCATATATTTTGCATTGTTGATTAAATTATTAATTCTTGATTTTGACAAAGGGTTTTTTAAACCTCCAAACTCAACTGTTCCAACTACCCTTAAACCTTGTTCCATAGGTGTGATACCAAATCCTCTATTAGAAAAAATTACTGGTCTAGAAAGCATATGATCGCAATCTTTAAAATGTACATGATATCCTCTTTCAGTATCTAAGGGGATTTTTTCATCAAGATTGTCTGTTAACTTTTTAGAAAATGCTCCACATGTAATTACAATCTTATCAAATTTATATTCATCAACTTCAGTTTTGAGAACAGGTTTCTCATTATCGAATTTTACTTCTTGGATATTTAATTTTTTAAATTTTCCTCCTTTTTTTAAAAAAAGTTCAAATAACTTTAGAAGAATTTTTTTTGGATTTCTTGCGTGTCTGGCATACGGGTAGTAAACACCAGCATGATAAATCGGTTTTATATTTGGCTCTAGATCGTGAATTTCATGCTTATTAACTAATTGTTGTTTTACACCTAATTCATCTCTTACTTTTATTTCAAGTTCTCTGCTTTTTAAATCTTGATCACTCCAAATGTATAATATTCCTTTACTTTCAACTAATCCCTCTAAATCTATTTCGTCAAAAAGTTCATCATAAGCTGGTAATGCAAGATCTAAAATTTGATGCATATATTTTGCAGTATGCATCATTTTTTTTTTTGAAGTATTTAATATAAATTTAAAAAACCACGGTATCATTTTTGGAACATAATTCCATTTAAGAGCCAAAGGACCAGTAGAACTTAATAACATCGCTGGCACGTCAGCTAATACATCTGTTCTATTTAGAGATAAAGAGGCGTAAGGAGAAAAATGGCCTGCGTTACCATATGATGCTGCTGGACTTCCAGGTTCATCTCTGTCAAATAAAGTTACATCAAATCCTTTTTTTTGTAAAAATAATGCATTTGAAACTCCTTGTATTCCTGCACCTACAATACCTATCTTAACTTTATTAAACATTAGTTAAAGTATACTTTTTTTTTTAAAATCATTTAAGCGACAAATTATACTTATGCTATAGATTGCTTACTATGAATTTTGGCACTCATAACTATGCCAAACCCAATCATCGTGGCCAACATTGATGAACCTCCATAAGACATTATGGGCAGAGGAGATCCAACGATAGGTAGAAGTCCTAAAACCATACTCATATTAATTACAATGTAGACAAATAAAGATGCGCCAAAACTATAGCAAAACAATTTTGCAAAATAACTTCTTGAAATAGATCCTATTTTAATAACTCTATAAATTATTATTGCATAAATTAACAAAAGTAAGACTGATCCTAAAAAACCAAATTCCTCTGAAAAAAGAGTAAAAATAAAGTCCGTATGTTTTTCAGGTAAAAATTCTAAATAACTTTGTGTTCCTTTTAAAAACCCTTTTCCAAAAAGGCCTCCTGATCCAACAGCAATTTTAGATTGAATAATTTGATACCCCGCACCTAGTGGATCTCTATCAGGGTTTAAAAAAGTTAATACTCTTAACTTTTGGTACGGTTTTAAAAAAGAAATTATGAATGGTAATGATAAAAGAGATATTAAAAAAGAATAAAAAAAATATTTATGATTAAAACCTGCAAACCACAAAACCAAAATCCCACTTATTGATATTAATATCGATGTCCCTAGATCTGGTTGAATAACAACTAAACTCATTGGTAAAAAAATAATAATGACTGATACCAGAACTGAATAAAATGAATTTACATTTTCAAGTCGTTTTCTATGAAAATATTTAGCTAAACATAAAATGATAAATATTTTCATGAGTTCTGACGGTTGAATATTTATAAAATACAAATCAATCCATCTTTGAGAACCAGATGCAGTTACTCCAAAGTTAATAGTCCAAATTAGCATCAAGACAATTAAAAAGTAAACAGCATAACTAATTGAAAACCAAATTTTTATATTCATAAATGAAATGACCAACATTAATGAAATAAATACTGAAAATTTTATAAAATGACTTTTTGTATGAAAAAGTATTTGACCTCCATCTGTCGAATACATGGTTGCAAGGCTAATAAATCCAAGTAATAAAATACTTCCTAATAAGACTAAATCTAAATCTCTTATTTTTTGAAAAAAATTATTTTGTTTATTTAATCGATTATGTAAATACATTTATATATTCAAATATTTGTTACTTTCAAAATTTTTACGAATTTCATGGCGATCGATAATTTTTTTAAATAATTTTTTTGCTAGTGGAGCAGCAACAGAACTTCCTGATCCGCCATGTTCTATTAAAATACTTACTGCATATCTTGGGTTTTTATATGGTCCGAATGCTATATATAATGCATGGTCCCTTTCCTCATAAGGAATTTCTGAAGTTTCTAAATCAAGTTCACGATCTTTTTTGGTAATTCTTTTTACTTGTGCAGTGCCAGTCTTTCCAGCAAATTGATAATTTAGATCATCTATACGAGATCTGTATGAAGTTCCTCTAATTTCATTTGTAGAACTAAACATTGCATCTTGTATTAGTTTTATATTTCTTGTCTCTTTTACAATTAAAGCAAATTTATCCTCATAATTAATATTATCATCCAAAATAATTTTTGGATAAATTTTATGACCTCCATTAGCAATTTGTGCAGTCATTAAACATAGTTGAATTGGTGTAGTTTGAATATAGCCTTGGCCAATTCCAGTTATGATAGTTTCACCTAGTAGCCAATTTTTTCCTAAAGCATTTTTTTTCCAAATTGTACTTGGTATTAAACCATTTTTTTCATTATTAAATAAATCTCCAAAAACTTTTTCACCTAAGCCAAATTTTTTAGCGGTTTCACTTAATTTATCTACACCAAGTCTTCTAGCTATTTCATAAAAATAGGTATCACAAGATTGCTTCATGGCTTCTCTTAAGTTTACAGATCCATGCCCTTCTTTTTTCCAGCAATGATATTTTTGTCCATATAATTCCATTGGGTTTTTATGTCCTTTGCAATGAACTCTAAATTTTGGATTAATAATTTCATTTTCGAGTGCTGACAAAGCTACAATTGGTTTTATTGTTGACCCTGGGGAGTAATTTCCTGACAAAGATTTGTTCACTAATGGTTTCATAGGATTGTTTCTAATTAATTGCCAATTATCTTCACTTATGCCAAAT
The DNA here is from genome assembly GCA_014654245.1 of Pelagibacterales bacterium SAG-MED09. Taxonomy (GTDB): domain Bacteria; phylum Pseudomonadota; class Alphaproteobacteria; order Pelagibacterales; family Pelagibacteraceae; genus Pelagibacter. The sequence continues at coordinate 30,421 of JACWDG010000003.1, forward strand.
ACGAATTCATTAGGATCAAAAGAAGGTGAAGAATGCATTGCAATAACGTTCCCATTAAAAATATCCATTACACATATAGAGCCTGCTTTTTCAGCTAATAATTCATTAGCTAGTTTTTGTATTTCTGTATCAACAGTTAATCTTATTGATTGACCTTGGTCACCTTTCTGAAAGGCTAATTGGCTTATTCTTCTACCATATGCATTTACTTCGTATCGTTCAATCGAATTACTACCAATCAAATCATTCTCAAAAGTTTTTTCTAAACCTGTTTTTCCAACTTTTAATCCTTGAACAAATTTTTCTTTAATATTATCATTTTTTAAAATATCTTCTTCATTAGCTTGACTAACATAGCCAAGAATATGTGTATAATTTTCTTTAAATGGATAGTTTCTAGATATAGAAATTACGGGCTTAACTCCGTTTAAATCATACAAGTTATTATTTATTTTTGAAAAATTTTCCCAAGTTAAATTGTTGGCAACAATAAGGGTTTCCCATGATTTAATTTCTTTTTTTTTCTTTAAAATTTTTTTAAATTGATTTTCTGATAAACCAAGAATATTTTTAATTCTGTTTATTGTATATCTAAAATTTTCTACCTCCTCAGGAATTAGATGTAGCTGATAAGCTTCAAAATTACCTGCAATAGTATTTCCAAAAAAGTCTTGGAAAATTCCTCTTACTGGTGGCAACTTCCACTCTCTTATTCTATTTTTATCTGAAAGTGTTAGATATTTTTTATTTTCTTTAATTTGCAAAAAAAACAATCTACTGACTATACCTCCTAAAATAATTACTTTAGCCACTCCTAAAATAAACATTCTTCTATTGATTGAATTTAATTTTAAAACGTTATCACTTTGATTAATCATTTATGGCCTGTAAATATTTGTCAAAAAAAGATATTATTGGCATATATAATAAAAAAGTAAAAAAATTATTTACCACATAAAACATAATATCTAGTTCAAAAGAAAAAAAGAAAAATAAAACTGAATAATTTATTGAATTGATCAAACTAATAATGAACAGAAAATAAAACCAATCTTTAATTAAATTTGGTCTTATAGTTATATTTCTTAAGTAAGCAGCAAATATACAAACTAAGATATATGAAAACGAGCTTATTCCTAAAGGTAAGCCAACTACTGTATCGTTAACAAGACCAGAGATAAAAACTAATAAAAAATCAAATCTACTGTACTCTTTAAGAGTAAAATAAAAAATTAGTAAAAATGGAAAATTAAAAGAGAAGTATTGTAAATCAATATAATTAAAATCAAATTCATTTAAGACTGAAATATAAAGAACTAAAACTGGTAACCAGGTGTAAACTTTATATAACCAATTTTTTTTTTGAAAACTGATCACTTAATAATCCCCTCTATTTAAAATGCATTTTCTATATTCAGAAGTGCCAATTTTATAACCTTTTTTAAACGCACTTTTTTGACATTTTGAACTATATAGTAAATTTAGGCGTAAAAATTCTAATTCTTTTTGATCTGTTTTATTTTGATTTATTTCATCTATTTGTTTTTTGATAATTTGTTTTAAATTAATATTTATAGAGTTTAAGTTTTCAGTTTCAGAAACTAAATTTTTATTTTCCTCTATAAATTTACTATTAGTTTCATTTAAAATTTTAATTTGATCGTTTAATAATTTTAATTTAATTGCTTCTGTATTTTGATTTGAGCTAGTTAATTCATCAACTTGAGAGGATAAATTCTTTTGATTTACGTTTTTTTTTTCAATTTCAGCAAAGACATATTTAAGTTGACTAAAGTCACTATAAAAATTGAGATATACACTTTCATTATTTACTGTAAGCCTGCCTACAGGAACACCGCTTCTAAAAAGATCGCCAGTTCCAGAAGTATAACCAATACTTTGATCTTGAATTTCCTCAATTAAATTTCCTTTTATATATTTAATTTCACCTGAATTTTTTCCGTCACCAATAACAATAGCTTGAATATTTCCTGGAGTGATCGAAATTGGAACACTCGAATTAAGATCTGATAACAACAAAACCCTGGAGGTTTTAAAATTTGTTTCAATAACCCTCCCAATAAGGTAATTTTTATCAAAAATATTTGTTCCTATCTTTAGTCCTTCTGCACTACCTTTGTTAATAATAATTGTTTTTAAAAAAGGACTATCATGGTCAACAATTACTTTTGCTAAGATTTTACTTGTTGTTAATGTGAAATCCTCTATTAAATTTTTTAGCTCTTTGTTTTCACTGACAATTATCTCATTCAATACTTCTTTTGATTTTAAATTTTCCAATTTTTTTTTATTTAATTTATATTCATCGTAAAAATTTGAATACTCAGTAATTGTTTTATAAGAATTAATAATTAAGTTTTCAGGTATAGAAACAACAAATGAAGACCTGTAAACGATTTCATTAATAGTATTTCTTAAATTATTCACTATTTTAAAGTTAAAACTTGATAAAATAATTATTAGAATAGAAATAAATAAAAGTGATAATAATGAAAATTTTTGTTGTGTTTCTTTTTTTAAAAAAGCAGATCGGATTGCAATTATAAAATCATCTCTGCTTGAGGCCATTATTCTTAATACTCAGTAAGCATAGTAGAAAAAGTTTGTTCCTGATCTAAAGCTTTACCAGTGCCAATTGCAACGCAAGATAATGGATCTTCAGCTATATGTACTGGCAGACCAGTCTCCTTAGAAAATCTTTTATCAATATTTTTTAATAAAGCTCCTCCTCCAGTTAAAGTTAAGCCCATATCAACTAAATCAGCTGATAATTCTGGTGGTGTTGCTTCTAAAGCATCTTTAATTCCATTTACCATTTCTCTCAAAATATCGTTCAATGCTTCAGCCGTATCTTCTTCGGTAATATTGACTTCTTTAGGAGTTCCAGATCTTAAATCTCTACCTTTGACTGGATAAGTATTATCGTTAGTAGGTATTGCAGTACCAATTTCTTTTTTGATCTTTTCTGCAGAACTATCACCTATCATTAGATTATATTCTTTTCTCATATAATTAACTAACGCTGTATCCATTGCATCCCCAGCTACTCTTAATGATTTTGAATAAACTAAACCACCAAGTGACATAACAGCTATTTCGCTTGTGCCACCACCAATATCAACAACCATTGAACCAGTTGCCTCAGATATTGGTAAACCTGCTCCAATAGCTGCAGCTATAGGTTCTTCAATCAACTGAACTCTTCTAGCACCAGCTGCCAACGCACTGTCTTGAATAGCTTTTCTTTCTACCGGAGTAGAACCAGTTGGTACACAAATTAAAATTCGTGGATTTGCAAATGTACTACCTTTATGAACTTTTTTAATAAAATGTTTAATCATTTCCTCTGTAACAATAAAATCTGCAATTACTCCATCTCTTAAAGGTCTTATTGCACTTATGTTTCCAGGAGTTCTTCCAAGCATTGTTTTGGCTTCATCACCAACCGCTAAAACTTGTTTTTTTCCTCCTTGATCAACAATTGCAACTACTGATGGCTCATTAAGAACGACCCCTTGGCCTTTTACAACAACTAGTGTGTTTGCGGTTCCTAGATCAATAGCCATATCTTGACTCCAAATTTTCTTAACTCTACTAAATAATCCCATATTATATTCCTTTTACTTTTTGATTGTCTTGCTCCATTGGAGCAGTTTTATCACGTTTAATAATCATTTTATTTAAAGCACCTATATATGCATTGGCAGATGCAACTAATGTATCAGTATCTGCAGCTTGTCCTACTGTAGTTTTGCCATTTTCCTCAATTCGAACACTTACTGTAGCTTGAGCATCAGTTCCCTCTGTTACTGCATGAACTTGATACAATTGTAAATTAACTTCATGCGGATATAAATTTTTAATACATTTAAAAATAGCATCTACGGGCCCATCTCCTGTCTCTGATGCTGATTTAATTTGTCCATTTACATCTAATGTCATTTCTGCTTTTTGCGGTTCACCTGTTCCAGCAAAAACTTTTAAAGATTTTAGAGAAATAGTATTGGCTTTATTATCTATAACTAAACTATCATCAACAATGGCAATCATATCTTCATCATAGATATGCTTTTTTTTATCAGCTAAAATTTTAAATTTTCCAAACGCATTTTCTATTACATCATCAGTCAAATCTGCATAACCTAGACTTATTAGTTTATCTTTAAATGCATGCCTTCCTGAATGTTTGCCCATGACAAGTGAAGTCTGCTTTACCCCAACACTCTCTGGAGTCATTATTTCATAAGTATTTCTATTTTTTAGCATTCCATCTTGGTGTATACCTGATTCATGTGCGAAAGCATTTTTTCCAACTACAGCTTTATTAAACTGGACAGGAAATCCTGTAACGTTTGAAACTAATTTAGATGCTTTACTTAACAGTGTTGTGTTAATTCCAGTTTCATATGGCATTAAATCATTTCTAGTTCTTATAGCCATCACAACCTCTTCTAAAGCTGCATTTCCAGCTCTTTCTCCTATACCATTTATAGTACACTCAATTTGTCTAGCACCAGCTTGTACTCCAGCTAGAGAATTTGCTACCGCTAATCCTAAATCATTATGACAATGCGTAGATAAAATAGCTTTATCTATATTTGGAACTTTATTTAATAATGTTTCTATAATTTTTGTAAACTCTGATGGAACTGTATAACCCACTGTGTCAGGAATATTAATTGTTTTTGCACCAGAATTAATAGCAAGTTCAACAGTCTTACACATATAATCCATATCTGTTCTAGTTCCATCTTCACATGACCATTCAACATCATCAGTAAATTTTCTTGCATAACTGACATGTTCTTTAATAGAATCATAAACTTGCTCAGGAGTTTTGTTAAGTTTATGTTTCATATGCAGTGGACTTGTAGAAATAAAAGTATGAATTCTAAATCTTGGAGCGTGTTTTAAAGCTTCATAGCATCTATCAATATCTTTTTTAGAATGTCTTGCCAAACCACATGGAATTGATTTTTTTAAAACTTTACTGATTGCTGATACAGCTTCAAAATCTCCAGGTGAAGCAATTGGGAATCCTGCTTCTATGATGTCAATTCCAAGCTCATCAAAAACTCTTGCAATTTGAATCTTTTCCTCTAGACTCATTGATGCACCTGGTGATTGCTCACCATCTCTCATTGTAGTATCAAATATAAAAACTCTTTCTTTATTAGACATAATTCTAAATTTTTAGAATTTGAATAATACAATCTATAATAGATTTTGCAAAATAATTGTAAGAAATTAGCTTTTTTTAACTCTTATCACTATCAACTAACTTCTTTTTACCAATCCAAGGCATCATATCCCTAAGTTTAGCTCCAACAGTCTCTATTGAATGCTTCGCTAAATCTTCTCTAGTTTTTAAAAAATTTTTCTGTCCATTTTTACACTCTTCCATCCATTGTTTTGTAAACTTACCAGACTGTATGTCAGATAAAACCTCTTTCATTCTTTTTTTTGTTTCTTCTTTATTAATAATTCTTGGACCAGAAATATATTCTCCATACTCCGCGGTATTAGAAATAGAGTAATTCATGTTAGCTATTCCACCTTCATAAATTAAATCTACAATTAATTTCACCTCATGGAGACATTCAAAATATGCCATTTCAGGCTCATAACCAGCTTCTACTAAAGTTTCATATCCATTTTTAATAAGTTCAACCAAGCCACCACAAAGTACCGTTTGTTCACCAAATAGGTCGGTTTCACATTCATCTTTGAAAGTGGTCTCAATAATTCCTGATCTACCACCGCCAATAGCTGATGCATAAGATAAGGCTAAGTCTCTTGCTTTGCCTGTGCCATCTTGATGAACGGCCATTAAACATGGAACACCCCCACCTTTTTCAAATTCACTTCTCACAAGATGACCTGGACCCTTTGGCGCAACCATAAAAACATCAAGATCTTTTCTTGCTTTAATCAAATCATAGTGAATATTTAGACCATGAGCAAAAGCTAAACTTGTTCCTTCTTTAATTCTTTGCTCGATATGATTCTTATAAATCGTAGCTTGTAATTCATCGGGAGTTAAAATCATACAAACATCAGCCCACTGTGCTGCATCTGATAAATTCATAACTTTCAATCCTTTAGACTCTGCTTTTACTTTGCTAGCAGAACCGTCTCTTAAGGCAACAACTACTTCTTTAACACCACTATCCTTTAAATTTAAAGCATGGGCATGCCCTTGACTACCATAACCAAAAATTGCAACTTTTTTTTCCTTAATTAAATTTACATCAGCATCTTTTTCATAAAACATTTTCATTTCTTTTCTCCTTTTTAAATTAATTAAATATTTCAGCACCCCTTGTCATTGCAATTGCTCCTGTTCGAGAAGTGCTTATAAGACCTAGAGGTTTTAATTTTAAATTCATTTTATCTATCTCCCTTCTTAAAGCTGTAATTTGTATAACAATAGATTTTTTTGTCTTATCTATTATTACTGGATTAAATTTATTACAAGACTTTAAGCATTTATCTATATTTTTTTTTGGTGCAACAACTTTCAATAGGGCCATTTCTTTAAAGATTACTTTTTTATCTTCTCTTTTAAAATTTGCTACTTTATGAACTGGAACAAGCTTTTTTAATTGTAACTTTATTTGATCAATTACTTGGGGAGTTCCAGTGGTAACAATTGTTATTCTTGAAATATTTTTTTTGGCATCTACTTCTGCTACAGCTAAAGACTCTATGTTGTACCCTCTTCCTGAAAATAGACCAACCACTCTTGCTAACACTCCAGCTTCATTATCTACCCAAACGACAAAAATATGAGTGTCTAATTTACCTTTTTTTGTTGGTATGCTGTAAGCTGATTTAGATTTAACCATTAAACTAACGACTTTCCTTTTCCAGTAATTCTATTATCTTCTTGATCATTTGGACCTAGGATCATTTGATTATGTGGTTTTCCTGATGGAATCATTGGAAAACAATTTTCATTAGGATCAACTTGGCAATCAAATATCACTGGACCAGTATGATTTATCATTTCTCTTATTTTTTCATCTAATTCATTTGGATTGTTGGCTTTTATTCCTTTGCATCCATAAGCTTCTGCTAACTTTACAAAATCTGGTAATGCTTCAGAATAGCTTTCTGAATAATTTTTTTCATGAAGTAACTCCTGCCACTGTCTAACCATTCCCATATACTGATTATTTAGTATAAAGATTTTAATTGGCAAATTATATTGTACTGCAGTTGACATTTCTTGAATTGTCATCAAAACAGATGCCTCACCTGCAATATCAATTACAAGTTTATCAGGATGAGCTATTTGAACTCCTACTGCTGCAGGAAGACCATAACCCATAGTTCCAAGGCCACCCGAAGTCATCCATCTATTTGGTTTATTAAATTTATAATGTTGAGCAGCCCACATCTGATGCTGACCTACTTCAGTAGTTATAAAAGTGTCTTGATTTTTTGTTAATTCATACAGTCTCTTAACAGCATGTTGAGGTTTTATAGTTTTATCGCTATTAATAAATCCTAATGAATTTTTAGTTCTCCATTTTTGTATTTGTTCCCACCATTTAGATATTTTTTGTTTATTTGAAGTTTTTAAACCATTTTGTTTTTTATTTATTTTTTTTATTGTCGCCCTAAGAACCTCATTAACATCGCCTACGATAGCTAAATCAACTTTTATAATTTTATTAATTGATGATGGGTCGATATCGATATGAACTTTTTTTGATTTCGGTGAGAATTCATCTATTTTCCCTGTTATCCTATCATCAAATCTTGCTCCTATATTAATTAATAAATCACAATCATGCATAGCATTATTTGCTTCATAAGTTCCATGCATTCCTAACATTCCAATAAATTGATTATCATCGCCTGGGAATGCTCCTAGACCTTGCAAAGTAGAAGTGATTGGAAAACCTATCATTCTAACAAACTCTCTTAAAGACTCACTTGCTTTTGGACCTGAGTTTATAACTCCTCCACCAGTATAAACCACTGGTTTCTTTGCTTTTGAAATTAAATTAATTAATTCCTCTATTTCACTTTGAGAAAATTTATTATTTATCTTTCCATTTAATTTTTTTTCTTTTTTAAACTTTGAATAACTTGTTTTTGCAAATTGAATATCTTTAGGTATATCAATTAAAACTGGACCTGGCCTTCCTGTTGTTGAAACATAAAATGCTTCATGAATTACTCTTGATAAGTCTTTAATATCTTTAACTAACCAATTATGCTTTGTACAAGGTCTTGTTATACCTGTTGTATCACATTCTTGAAATGCATCAGTGCCAATTAAATGAGTTGGTACTTGGCCAGAAATACAAACCAATGGAACAGAGTCCATGTATGCATCTGTTAAGGCAGTTACAACGTTAGTTGCGCCAGGTCCTGAAGTAACTAGTACTACTCCTGGTTTGCCTGATGATCTGGCATATCCCTCTGCTGCATGACCAGCACCTTGCTCATGTCGTACCAAAATATGTTTTACAGTTTCATGATTTTTAAGTTCATCATATATTGGCAAAACTGCACCACCTGGATAACCAAAAATATATTCCACATCCTGGTCCTCAAGACATTTAAATACTATTTCTGCTCCTGTTAATAATTTTGGCATTTCGCAATCTAGCTGAAGTTGTACTGATTGGTCAAGTTTAACTCGAGAATATTTAAATTTTTTTTAAAAAATTATTAAGTCTATTTGGATTTATTTTTTTCCAATCCCCCATGTGCCCTCTAGCCCAAGTCACTTGTCTTTTAGCATATTGCCTTGTCTTTATTGATATTTTGTCAGCTATCTCCTCTTTGATAGCTAGTTTATCTAAGTATTCTTTAATCTCATTAACTCCTATCGCTTTAGAAATACTTTTATCTTTTGAAATTTTTAGTTTTAGAAACCTTCTAACTTCTGATATTGCTCCTTTTTTTAACATTTGGATCGATCTAGCATTAATTTTTTCAATCAATTTTGGTCGTGGAAAGTCTATTATTATCTTGTAGAAATCTTCTTTTTTAAAGTCGGATCTTGTGCTTTCATACCATTTCAATATAGATTTTTTTGTAAACATTTTCACTTCGTAAGCTCTAATAGATCTTTGAGTATCCGTAGATTTTATTTGATTAATCAAAATAGGATCGATTTTTAAAAGTTTTTTATAAAATTTTTTTTGACCAAGATCATAATGTAATTTTCTAACTTTACTTCTAAATGCCAGAGGTATTGTAGGAATTTTTACCAAACCCTCTATTAAAGCTTTATAATATAAACCTGTTCCACCAACTAAAATCGGAATTTTTTTTCTATATTTTATTTCATCAATTTTTTTTGTTACAAGTTTTAACCAATCACCAGTAGAAAAACTTTTTTTTCCATTTTGAAATCCGTAAAGATGATGTTTAATTTTCTGGTGATCTTTTTTTATAGGTCTTGCAGTCAGAATTTTTAAATTTTTATAAACCTGCATACTATCGGCATTAATTATTTCACCTTTAATTTTCTTAGCTAGCTTAACAGCAAACTCTGACTTACCAGATGCTGTAGGACCATAAATTAAAATAATTTTGGATTTTAAATCCATAATCTATTTTAATTTAACACCAATATATCTTCTTTGATTTTGACTATTATAAATAACAAATAAAATTGTTTTTTGATTTGAATTTAAAACTTGGGTTACTATTTGTTTTAAATCATTAGCAGAATTAATCTTTTTCTTTTGTGCTTCTATTATAATACTATTAAGCTCAATTGAATTTATAATTGGACTATCATTTTCAATTTGGGTTACCAATAAACCTTTTGTTTGATTGGGAAGTTTTCTTTCTTTAATATCTTCTTTATTAATTTTTCTGACACTAATTTTTAAATTTTCAACCTTAGTTTCAGTTGGTGTTGATTTTTCAGTAACTTTAAAATCTTCAGAAGTTTCTAATCTTCCAAGTATTACTTTTTTTATAATCTCTTTTTTATTTCTCCAGATTTTAACATCAACTTTTTTACCAACCTCAGTTCTTGCAACTATAATTGGTAGCTCCTTCATTATTTTAATTTTTTCATTGTTAAATTCTAAAATTATATCTCCTGCTTTTATTCCAGCTTTGTCTGAGGGACTTCCGTCCGCTACACTAGCAACTAACGCGCCTCTCGGTTGATCTAGTTTTTCAATCTCAGCAATTTCTTTTGTTACATCTTGAATTCTTACTCCTAGCCATCCTCTTTTTGTTTCTCCAAATTCTATAAGTTGATCAATTACAATCTTTGCACTGTTAGAAGGTATTGAAAAACCAATACCTATAGATCCATTTCTTCCTAAAATTGCAGTGTTAATTCCAATCACATCTCCTTTCATATCAAATAAAGGTCCGCCAGAATTACCTGAATTTATAGATGCATCAGTTTGAATATAATCTTCGTATCTAGATAATCCTATAGATCTGTTCCTGGCAGAAATAATACCTGATGTTACAGTGCCTCCAAGACCAAAAGGGTTTCCAATAGCAATAACCCAATCTCCAATTCTTGCTTTATCAGAGTCTCCAAATTTAACTGGTATAAATTTTTCTTTTGTATCTAATTGTAAAACTGCAATATCAGATAATGGATCAGCTCCTATCACCTTTGCTTTAAATTCTTTATCTCCATTAACTCTTACTATAATGTCTTCAGCATCCTGAATTACGTGATTATTTGTAACAACAATTCCATTTTCCTCAATTATAAAACCCGAGCCAAGTGCTGAAGATTTTCTTTCTTGAGGTGCTCCAAATTCTTTAAACATGTCTTCAAATGGAGACCCTGGAGGAAATTGAAAGGGGAAAGGATTGGAATTTGTTACAACAGTTTGAGTGGTTGAAATATTAACGACTGAAGGCATTAATTTTTCAGCCAGATCGGCAAATGATTCAGGAACACCTTTTGAAAAAGATAGAGTGTTAAAATTTAATATTATTAGTAAAGATAAAAAATATTTTCTTAATTTTTTCATACTGTAGATTTAGAGTAGTAAATTATTATAAATCCCAAAATTGCAAAGATTAACCCACCTATTCTTAATTGATTATCCTTTAGTAAATCTAACTTCTTTAACATAGTTTTCATTTTTGATGGAAATATGGCATATAAAACACCCTCAATAAACAGGAATAGACCAAAAGCTATGATCAATTCCTTCATAAAAAATTTAATTTGTTTTAGGTTTTATATTTCCAAAGAATTTAAAGAACTCACTATCAGGAGATAAAATTAAAGATGTTTCTCCCCCAATAAGAGCTTTTTCATAAGCTTGCATTGCTCTATAAAATGCGAAGAATTCAGGATCTTGTCCAAAAGCGCCAGCAAAAATATTATTTCTTTTACCATCTCCTTCACCTTTCATAATCTCTGATTTTTTTTGAGCATCAGCTAATATTACAGTGACTTCTTTATCTGCCGTAGAAGTTATCGTCACTGCCATCTCTGCACCTCTTGCTCTAAATTCTTTAGCTTCTCTCTCCCTTTCAGTTTGCATTCTTCTAAAAATTGCATCACTGTTTGCCTGGGGAAGGTCTGCTCTTTTTATTCTAACATCATTTATTTTAATTCCAAAATTCTCAGCTTCGTTATTTACTCCCTCTTGGATTAAAGACATTTGCTTAGTTCTATCTTCAGATAAAAGTGTTTGAAGTTCTTGCTGACCTAAAACATTCCTAATTCTTGAATTTATAATTGTTGCTAATCTTGATCTAGCAACTCTTTCATTTCCAACTGAAATATAAAATTTAAGAGGGTCTACAATTTGAAATCTTGCAAAAGCATCAACAATTAATCTCTTTTGATCTGATGCAATTACTTCCTCTGGAGGAGTATCTAAATTCAAAATTCTTTTATCTAAAAAAACAACATTTTGAATAAAAGGTATCTTAAAGTTTAATCCAGGTTTTGAGATAATTCTTTTAGGGTCACCAAATTGAAGAACAATTGCTTGATTAACTTCTTTTACTATAAATATTGAAAAGAAAGCTACAACAGCAAGTGCAACAATTATTCCAGTTATAATTTTTCCTGCATTCATTTTAATTAGCTACTTTCTTTTTACTTAACTCTGGTAATGGAAGATAAGGAACAACGCCTGAACCAGCATTTTTTTCAATAATTACCTTATCTATGTCTGCTAACACTTTTTCCATAGTCTCTAAATACATTCTTTCTTGAGTTACTTCTTTTGCCATTTTATATTCATTATAAATTGCTAAAAATCTACTAGCCTCACCTTCTGCTTTTGCCACAACTTCTTTTTTATATGCTTCAGCTGCTTGTAAAATTCTTGCTGCTTCACCTCTTGCTCTTGGAATAACATCATTTGCGTATGCCTCAGCTTCATTTTTTGATCTTTCCATGTCAGCTCTTGCAGCCTGAACATCTCTAAATGCATCTATAACTTGGTCAGGTGGATCAGCTTTTTGAGTTTGTACTTGAGTAATTTGAATACCACTTGTGTATTCATCTAATATTTTTTGAATTATTTCTTGAGTATCAGTTTCTATAACAGATCTTCCTTCGGTTAAAATTGGTTGAATATCTGATCTTGCAATTACCTCTCTCATTGCAGTCTCTGCTGCTGCTTTGACAGTTCCCTCTGGGTCTTGAATTTTAAATAGAAAGTTTCCTGCATCTTTAATCACCCAAAAAACTGAAAAGTCTATATTTACAATATTTTCATCTCCAGTTAACATTAAACTTTCTTGAGGAACATCTGCTACACCTCCAGATGAGGAAAAACCACTATCTCTCTCAGATCTAAATCCAATATCAATTCTATTAACCTTCGTGACTTTTGGGGTTAAAACAGATTCGACTGGAAAAGGGATGTGATAGTTCAAACCTGGTTGAGTTGTTTTTACAAACTTTCCAAATCTAAGAACAACACCTTGTTCGTCTGGTAGAACTCTGTATAGACCACTAGCCAACCAAACAAATCCAAGTATAATTAAAACTAAGATTGCTTGCTTACCCCCAGAAGAACTTCCACCTGGTAAAAATTTTTTGATTTTTTCTTGAAACTCTTTGATAATTTTTTCAACGTCAGGGGGTGTTGGTCCTCTTCCTGAACCATTACCGCCTCCTCTTGGAGTTGAGCCCCATGGACTTTGGCCTCCACCTTTAAAATCATCTGACATATGTCAAAGTATATAGTGTCTTTATCACAAAAAACAAGTAATGATGAAAATATGACAGATAAAAAGCCAGAACTTAGTGACGCAATGAAAAAGAAAATGGAGCCTAAAAAATTCACTAAAAATCCTATTTTAGGAACAAAATTTACAATTGCAATTTCCAGTGCAAAAGGTGGTGTAGGGAAATCTACCTTTGCAACAAATCTTGCTTTGGCTTTAAAGCAAATAGGATGCAAAGTAGGTTTGTTAGATGCTGATATATATGGTCCCTCAATTCCAAAAATGTTTGATATAAATGAGAAGCCAAAAAGTGATGGGCAGAAACTTGATCCTATAGTTAAATATGATATTCAATGTATGTCTATCGGTTTTTTAGCTGATCAACAGACACCTATGATTTGGAGAGGCCCAATGGTAACAAGTGCCATAAAAACTTTCACTCAAAAAGTAAACTGGAAAGATTTAGATTTTATCATAGTTGATATGCCTCCAGGAACGGGAGATACTCAATTAACATTTTCACAAGAAATTAAGATGGATGGAGCGATAATAATCTCTACTCCTCAAGAAGTTGCTCTATTAGATGTAAAAAGAGGAATTAAAATGTTTGATAAACTTGGTGTAAAAATTTTAGGCTTAGTAGATAATATGAGTTTTTTTACTGGAGATGATGGAAAAAAATATAAAATCTTTGGCGAAGGTGGTGTTAAAAAAACTGCAGAGGAATTTGAAAAAGAATTTTTAGGAGAAATACCTATTAATCCTGACGTTGGAAAAAGCGGAGATAATGGAAAACCAATAGTTGAATCTAATCCTAATCATGAAATTTCAAAAATATATTTAGATTTTGCAAATAAAATTAAATCAATTTATCTTTAAGATCAAAAGCAGTCATTAGCTCGTTCCACTCTCTTTTTGAAAGACCAGAGTCCTCAAGAGAAACGTTTTCACTTTTAATTAATTTTTGTATAATTGTTTTACCTTTTGCTGAAACTTCTGTTCCACCAACTCTATAATCCATAAATGCCTCAAAAGTTATTGGTACCCATTTTTTTTAATGTATCCAACATTATATCTGCATAAACCCTTATTTCATATTGTGCATGGCTGTCAGCTCTCAATCTTAAAAAATTCATTAAATTTAATAAATCTGTTTTCCAGTACCACTGAGTATATGTGTTTAAAGTAAGATTCATTCTCGCAAGTTCTCTGGCTAAACCTTTTTTATTTTCATCAATTGTTGTACCGTCATACTTTTCATTCAACATAGTTTCATAATTATCATAGGTTCTTTCGGCATCATTTTTCAAAAGTTCTAAAACTTCATTAGCTTGGTCTCCTTCAATAACATCGCCTCGCCCCTGTCTATTACTTGTTGACTGTGCTGCTAAATTTTCCTTTGATGGTAAGTAAAATTCTTTATCTAAAATAGAGTAACGAGCTGAATACTCATTAACATTCGCTGTTCTATGTCTAATCCATTGTCTAGCTATGAAAATTGGTAATTTAATGTGATATTTGATTTCACACATTTCAAAAGGTGTACTGTGCCAATGTCTCATCAAATACTTAATAAGACCTTTATCGGTAGAAACTTGTTTAGTACCCTTGCCGTAGGATACTCTTGCGGACTGTACAATAGATGTATCATCACCCATATAATCGACAACTCTTACAAAACCATGATCTAAAGCTGGGATTGCTTCATATAGAATTTTTTCAAGTTCTAATGAAGTTACTCTTTTAGTTTTATTGCTTTGACTTTGTTGATTTTTAATCTCTTCTAATTGTTCTTTTGTTAATTTCATGATTGTTATTGAATCTGTTGTAATTCCTTTTATATTAATAACGTTGGATTTCCAACTATGACGATAAACGAATTTCGTAATAACCATTGCGGACGTGGGGGCAGTACCCACCACCTCCACCATTACAACTTATGGGGGTGAACTAGAATCGACGAATGTCTAAAGGCTATTCTTTCGTTCGGAATTGTTCCTCCGCAAAGGGCTAATTTATAATTGCTAACGAAAGTTACGCACTTGCTGCTTAATTAACTTTGTTAATTAAGTAGACGGGGTTTGGGGCACCTGGCAACAGAACGCCCCTCATTCTTGACAAAATCAAATCATCTCAATTATTTTTATAAAAACATCTCTACGAAGTTTACTACGAACTTTCTACGAAGTTTCAAAACCAATTTTTTAAGTAATTAGTTAAATTATAAATTATTCTCTAAGAATTATGGATGATAAGGATATGAAAAAAATGTCAAAAAAAGTTAAAAATTTAGTTAGAAGATAGGTGAATAGTAGGATCTAACAATGAAAATAAACCATTGAACGATAAAGATTTCTTTCAAAAGTATTAGGTTTTCTAAAAAATTTTAAATGTGAACCAATTTCAGCGTTGTTCCAATGAGCGTATCTTGGTCCCATCAGTAATCTTTTTAATAGTCTAATATCAGTTTCATACCTAACATATTTTTTCGATTTTTGGTTAATTTCATCTGATTTAACTACTAATAAATCTTTATTTTTACATAACATTAAACTCTTTCCATTAACTTTAACAAAAATATCTGATTTTAAACTTACATTGTTAATTAACATTTTGTCTAAAAACCTCTGATGTGCTTTTTTTGACAATTGATAAATTTCATCAAAACTTGGGATTTCATCTTTTTCATAAGTAAGCAATTTATTACTTAACTCTAAATCAATATATGACTGATATTCTTCATAATTTATTTTGTTATAATTCTCATCATATTCTTTAATGTTTAAATCAAATGTGCTGCCAGCATTTAATTTTAATGGTCTAATATTATTTGATAAGTTTTTTGAAGAGTAATAGTTTTCAAAAAAATTATAAGCATTATCAATACTAGAAACACCTCTCAAACTTTGTAAATTAGATAATTTTCCTGTCAATGTATATGTGCCGGCAAAAGGCATGTAATAATCTGGTTTAATTTCATCAATATATTTAATTGCTTGATTAAGAAATTGTTTTTCTTTTGATTGAGCGGCAGTTATTTTTTCTTCTGAATTTAGATTTTCAAAACATTGAGGATAAGGACCTGCTCCACCGTAACCTGTAAGTAAAACATTTATTTTCTCATATTGTTTTTTTATGTCGTTAAATGTTGATTGTGCTAATTCAAAGGGGCAATCATTTACATTCATTAATACATTCTTTCCGTCATCAATTATAGAGAGTGTATCTATTTGTTGAGAGTTACCTTCTTTAGCAGTAAAATCAGCACAACCAGAAAATTTAAAACATAGTTCAGGGTTACAATTATCAGCAGCAAAAATATTTAAATAAGCATTTTTATCTAGTTTTGTTCTTTTATTGTTTTCAAGTTCAATTACTTTGAAACCAATTCTTTCTAATTTTAACTTTAGAAATTTTGAGTGATATGAATGAATATAAATTGGAATTTCTTTGCTTATTTTTTTTAAAGTGTCATCAGAACAATGGTCTGGATGAATATGACTTATGTAAATAGCGTTATAAGAGTTAATTTCATTAATATTCTTATCTAAATCATAATAGGGATAATGTGACCAAGAACCGTAATACTCTCCCTCAGTTAACCAAGGGTCCATAAGTAATTTATAACCACTTAAATTAAGACCAACCGTAGAAGACCTATATAATTTTATTTTCATTCACAAATCATATCATAAATTCAAGTTTATTTGATATAATCAAAATAACTCACTACGAAGAACCAAAACAAGAAATCTGACAAATAACGAAAACTTACTACGAAGTTTCTACGAAGAAGTTTCCAAAAGTCCTTATTTTCTGTTAATAATGATTTAGTGGTCGTTCTACAGAACGCCCCTTCTTCATATTAATACTTAAGTTATATTTAAAAAAAAATTAATATTGCTACTTTAAATTTAAATCTCCACACTCTGTGTCTGTAAATATGCATGTGCTATAATGATGAATTGTTTTTACATCCTTTACTACACCTAGAGCAGTGCCTTCAACAGTTCCTGTAACAGTGTTGCATGCATTGAGTAAAATTAACAACGAAAACATTGAAACAATTAACATATTGCGAATCATATGAAATTTTATCATAAAAAAACTTTATGAACCATATATAACAAAACTTAAAAAAGATAATCATCCTGACTTAATAGTTTGACTTATATTTATTTAAAATGTTAGTGAATATGAAAGATATGAAACAAAGCCATCTAAAAAAAAGTTTTTTTGAAATTTCAAAATTTAATCAAGTAGAATTTATACCCCTTTTGCCAAATAAAAAAAATATAATATTAGATTTCGGATGTGGAAATGGTTGCTTTAGTAAAAACTTTACTAACAAGAAAATTAAACAAATTAAAATGTATGATAAGGATAAAACACTTAGATCTTTTATAAAAAAAAAATACAAAAATAATTCTAAAATTTCTTGGATTGAAAGTTTAAAATCTAATTATAACGTTGTTCTTATTAATAGTGTAGTTCAATACCTTACATTAAAAGAATATAAATCATTAATTTCACACTTTTTTTTAAAGAAAGTTGACACAATTATAATTTCTGATGTACCAAAATTTCCTTTTTATATTGAAGGTGTTTTTTGTATATTTACAAATATAAAAAGAATCTTAATCTCATTAAGATATTTATTTCAAAAAAATTACAATTTTTATTTTTTTAAAAAAAAAAGTGATTTTTTAATTCATAATGATTATTATGAATATCAATTTCATACCAATCTTAATGAAGATAAGTTATTGAGATATACAATCATATATAAAAAAATTTAAATTAATTTAATTCTTAACTAATTTTTTCAGCTCAGCTTGAGCAGCTGCTAATCTAGCTATTGGGACTCTGTATGGAGAACAAGAAACATAATTTAGACCAACTTTGATGCAAAAAAATATACTCTTAGGATCTCCTCCATGTTCGCCACATATTCCTAATTTAATATTTTTATTTTGTTTTTTTCCTTTTAAAACTGCAATTTCAATCAAATCCTCAACACCCTCATCAATTGAGACAAATGGATCAACAGAAAAAATTTTGTTATCAATATAATCATTTAAAAATTTTCCACTATCATCCCTACTAATTCCGAATGTTGTT
>JACWDG010000030.1 GCA_014654245.1 Pelagibacterales bacterium SAG-MED09
TTAATAAATTTTAGTCTTTTAAATTTATCAGAAAAAAACCGCTTATTAAATGATAAAACTTTTTTGGTTACAGGAAAACTTAACGGAATTAGTAGAGCTGAAGTAAAATCTTTAATTGAAGAAAATTCTGGAATTACAGTTAGCAGTGTATCAAAAAAATTAAATTATCTTATAGTTGGAGAAAAACCGACAAAGAGAAAAGTTATTAATGCTAAAGAGTTAAATATTAAGATTATTGATCAAGATCAATTTTTAAAAATGTTAAATAAAACTAGCTAGCCATTTTTTTTCATTAATATTCAAGTATTTTGAAATTTGTGAATATACTTCAAAATGATACTTAAATAAGTAGTTTTTTTCTGATAAATTTAAAAGACTAAAATTTATTAATTCTTTGTCTATTGGCGCTAATGTTAAATTGTCAAAAACAATTCTATTTTTATTTTTTTTAACATAAATTAAATTCTCAATACGTATTCCAAATTTGTTCTTTTTGTAATACCCAGGCTCATTACTTAAAATCATACCTTCTTTAATTTTAATTTTATTTTCTTTTGAAATTGACTGAGGACCCTCATGAACATTTAGAAAAAAACCAACTCCATGACCAGTTCCGTGTGCATAATCTAAATTTTTTCGTTTTAAAAATTTTCTAGCCCTTTTATCAATTTTTTTTCCAATGTTATCTTTTTTTAGATTGGTAGTGGCAACAGCAATGTGGCCTTTCAAGACATTTGTGAAAATATTTTTGATATTTTGATGTGGCTTAGAAAAACATATGGTTCTAGTCACGTCTGTTGTTCCATAATTATATTGACCACCTGAGTCACATAAAAAGATATCTTCTTTTTTTAATAAATCTGCAATTTTTTTTATTAGCACGATAATGAATTATAGCTCCATTTTTTCCTGAACCTGAAATAGTGTCAAAACTAGGATAAAGATAATCCTTATTTTTTTTTCTAAATTTTTCTAATTTAATTTGAGCATCTACTTCTGAAATTTTTTTCTTATTCACATTTTGAATCCAATAAATGAATTTTGTTAAAGCAACACCATCTAATATATGAGCTTTTTTCATATTATCTATTTCAATATTATTTTTAATTGATTTTAAATGATAAGTTGGATCTTTTCTTTTAATAATTTTAAATCTGGATTTAATTAGATTCTCATAAAAAATTGAGCAAGAATTTTCATCAATTATGAAATTTTTATTTTTAAAGTTTAAAATTTTTTCGGGAAATTCTTTTGTGTTAATAAATTGATGACTATTGATTGTCTTATCTTTTAATAATCTTTTACATTTTGAAATTTCACTTATTAAAAATATCTTTTTTGTTTTGGAAACTATCAATCTTGAATTAGGTATTGGACTATTTGGTACATCTTTTCCTCTAATATTTAAAATCCACGCAACATTTTCTGGTGCACTTATAAAAATATAATCTGATTTATTTTTTTTAAGATAGTTTGAAATTTTATTTAATTTTGAAATAGTAGATTCTCCAACAATACTTTTATCTAAAGAATAAAAAGGAGCTGACTTATCTAGCCTTTGTTTTTGAATCTCATCTATCAAATTTTTTTTAATAAATTTGACCTTATTATATCTCAAAAAATATTTTTTTATTTGCCTGTAAGTAAAAAGTTTAGGATCTAAACCTAGTTTAAGATTTTTAAATAAATTACAATCTATTAAATTTTTAAAATCAATAATCTTAAAATTTTTTCCTGATTCAATTTCACTTTGAATTGTGTATCTACCATCAGTAAACAGAAAGTTTTCTTTTTTTAAAATAATTGCTAAGCCAGCCGATCCAGTAAAATTAGATATAATTTTTAATCGATTAATTTTGGAATATTCAGTAAAGAATTCATCATTTTTCGGGACAATATATCCATCTATACCATATTCAAAAAATTGATTTCTTAATTTTCTAATAAAATCTTTCATTTAATTTTTTTTTGGTATCTTATCCAGCCCGGACTTCTAATTGTATTTTGATCATTAATCTCAAAGTCTTGATTAAATTCAAATTCATCTATCTCATTTTTGTCTTCTTCAAAAAATGAATTTTTTTCCAAAAAATCATTCGGAAGCTCATCAATAAATCTCGAAGCCATACTATCAATCCAATCTCCTTGATAAAATCTATTCATTGAAAAAGAAATAATAGCTTTTTTCTTTGCCCTTGTGATTCCTACGTAGGCTAATCTTCTTTCCTCTTCTAGACCATTTTGTCCTTTTTCTTCAATAGATTTTTGATGTGGAAATAGACCTTCTTCCCAACCTGGCAAAAAAACCATATCAAATTCTAACCCTTTTGCCGCATGCATTGTCATCATATTAACTTTTTGCCCATCCCAATCTTGATCGATGGATGTAGCAAGAGACACATGTTCCAAAAAACTTTCAAGGTTATCAAATTCTTTCATTGCACTTAATAATTCTTTTATATTTTCAAGACGGTTTTCATTGTCAACATCCTTTTTATTTTTTAACATTGCTGAATATCCAGATTCATCTAGGATTATTTGTAATAGTTTGATGTGGCTAATTTTTTTAGTTCTTAAATCGTTTCTCCATTTAGAAAGATAATTCAAAAACATCGAAAGACCTAATTTTGTTTTAGGTTTTATTAAATTCTTTTCTATCATTTTCCTTGCAGAAAACTCTAAGCTATTAGACTCTTTCTTTGCAAATTCATGAATTGATTTAATCGTATTATTTCCTATTGCTCGTTTGGGATTATTTACAATTCGTTCAAAAGCCAGATCGTCTTTATCTTGATATACTATCCTAAGATATGCAACACAATCTTTAATCTCAGCTCTTTCATAAAATTTTGTACCACCCAAGATTCTATATGGTAGACCAATTTTTAAAAATCGCTCTTCAAATTCTCTTGTTTGAAAAATTGCTCTAACAAGTATAACAATATTATTTAACAAATATTTTTTCTTGATTTTTTCTATTTCATCCGAAACACCGATTGCTTCGTCTTTTCCATTTTTATAACAATTTAAGTTTATTAAATCTCCTTCTTCCATTGTTGTTTTAAGAGTTTTACCTACCCTATTTTGATTGTGAGATATTAATTGAGATGCAACAGATAAAATATTTTGTGTTGACCAATAATTTTCTTCTAGTCTTATCACTTTTGTATTTTGATAAATTTGATCAAATTCTAAAAAATTCTTTATTTCTGCACCACGCCAACTATAAATTGATTGATCATCATCACCAACGCAACAAAGATTTTGATTTTCTTCTGATAGTAGATTTAGCCATTTACTTTGTATATAATTAGTGTCTTGATATTCATCTACTAAAATATATTTGAAGTTTTTTGAGTATATTTTTCTAATATCTAAATTTTTTTCTAAAATTTTAACAACATGTAAAATTAAGTCACCAAAGTCACAAGCATTTAAATCAATAAGTTTTTGTTGATAAATCCTATAGACAGGCAATATGGTCTTTTCATAAATATCTTTATTATTAATAACTACTTCATTTGGATACTGTCCTCTATTTTTCCACTTATCAATTATTGCAAGAACATATCTAGGAGCAAGTTGTTTAATATCAATGTTTTCAGCTTTACAAATATTTTTAATTAATCTTATTTGATCATCAGCATCTATAATTGTAAAATTTGAATTTAAATTCACAGCTGATGCATGTTTTCGAAGTAATTTTGCACATATTGCATGAAAAGTTCCTAGCCAAGATAAACCCGTAGCACTTGACCCAAGTATAGAGCTTACTCTTGATTGCATCTCCTTGGCAGCCTTATTTGTAAATGTTACTGCCAATATTTGATTTGGATAAGCTTTCTTTTGTTTTATTATATGAGCTATTCTGCTTGTTAATACCTTGGTTTTACCAGACCCTGCACCAGCAACTATTAGTAAAGGCCCCTCCAAATGGGTCACAGCCTGAATTTGAGCATCATTTAGTTTTTTTAAATAATCTAAGTTTACCATTTTAATTATTTTATTATAAGCATAGTTAAATGTTTAAAAAAAAATTTAATAAAAAATTCCTCACTTTTGTTTTATCAATTACCGAAAGAATAGAAAGCTATTTTAATTTTTTTAAAAAAAAATTTTTTGTCACAAAGTCTTCAAGGTATTCTGATCCCATAGAAAAAAAAATATTTTTAAGTATTGTCGTATTCTTTTTTATTATAATTGGCTATTTTTTAATACCATCATTTTATGATAAAAATAAAATTAAAAAACACCTAGAAAATCAAATATTTGATAAATATAATTTAAAAGTAACACTAGATAAATCTCTTAAATATGGTTTATTTCCATCTCCTCATTTTTTTTCGAAAAATACCCAAATAAATCATGAGAATGCAAATATAGGTTCTTCTGAAAAAAATAAAATTTTTATATCTTTAGGAAATTTTTTTTTCTCAGATCAAATAAGTATAAGAAATTTAATATTTAAACAAACAAATTTTAAAGTTAATAATTTAAGTTTTCAATTTTTTATTGATTTATTAAATAATAATGAAAATGATAGATATATTAATTTTACAAATAGTAAATTTTTTTATTTAGATCAGTATGATAATACAATTTTTCTAATCAACTTTAAAAAATTAGATTATCACTTTAAAGAAAACATGATCAAAGAAATAATCTCTAAATTTGATATCTTTAATATTCCAGTAAGTTTTAAATTAAAACATAGTGAAAAAAATAAAAGTTTTTTTATTGAATTGGACTCTCATGATTTGAGATTGAATATCAAAAATAAGCTAAATTATATTAACAAAGAAATAAATGGCAAAATGGATATCACATTTATTAATGATAAAAAAAAGATAGACTTTAACTTAAAAGACAATTCTCTAACTTTCCAAGCCAATGACAGTGAAATTACTGGTGATGTAAGTATA
>JACWDG010000031.1 GCA_014654245.1 Pelagibacterales bacterium SAG-MED09
AAAACCGGTTGCTATCACAAATTGTTTAAACTTTGGTAGCCCTGAAAATGAGGAAAATATGGGAGAGTTTGTTGAATGTGTTCAAGGTATTGGAGAAGCTGCTGAATATTTAAAATTCCCAGTCGTTTCAGGAAATGTGTCTTTCTATAATCAAACTAAAGAAGAGGGAATTAAGCCTACTCCTTCTATTGGTGGTGTTGGTTTAATTAATGATTATAAAAAGATAGTTACAATGGATTTTAAAGAAGTTGATAATATCGTTTTAGTAATTGGAAAAACTGAAGGACATATTGACCAAAGTCTATTTGCAAGAAATATTCTGGATGAAAAAAATGGTCCTCCACCAGAGATCAATTTGTTTAATGAAAAAAATAATGGAGAAACCCTATTAAAATTAATAGATGCCGGTCATATTAAAAGCGCACATGATGTATCAATTGGTGGAATAATTACTGCAGTGTCAAAAATGTGTATTAAAGGAAATAAAGGTATTAATTTAAAAAAACCAAAATATTTAATCAATGAGATTGTGTATTTTTTTGCTGAAGATCAGGGAAGATATATAATCGAAGTAAGTAAAAAAAGTCTAAAAAAAGTGACTGATATTTTAATCAAAAATGCAGTACATTATGATGAACTTGGAACAATAAAAGATGATCAATTATTTATAAACGAAAAGACAAAAGTAACAATTGACGAATTAAGAACATCGAATACAAGTTGGCTTATAAATTTTATGAGTAAATAATGGCAATGAATTTAAAAGAAATTGAGAGTTTGATTAAAGAAGCATTATCTGATGCAACAGTTGAAATACAAGATTTAGCTGGGGATGGTAATCATTACTCCGCAACAGTAACATCTACTCAATTTGCAGGTAAAAGTAAAATTGAACAACATAAAATGGTATATAATTCGCTAAAAGGTAAAATGGGAAATGAATTACATGCCCTTGCAATTAAAACAAAGGAGCAATAATGGACGAAAATACAAAAAATTTAATTCAAAATCATATTGATGGTAATGAAGTATGCTTATTTATGAAAGGTACACCTGATGCTCCTCAGTGTGGTTTTTCGATGGCAGTAATAAATATATTAAAACTTCTTGAAGTAAACTTTCAAAGTGTGAATGTTTTGGAAGATCAAAACATTAGAGAAGGAATAAAAGTTTTCAGTGACTGGCCTACTATCCCCCAACTTTATATCAAAAAAGAATTTGTTGGTGGCTGTGATATCATAAAAGAAATGTATGAAAACGGTGAACTTAAGAAAATTTTTGAGGAAAAAGGAATAAATTTTAAGAAATAATTTAATTTTTTTATCTTATTAGATTTCTGATCAATTTAGATAAGAATTTTCTTACTAAAGTCAGTCTAGATATTTTTTCTGCTTCAATATAATTATTTTCTTGTAATTTAAATTCAATAGAGTTTTCCCAATACAATTCAAGAATCAAGCTTTGTCTAAAATATTTTGATAATTTTTTTGCAGTAGAGACTGTTAATAATGGTTCTAAGTATTGAACTCTTTTTTTAATTAATAGTTGATAGTTAACATCATCAAATTCCATCTGCCAAAGATGATCATTTTTATTCTCAAAAACCAAATTATCTTCTAAGATTGTTGGTAGCTCAATGTAGCCCTTCAATGAAATTCTTTGCAATTCTTTAATAAAAAAACTTACATCTTCAACATGTTCAATTACATGAGATGTAATTACTAAATCAAACTCTTTGTCATCAAAGGGTAATTTTTTATTTTCGAGTTTTACAAATTTTCGATTTTTATAAAACTCTGATAGATCCTGAATATCACAAATAACGTTTGCTTTTTTATGCGCTGTATATCCACATCCTATATCTAGAACTTTCCAATTAGGGTTTTTTTCTATTTGATAATCTATGTGTTGCTTTGAAGATCTTTTGATCAAAACTTTTATCTTGAATAATATTCAATAACTAAATTAGGTTCCATAACAATTGGATATGGAACTTCTTCGAATTTAGGAATTCTAACAAATTTTAATTTTTTATTTTTTTCATCAAGCTGAATATATTCTGGAGTTTCTCTCTCTTTGTTAGCTAAAGCAATATCAATAATTGCAAGTTGTTTTGATTTATCTCTTATTTCAATTGTGTCTTCCTCTTTAACTAAGTAAGATGAAATATTAACTTTTTTTCCATTAACTTTGACGTGCCCATGATTAATTAATTGCCTTGATGAAAAAATAGTAGTTGCAAACTTTGCTCTATAAATAATTGCATCTAATCTTCTCTCTAAAAGACCAATTAAATTTTCACTTGTATCGCCCTTAAGCATTGAAGCTTTTTTGTATATGTTTCTAAATTGTCTTTCATTAATATTTCCGTAATAAGCTTTTAATTTTTGCTTAGCGTTAAGTTGAATTCCATAATCAGATGGTTTAGATGATCTTGTTTGACCATGTTGACCTGGTCCATAAGCTCTAGTATTAAATGGGCTTTTTGGTCTCCCCCACAAATTAACCTTTAATCTTCTATCTACTTTATGTTTAGAGTTTAATCTTTTTGTCATTTGAATATGGGGTTTATAAACCTACCCTTAAGTTTGTCAATCAACGTTTTTTTCCTAAACTCGCAAATACCCCAGATAAAATACGGGTTTCTTTATCAGATAACTCCATTTTATAAAAAATATTTCTTAAGTTCTCTAACATTTTTGATCTTTTTTCTATGGGTCTAAAAAAATTTATTTCATCTAAATTTTTAATACATAGACCCAACATTGATTGTATTTCTTTTTTGCTTGCAGATTTAATTTTTTTGGATTTTTTGAATGTAGTTCTTTTTAATTTGATAAAACCAGCAACATATTGAGCAATTATGATTAAACTATGCGACAGATTTAGAGACATAAAATTAGGATTAGTGGGTATTTGTAGAGTATAGTTAGCATAACTAATCTCATTATTTGTTAGACCAGATGCCTCTGAACCAAATAAAAAACCAATTTTCTTTTCAAAATTTATTTTTTTTAAATCATCTAAATTAATATGTTTTATATTTTTATTTCTAAATCTTGCTGAGGTAGCAATAACAATATCAATCTTGCTAAGAGCTTTCTCCAAATTATCATACTTTTTACTTTGATTGATAATATCTTTGGCTCCTACTGATGTAGCTAAAATTTTATCATTTGGATAAATTGGTTTTGGATTAATCAAAACTAATTTCTTAAAATTAAAGTTCTTTATTGCTCTAGCACATGCACCAATATTTTCTGATAATTGAGGTTTATGTAGAATAAAAGAGATATTTTTTATACTCATTTACTTGCTGGGGCATTATCTTTAAATAATTTATAATCTAAACTATCGATCAATGCTTTAAATGAAGCATCAATAATGTTCGTAGATACACCAATAGTAAACCAATTTTTTCCTTTTGAGTCTGTACTCTCAATTGAAACCCTAGTGACAGCTTCAGTACCTGTATTTAAAATTCTAACTTTGTAATCAACTAACTTTAAATCTTTCAAATACTTCGAGTATTTTGCTAGTCGATCCACATTCTGTCTTATAGCATTATCTAAAGCATTTACTGGTCCATTACCCTCACCTTCACAAATAATTTTTTCTCCATCAACTTCTAATTGAGCTTTTGCTGATGAAACTATTTTTCCAGATTTATTTTTTTTTACTGAAACATCGTATTCATTAATTGATATATATCTTGGTATTTCTCCAATAATTCTTCTAGCTAATAATTCAAATGATGCGTCGGCTCCATCGTAGCTATATCCAATAAATTCTCTATCTTTGACTTCATTAAGAAGTTTTTTAATTTTTGGATCATTTTCATCAATATTAATATTTATAGTTTTTAATCTAGAGATAATATTTGATTTACCAGATTGATCTGAAATCACTATATTCCTATTATTACCAACTTCTTGTGGATCAATGTGTTCATAAGTTTTTGGATCTTTTTGAACTGCTGAAACATGTAAACCTCCTTTATGAGAAAATGCAGCTGCTCCAACGTATGGTAAATGCATGTTAGGTTTTCGATTAAGTACTTCATCTAAAAGTCTTGAACATTCAGTTAAATTTTTAATGTGGGATGATTTAATTCCAGTTTCAAATTTTGATGAAAAATCATTTTTTAAATAAAATGTTGGGATTAATGACATTAAATTTGCATTACCACATCTTTCACCTAGTCCATTGATTGTTCCTTGAACTTGACGAACTCCAGATAATACCGCTGCTAAAGAATTTGCTACTGCATTTCCAGTATCATTATGAGCATGAATTCCCAAATTTTTTCCTGGGATAACTTTTGCTACCTCTTGAACTATCTGAGAAACTTCATGAGGTAAGGTTCCTCCATTTGTATCACATAAAATTATCCATCTGGCACCTTGATCATAAGCTGCTTTAATGCATTCTAATGCATATTTTGAATTGGCTTTATATCCGTCAAAAAAATGTTCTGCATCAAACATGAATTCTTTCTTAGCATTAACAAAATGTTTTGCACTTTCACTAATGTTTTCCAAATTTTCTTCGTTGGAAATACCTAAAGCAACATCAACATGAAAATCCCAGGACTTTCCAACCAAACATACTGCAGATGTATTTGAATTCATTAACGCTGATAATCCTGTATCATTTTCTGCACTTCGGCCTGATCGTTTTGTCATTCCAAAACATGTCAGTTTCGAATTTTTAAAATTATGTTTTTTTTGAAAAAACTCGGTATCTGTTGGATTAGCTCCAGGCCAACCAGCTTCAATATAATCAACACCAAGATTGTCTAAGGCTGACGCAATTTTTTCCTTATCCTCAAGTGAAAAATCTACACCTTGTGTTTGA
>JACWDG010000032.1 GCA_014654245.1 Pelagibacterales bacterium SAG-MED09
TGCAGTCAATAATCTTATCCATAAATTTCTAGCAGATATAGTCTGTTGAACAGTTCTATCCGCAGGACTTTTTAATGCCCACTGATCATCGTTTTCAACAGCTCTCATAAATGCATCTGAAATTAAAATTCCATGATGTAAATTTAAAGCTTTTCTATTTGGGTCACCACCTGTTGGTCTTCTCATTTCAATAAACTCTTCGATTTCAGGATGATCAACTGGAAGGTAGCAAGCGGCTGAGCCTCTTCTTAAAGAACCTTGGCTAATTGCCATTGTTAAAGAGTCCATAACTTTTATAAATGGAATTATTCCAGATGTTTTTCCAACTTTACCAATTTTTTCACCAATAGATCTTAGGTTGCCCCAATAACTTCCTATACCTCCACCTTTAGCAGCCAACCAAACATTTTCACTCCAAAGATCTAAAATGCCACCTAAACTATCTGAAGCCTCATTTAAAAAACATGAAATGGGCAATCCTCTTTTAGTTCCACCATTTGATAAAACGGGAGTTGCAGGCATAAACCATAAATTACTTATGTAGTTGTAAATCCTTTGTGCATGTAAATTATCGTCTGCATATGAACTTGCAACACGTGCAAATAAATCCTGAAAAGACTCGTTGTGACCTAAGTACCTATCTTTTAAAGTTGCTTTACCAAAATCAGTTAAATTAGCGTCCTTAGATCGGTCAATTTTGATAATTATCCCTTTATCATTTTGAAAAAGCTCTGTTTCATTATTTAGTGAAAATAAATCAGGTCTTTTATCTTTCGATACCTCTTTAACTTCAGGGCTATATTCAGAGACAGCTTTCTTTAGGGCTTGTGATAGAATTTTATTCATAATATGTATTATAATTTGTTATTTTGGCGAAAACAACTATATGTTGTATGCGCTTTTAGTTAATATACTATATAAATAGCAAATCAATAGAACATTTATAGAACGTCGTAAAAAAAATATCAATAAAAAAATTAAAAAAAAGGTAAGTAATCAACAGTATGAGTGAAAAATTAAAAATAGACCCCTATGGTTTTCGAGAATATGACGCAAGGTGGATTTATGAAAAAGATATCAATTCTTCTGGAATCACGAATCTTGGTAAAGGATTAGGCTCACAAATAAAAATTCATACAAAGAAAAATAATCCAAGAATTATAGTTGGTCATGACTATAGGTCTTATAGTGAAGAAATAAAGATAGCTTTTAAAAAAGGATTAATCTCCACTGGGTGTTTAATTGAAGATGTTGGCTTGTCTCTTTCTCCAATGGTTTATTTTGCACAATTTAATCTAAATGCAGATGCTGTTGCAATGGTTACAGCAAGTCACAATGAAAATGGATGGACAGGTGTAAAAATGGGTATCAAAAAAGGTTTAACTCATGCACCTGAGGAAATGAAAGAATTAAAAGATATAACTTTAAATGAAAATTTTTCGCAAGGAAATGGCAAAGAAAAACAAATAAAAAATTTCCAAGAAATTTATAAAAATGATTTAATTAGTAAAAATAAAATTAGTAAAAAAATTAAAGCTGTTGTTGCATGCGGAAATGGTACAGCTGGGATATTTGCACCGGAGATCTTGAGAGGAGTTGGTTGTGAAGTAATTGAACTTGATTGTGATTTAGATTGGACTTTTCCTAAATATAACCCTAACCCAGAAGATCTTAAAATGCTTCACGCTATAGCAAAATCTGTCAAAGATAATAATGCTGATATTGGTTTTGGATTTGATGGTGATGGCGATAGAGTTGGTGTTATTGATAATAAGGGTAAAGAAATTTTTTCAGATAAAATTGGTCTCTTAATAGCTAGAAACTTATCTAATAAATATAAAAATTCAAAATTTGTAGTTGACGTTAAATCAACTGGACTTTATTCAAAAGATAAGGTTCTATTAGAAAATAATTGTGAAACTATTTATTGGAAAACAGGACATTCACATATCAAAAGAAAAGTTAATACTGAAAAAGCATTAGCTGGCTTTGAAAAAAGTGGTCATTTCTTTTTTAATCAACCTCTAGGTTATGGCTATGATGATGGAATTAATTCAGCAATACAAGTTTGTCATTTATTAGATAGTCAAAATATTAAAATGAGTGAAATGATCAATCAATTACCCAGTACTTATCAAACACCAACTATGGCTCCTTATTGTAAAGATGAAGAAAAATACAAATTAGTAGATGAATTAGTTAAACAAGTTAAAGAATTAAAAAGTAAAAAAACAAAAATTGATGATCAAGTAATAACAGATGTTCTTACAGTTAATGGTGTAAGATTTTCTTTTGAAGATGGGTCCTGGGGATTAATTAGAGCATCATCTAATAAACCCTCACTAGTTATAGTTACAGAAAGTCCAACTTCAGACAATAGAAAAAAGTAAATCTTTAATTTTATTGATGATTTACTGCAAAAAACTGGAAAAGTTGGTGAATACGATCAAAAAATTTAAGATTTAATAAGAATAATTTTCAACTAATAAGTGTTCTAAAAAAAAAGAAGAATCAGTTACAGTTTTAATTGAGGTGATGGAGGGAGACTGAAATCACCTCTTTCTCCTTAAAAATTTTATTTATTTTCTTCTTTATTGGTAATACTGGGATCGGGATCTGAAATTTCTTCGATTTCTTTATCATTTTGACTAGTAAACTCATTGTTATAAAATTTCTTAATTAACTCTTCTTCCTTTTCCTTATGTTCTTTATCAAATTTATCTTCCCATTCTCTTAGTCTTCTGTTCTCCTCTTTGACTCTTTCTTCTTCTTCATCTTGACGTTTTAATTCAATTTCTTTTTCCTCTTGTATTCTTTTTTTCATCTCGTCTTCTTTTCTTAATTCTTCTTCTTTTTTTCTTAATTCTTTTTCTTTTAAAATTTTTTCTTGTTCTACAGCTTTAATTTGTTGTTCTTTAAGTCTAAGATTTTCTTCTTTTTCTTTTTGTTCAGCTTGTTCTCTTAATAATTGTTTTTCAATTTCTTGTTGTCGTTCAATTTCAAGCTGTCTTAATCTATCCTCAGTTTCTCTCAACTTTTCCTCTTCATATTTTAATTTTTTTGCTGCTTCTCTAATTTTTTGTTCTTCATCAAGTCTTTTCTTTCTTTCTATTTCTTTTAATCTATTTCTTTCTTGTCTTGCATTTTCTTTATCCTCTCTAATTTTTTGTGCTTGAATTTGTTTAGCTTTAATTTGCTCCTCTTTTACTTTTATTTTTTCCTCTCTTATTCTTTGTCTTTCAAGCATTTTTAATCTGAGCTCTTCTTCTTTAAGTTTAGAGGCGTCCTCTCTTATTTTTTTTGCTTCCTCATCTCTAATCTTTTGTTGTTCAATTTTAATTCTTTTATTTTCAATTTTTTTTCTTCTTTCTTCATTTTTTCTAACTTTTTTTTCATTTTCAATTATCAATTTTCTTTGAGCTAATATTTCTTTTTTTTCTTGTCTTATTTTATCTACCCTTTCCTTCTGAGCTGCTTTTTTTTCGTTTAGTTTTCTTTTTTTTTCTGACCTTATTTTTTCTTTCTCTCTCTTTTTTTTTAAATTGTGATAAAAATTATTAATTTTATTTTTTGCTTCATCTATTACGTTTACAGGATTTAATTTTAATTTATCTAAGTTTAAATTTTTTGGAATAAATGTCTGAATATCTTTAGTTGATATTTTTTTTCCTTTTTTCTTTAAAGGACTCATATTTAAACCTATCAATTTTATTAACTTTTAAATATACAAAAAGTGATTAATTTGAGTTTTGATGTTTGTTAAAAATTTAATAAATCAGCTATTTTTTAAATTTCAATCTTTACGTGTAATAATTTTTTTGGTTAGTTAAAATAATTTTAAAAAATATATTTTAATTAACTAACCCTTTTTCACAAAAGAAATAGTCGCGGAAACTCTAGAAAATTCCTTTGGAAGCTGGGGATTATTTACAATTCTAGATATTCAAATAAAAACTTTGTTGCAACAACTAATAAAAATATTCCAAATAATTTACTAATTTTATTTTTATCAATCCTATGAACTGTTCTAGCTCCAATTCTTGCCATAAACGTTGTGATAGGAATAAATATTAAAAAGGCTGGTATATTTAAAAATCCTATACTTAAAGGTAAATTTGTTTGTAAATAGTATCCTGTGAATAAAAAACCTGTAGCTCCAAATAAAGCTATTAAAAAACCTATTGCTGCTGCGCTTCCTATAGCTTTATTAATTGAATAACCAAAAAATTTTAATATTGGTACATTCATTATAGCTCCTCCTATTCCCATTACGGCAGAAATAAATCCAACAATTAAACCGAAAATTATTTTCGAATGAAGTTTCATCTCTATTATAATATTTTGTTTTCTCTCTTTTAATAAAAGTAAATAGATACCTAAAAACAAAATTACAATTGAAAAGAAAAGTACTAAAGATTTAGTTTTTAATGAAGCAGCAAATAATGTTCCAATAATAACACCCATAATAACATAAACTCCATAATTTTTGACTATTTGAAAATCTACTGCATTAAATTTGTGATGTGTCAAAACAGAAACTATTGATGTTGGAATAATTATCGCAAAAGAAGTACCTACTGCTAAATGCATTACATATTGCGGATCAATATTTAATAATCCAAAAATATAATAAAGAAATGGAACTGTAATTAATCCCCCACCTATACCAAACAAGCCCGCAACAAACCCTACTGGTATAGCTGTTAAAGCCATTAATAAAATAATATAATTGAAATCGTTTGCT
>JACWDG010000033.1 GCA_014654245.1 Pelagibacterales bacterium SAG-MED09
ACTAATAATTGTCCTAATGTTTCATCTAGCTCTAAATTTTTAACAAAGTTTTCTGTTTTTTCTTTAAATTCTAATTGTCTTCTCTCAGAGTCCTCTGCGTCAGTCATTATATTTATTTCGTAATTAAGTAATTTAGTTGCCAATCTAACATTTTGACCTCGTCTACCAATAGCTTTACTTAAGTTTTCTTCTGTAAGAATTACATCTAATTTTTTTCTTTCTGCGTCTACATTAACTCTTTGAACCTCAGCTGGAGATAATGCATTTGAAACTAATATTGCTGGGTCTTCTGACCAATTAACTATGTCAATTTTTTCACCTTGAAGCTCATTTACTACTGCCTGAACTCTTGAACCTCTCATTCCTACACAGGCTCCAACTGGATCTAAAGATGTATCTACAGCTTTAACACAAATTTTTGCTCTACTTCCTGGGTCTCTTGAAGATGATTTAATTTCTATTAATCCATCATAAATTTCTGGAACTTCTTGAACAAATAATTTTTCCATAAACTTTGGATGAGCTCTTGATAAAAAAATTTGTTGCCCTCTGGGCTCTCTTCTAACGTCATAACAATATGCTTTAATTCTATCTCCAGCTTTAATATTTTCTCTTGGGATCATTTCATTTTTTTGAATAATTGCTTCAGTTCTTCCAAGATCTACAATCACATTACCGAACTCAAGTCTTTTTACAATTCCACTCAAGATTGTATCTTTTTTATCTATAAAATCATTAAACTGTCTTTCTCTTTCAGCCTCTCTTACATTGGTGCTAATCACTTGTTTTGCAGTTTGAGCTGCTATTCTTCCAAAATCGAACGAGGGTAGTGGTTGTAAAATTTCATCACCAATTTTTTTTTCTTTGTATATTTCATTTATAGATATTGCATCTTCAAGTTTAATTTCTGTATTGTTATTTTCAGGTTTTTCTGAAATTACTAGTTTTCTAAAAAGTTCGATATCGCCATTTTCTCTATTTATTAAAACTTTAATTTCATTATCTTGTCCAAATTTTGATTTGGCTGCCTTTGCAATTCCAGTTTCCATTGAGCTAATAATCAGCTCTTTATCAATAGATTTTTCTAAAGCTACAGCTTCTGCAATTCTCAACAATTCTAACTTATCTGCTCTTTTATTTAACATTTTTTTTGTTTGCTCTAAAAAAAAATGGGCTTAAGCCCATTTTGTAAATTCAATAATGTATGTGCAATATATTTAAGTTTTTTTTTAATTCAATAAAAACTATTTTAAAAAAACCTTAGTTTTATCAGTATTTTCCCATGAAAATGCTCCGTCACTTTCAGGTGTTCTGCCAAAATGACCATATGCTGCTGTTTTCTCGTAAATAGGTTTATTTAGATTTAACATTTCTCTTATCCCTCTTGGGCTTAAATCAAAATTTTTTTTGATCTTTTCTACTATAAATTTATTTTTTTCTATATCACCATCAAATAGATCAACATAAATTGAAAGTGGTTTTGATACACCAATTGCATAAGCTAATTGTATTAAACACTTGTCAGCAATTTTTGATGCAACTATATTTTTTGCAATATATCTTGAAGCATAAGCGGCAGATCTGTCAACTTTTGTTGGATCTTTTCCAGAAAATGCCCCACCACCATGTGGTGCAGCACCGCCATATGTATCAACTATAATTTTTCTTCCTGTTAATCCACAATCTCCATCTGGTCCACCAATAACAAAGTTTCCTGTTGGGTTAACATAAAACTCATCTTCATTAAAACCTTCCATAAAATTATTAGGTATTGAGTTTAACATATAAGGTCTAAGCAAATCTCTTACTTTTGCTTGATCAACATCAGCTGAATGTTGTGAAGATATTACAACAGATTTTACTTTTTTTGGTTTTCCATTTTCATATTCAAAAGTAACCTGACTTTTAGAGTCTGGTTCAATATTTCTTAATTTTCCTGATTTTCTATCTTCAGCCATTAATCTTAAAATTTTATGGGAGTAATAAATTGGTGCTGGCATTAATTCATCTGTCTCATTGCAGGCAAACCCAAACATAATTCCTTGATCGCCAGCTCCTTCATCTTTATTGCCTGATGAGTCTACGCCCATTGCGATATCAGCTGATTGAGAGTGTAAGTGACTTTCTATTTTTGTAGCTTCTTTCCAGGTAAAACCATCCTGGTCATAACCAATATCTTTAATACAATTTCTCACTTTTTGAATTAATTCATCTTTTTTAATCTCGGGACCTCTGACTTCACCAGCTAGAACAACTTTATTTGTTGTTGTTAATGTTTCACAAGCAACTCTTGAAAAAGGATCTTTTGAAAGATAACTATCAACTACCATATCAGAAATTCTGTCCGATACTTTATCAGGGTGTCCCTCAGAAACAGACTCACTTGTAAAAAGATAATTTTTTAAATTGCTCATTAAGAAATTCTATTAAATGAAAATATCAAAAAAATATATAATAAAATGATAATTAAAAACATTTTATTACCATATTTTGAAAACAATGTTTCATTAAAAACTCTAGTTTCATAAAAATCTATATAACCAGATTGGCCAAATGCAATTTTCTTTTCTATATTTCCTGTAGGATTAATTATTGCAGAAATTCCATTATTAGACGATCTTATTAAATATTTTCCACTTTCTATAGACCTAAATATACTATGTGTAAAATGTTGATGAGGCCCAATAGAGTTACCAAACCATCCATCCTCTGAAATATTTATTATAAGATCAAACTCTGAGTCACTAAAAATATTTCCTGAGTAAATAATCTCATAACAAATCAAAGGTAAAATTTTTATATTAAATTCATTTTTACTGATTAAAATAATCTCTCTTTTTTCTCCACTACTAAAAGACTGATAATTGTTAGTTAGTGATTTTAAGCCCATTTTTCCCAAAATTTTTTCAAAAGGTAAAAATTCTCCAAAAGGAACAAGTTTTACTTTTTTATAGTCTGTTAAAAGGTTTAACTTATGGTCATAGATAGAAAAAGTATTATAAAATTTACCTTTAATTTTATCTTCTTGAAAACTATTAACGCCGAAAGCTAATAAATGATTTTTGCCAAATTTTTCATTAAATAAAAATTCAAATTCTTTGATCTCTGATTGATCAATATTAGGTACTATGCCTTCAGGCCATAAAAAGATTGTTTTAGTATTCAGATCGGGCTGACTAATTTCTATTAATTCATTAATTACAGACTTGGTATCTGTTTTTCCAAAAAATCTATTTAAATTTATTTTTGAGCCTACGGCTCTAATTATAAAATCATTTTTAATAATATTTGATGACTCAAATGATTTAATCTTTAATGAACCTACATAATATAAAACGATTGATGAAATTAAAAAAAAGATACATACCAAAAGTTCTTTTCTATTTTCTTTTAAAATGAAAATTGCAGGGCTTGTAAAAAACGATATGCATAGAATATTAAAACCATAAGTGCCTATTGAAGATATTATTTGTAAAATTTCTAAATTTTCAGAAAAACTAAATGCAATTAGATTCCATGGAAACCCGGTTAAAATATTACCTCTCAGAAACTCAATTAAACCAAATGAAAATGAAAATAAAAATAAGTTACTCAAAGGTTTATTTACATTAATACGAAAAAAAAAGTATGTAGCTAAACCATAGAAGACTGCAAGAAATGAAGGAATTAAAAATAGAGCTAAAGGTATTAGAAAATTAAAATTCTCATCAAAAGTTAATGAAATTGTAATCCAATATAAGTTAGTTAAAAAATATCCTAAACCAAAAAACCAACCATACAAAAAGGAGTTCTTAAAATTAGATAGTTTTTTTTTTTTATAAATAAAAATAAAAAATAAACTTAAAGTGGCAAAATTTATAATTAAATAATTATACGGTGGTAAACTAAGAGAAGTAAAGGCACCAAGAATTATTAAAAATATAAATTCTAAATAAGTTTTTTTTTTCAATTTAATTAATTTTTTTAATTACTGACTTATAAATTTTGTTTTCTTCTTTAAGCATTTTTTTATAGTCACTAAGTTTTATATGATCGAAACCTAATAAATGTAAAAAGCCATGAATAAATGTTTTAACCACTTTATTTTTAAATAGGTCAATTGTTTGATCTTTAGGCTTATTCATAAAATTATAACTAATTATAATATCTCCTAAATATAATTTTTTTTTTATTTTAATTTTACTTTCAGCTGGAAAAGATAATATATCAGTTGGCTTATTCTTATTACGAAATTTTTTATTTAAAATTTTTATTTTTTTATTATTTGATAATAACAATGTTAGTGACAGCCTCTTATTTAAAAAACCATATTTTTTTGGAAAAGATTTACAAATAGATCTAAAAAAAAAATCTTTATTCTTAATTTTTTTTGACCAATTTTTCTCTTCAGATACAATTTCTACACTAATCATTATGATTGCTATAGGCTTTAACAATCTTAGAAACTAGCGGGTGTCTAACCACATCAGAATGATCAAAATCAACAACTGAAATTTCACTCAGATGAGATAATAACTTTTTAGATTTTTCAAGACCAGACATATTTTTATTTGGTAAATCTATTTGCGAAGGATCTCCATTCACAACTATTTTCGAATTTTCTCCAATTCTTGTGAGAAACATCTTTATTTGAGTTTCGGATGCATTTTGTGCTTCATCTAAAATAGCAAATGAATTTTTTAGAGTTCTTCCA
>JACWDG010000034.1 GCA_014654245.1 Pelagibacterales bacterium SAG-MED09
CTCATCTAGTAACCCTTTCATTGATCCAGTATTTGGACAGTGAGCTGTAACAATTTCTTTGCCTATTTTAACATCAGTAAAAAATCTCTTGTAACGTTTGATTAGTTTGCCTTTTACTAAAGACTTGGTAAATTCCATATTTAAATTATATATTTCATATGGACAAAAAAGTAAAAGTTAATGCATCAATTTTAATTATAGGAAATGAAATTTTATCTGGCCGGACCAAAGATACAAATACATCTACCTTAGCAATTTGGCTGAATTCCATTGGAGTTAATGTTGATGAGGTTAGAGTAATTCCAGATATTGAAAAAATAATTGTTGATACATTAAATTTATTGAGATCAAAATATGATTATGTTTTTACAACTGGAGGTATTGGACCAACACATGATGATATCACAGCACAATCTGTAGCAAAAGCATTTGAAATAAAATATGAAATTCATAAAGAGGCATATAAAATTCTAGAGTCTTATTATAAACCAGGAGAATTTAATGAAGGCAGACAAAAAATGGCATGGATGCCTGAGAATGCAAAATTAATTTTAAACCCAACAAGTGGTGCTCCAGGTTTTAATGTTAAAAATGTATTTTCTCTGCCAGGAGTTCCTTCAATTTTAAAATCAATGCTAGGTGGTTTAACAAATGAAATTGTTGGTGGTAAACCTATTAAAAGTCTGACCATTAGTTTAAGAACAGTTGAAAGTGAAATTGCAAATTCATTAACTAAAGTTCAGAATGATAACAAAAAAGTTGAAATTGGGAGTTACCCATTTTTTCATGCTGGTAGATTAGGTGTTTCGATAGTAATAAGATCTGATGACCAAAGTAAGATAGATAATTGTAATTTACAAATCCTAAAATTTGTCAAAGAAAAAAAAATAGAGATGGTTGATCGTTAATGATGTATTTTGCTTATGGAAGTAATCTAAATCATTTTCAAATGAAAAGAAGATGTAAAGATAGTAAGTTTTTAAAAAAGATTAATCTTAAAGATTTTCGATTAACTTTTAGAAGCAAATATAGAGCGGCTGATATTGAATATAAACAAGGTTCATTAGTGCCAGGTGGTCTTTTTCAAATTTCAAAAAATGATGAAAAAAAGCTTGATGTTTATGAAGATTATCCAATTTTATATAAAAAATTTTATTTTAAATATTATGATAAACGAATTATGACTTACACTATGGTTAAAAAAACCTCTTTTATGTTTCCAACAAAAAGATATTTGGATGTAGTAAGTAGAGGATATAAAGATTGTAATATTGATAAAAAATATTTAAAAAAAGCTTTGAAATTTTAATATTTGATGAAAATAGCTATTGTATGTGGAATTTTCTTTCCAATACCCGGGGGTGCTCAAGTTCAAGTTCATAATACTGCTAACAAACTAGTAGAATTTGGACATGAAGTTGATGTATTTTTATATAATCCAACAGATATTAGATCCAACGATTATAAGACAATTTTAATTAGCAAATTTTTATCTTCTTTAGTTTTTTTCTTTAAATATTATCTAAAAATTGATCTTTCATTTATTTTTGAAATTTATTTCAAAAAGATTATTAAAAAAAGCAAATATGATATCTGGCACTTTAACCTTATAAATTTCAAAAGTTTATTAATCATAAATACTCTTAAAAAATTAAATCAAAAAATAGTAGTTACTTTTCATGGAGTTGATCTCCAAATAGATAGAAAGATTAATTATGGATATAGATTAGATAAAAAATATGAGGAATGTCTTTTAGAAAACATCAATAATATAGATCTTTTTTTGAATATATCTTCAATTATGAAAAAAGATTTATTAAGTTTAGGAATTGATGAGAATAAGATTATTCATTTACCAAATACAATTGATATAAATAAGATTAATAGAATAAAGGGTTTAAATAAAAAAATAGATGCTAAAAAACTCAAGCTAATTACAGTTGCCAGATATGACAAAAATGTCAAAGGATATAATCTGGTAGAAACTGTTGCCAAGAAATTATTTGATAATAATGTAAATTTTTTATGGACAATAATTGGACAGAGTACAAAAAGATTAAATGATAAAAAATTTATTAAAGAAAATAAAGATTTATTCAATATAATTGAAAATATAGGGAACGAAGATGAGAAATATTTTCCAAACACAAAAATAATTAAAGAGTATTTTAATTCAGACATATATGTAAACCTCTCAAGAATAGAGTCTTTTGGTGTTACATTTATAGAGGCAATTGCTAGTGGATTACCAATTATTTCATTTGACTCAAAAGGTGCTAATGAAATAATTGTTGATGATTATAATGGTTTTTTAATAACTTCAGATTCTTTAGATGATTATGTAAATAAGCTAATTCAAATATCAAATAATAAAAATTTACTAGACTCAAAAAGATATAATCTTACAAAAACAATAGAAAGATATGATTTAAACCTAGTAACAAATCAATTAATTGATATTTTTAAAAACATTTAAAATTAAGAATATATTTAAATTGTTATTTAAAATTAACTTTAGTTAATTTTAGTTCATAATCTTTAAGATTAATTTGTAGTATTCATTTAAATTTTTTTTTTCATCATATCTGTTTAACTTACTAATAGAATATTTAGTTTTTTTTATACAATTAGAGTAGTTTTTTATTAAATAAATTATTTTTTTTGAAAGAGATTTATAATCTCCTACCTTAAATAGTTGGCCTCCTTTACCATTTAATAAAATTTCTTTAGGCCCAGTAGGACAATTAGATGAAATAACTGGTTTACCTAATGTTAATGCCTCGAGTAATACATTTGGTAAACCTTCATATCTTGAGCTAAGAATTAACGCATCAGATAATTTCATGTAAGGAAAAGGATTTTGTACATAGTCAATTAATTTAATTTTTTCTTTTAATCCATTTTTAGATATATAATTTTTTATAATTTCTTTATTTTTACCTCGTCCAATTATGAGCAATTCAATTTTATGATTTAAATGTATTAATTTGAAAGCATTTAAAAGCGTAATATGGTCTTTTTGATCAACAAGCCTTCCTACTGAAACAAATTTGAAAGATTTCTTATTCCGATAAATTTTTTGTGTTATTTTTTTTTTTGATTTTTTGATTATTTCTAATTTATTTAATGGATTTAAAATACAAATAGAATTGATATTAAATTTTTTTTTAATTTCTTTTTTAAAATCAATACTGTTTACAATAATTGCCTTAGGATATTTAAATAATATTTTAAAAATATTTTTCTTGAATGAATTTGTTGACCATCCTGAAGGTGATGAGTTAGACCTAATTATTATTTTAGCACTAAATATTCTACATACTAATATTGCATATAAATTAGCTTGAAAACTTAATACTAAAGCTTTTTTGTTAGAAATTATTTCTTTTATTAATATAATTAAACAAAGAAAAATTTTAATTGTTCTTGAATTAGTTTTAAAAAATTTATTTTTGATAGTAAGTAATTCAACTTTTGAATTATCAAATTTAATATTATTTGAGGCAGTTATTAAATAAATCTTATTGAATTTTTTTGCTAAATAATTAGCAATTAAATAAAAATTTTTTTCAACACCGCCACCTTCAATTGAAGGTAAAAAAAGCACTAATTTTTTTTTTTCCATTTAAAATTATTATCTTCTTATTATTTACTCTTTCTGCTAAATTATAAATACTATAATGAATATTATTATAAAAAAATTTACTTATTAGTCC
>JACWDG010000035.1 GCA_014654245.1 Pelagibacterales bacterium SAG-MED09
TTTATCTTTTGCAGCTAGGAAATAACTGAAACCAAAGAAACCAAACATATCTTTATCTTGAGTTAGCTTTTGGATGATTAAACTATCGTTTTCTCCTACTTCAATAGCAGCACCATCTTCTCTGTAAAGTTTTTGAGGTTTTTTGTATTTTTTATTTCCAGCTTCAAAACCAGCTTTATAAAGAGCTTTAGCTTCTTTAGTCATACCTTTTTTCATCACTAATGAATTCCAAGCATCTCTAGTTCCTGATGTTCCTGGTGGGATCATCACTGAAATTTTTTGTTTTGGTAAACTAGAGTCAATTTGGTCCCAAGTTTTATAAATATTTGGAACTAATTTACCATCAACAACTGTATGAGCAGCTAGTGCTAAATACAAATGTTCTTTAGTAAAGTTTACTGGCTTTGCATCTTTGCTGTAAGCTAATGTAATACCATCGTTACCAATTACGATCTCAACGATATCATTTACACCATTTTTCTTACATAGAGCTTTTTCTTTATCTTTCATAGCTCTTGATGCATTTGTAATATCTGGATGTTGTTCACCTACACCAGCACAGAATAGTTTAGCTCCACCACCAGTACCAGTAGACTCGATTACAGGAGTTTTAAATCCTGAACCACCAAATCTTTCAGCAACAACTGTTGCATAAGGGAATACCGTAGAAGAACCAACTATCTTAATTTGATCTCTTGCTTGAGCAACAGTTGCAATTGAAAGTGCAACTAAAGAAGCAATTACTATA
Organism: Pelagibacterales bacterium SAG-MED09; assembly: GCA_014654245.1. Classification (GTDB taxonomy): domain Bacteria; phylum Pseudomonadota; class Alphaproteobacteria; order Pelagibacterales; family Pelagibacteraceae; genus Pelagibacter. Next base: position 749 of record JACWDG010000035.1, read on the forward strand.
GTTAGTTTTTTCATTATCTTTAATCCTTTCGTTATTTATTAATTAAAAGATGACTGACTCGTATAAATTTATTGAATCTTTAATATTACAGAATTGTTACACTTTTGTTAAAAAGGTAACTTTTTAGTTGTATTTTTTTGATATAATTATCTGATCAATATCAGTTTCTAGGCCACCAATACATGAAACAGGGTTTACCTGTTCATTAAGAGCTAGTTCATTGCTTGGACGTAAAGTTATTTCTAGTTTTACTAAGTTTACTAATTCTTTTCTAATTTCTTCATCATATCTCCAGCTAGGCCATGAGCTTGGGGTTGAAAATATAGAGGTTAAATAACTTGTAGCCATAGTATATCTGTAATTACTCAAATTCTCATTCCTCAATAAAAAATCTCTTACAGAATTAAAAATATTCCTACATCTAAAAGAATCTGAAAAATAATTTTCCTTCTTGAGATTTTTATTCATAGGAACAGAAACAATTAAATCAATTGAATTTTTAGAATACGAGGTAACTACGTCTGTATAAAATTCAGCTTCAGTAACTTCTAAATGATCTTTAATAGAAGGATATGAAGTTTTTAAATCTGCTTCTAATCTAAAAATTCCAATATCAAAAACTGTAAGTTGCTGATTTCTTAATAATGTTGTGATATCTTTAGAAAAAACACTTGTTGTTATAGAGCTTAACAAAAAAGCAAAAATCAAAATATTTTTGAATATTTTAACCATATAAAAAACTAATTAAAAGATTAACATTAATCAAGTAAAGAAATGTTAAAAAAACCTTCTAAAACTATTACAACATAATACTTTTTTAATTTAAGTTTTCGTTGGTAAATAAATTTGAATTTCAGTTCCTTGGTTTTCCTCACTTAGAATCTCATAGTGTCCACGATGTTGAGTAACTATATGTTTAACAATAGCTAATCCTAAACCAGTTCCACCAACTTTATTACTTTGTTCAAGATCTACTCTAAAAAATCTTTCTGTAATTCTAGAAATATATCGTTGAGGAATACCAACACCTTCGTCTTTAATACTGATCATAAAATTTTTTTCTAACAATTTACCATCGCTAATTTTGCTTGATATAAAAATAGACTTGTTTTCATTTGAATATTTAATTGCATTATCTAAAAGATTAGAAAAAACAGTTTGTAATTTTTTTTCATCTCCAATAACAATTGTTGGATTTGCGAGAGATAAATTAATATTTAATTTCTTTTTTTTTAAAACAATCTCAAAATTACTTATGATAGTTTTGAAAAGATCATTTATATCAACTAAAGAGTTTGGCCTAATGTGTTCTTCTAATTCAATTCTTGTGAGTATTAAAAGATCATTAATTAAATTTTCCATTCTATTTGATTGATCAGTCATTATTTTCATAAATTTTTTTTTTGCTTTATCATCTTCTGCCGCTGGACCTTCAATAGTTTCTAAAGATCCTTTGATAGCCATCAAGGGTGTTCTTAATTCGTGGCTTACATTGGCTACAAAATCAGTTTTAAATTTTTGTGCTTTTGTAATTTCAGTAAAGTCTTTTAAAAATAACACAACAGAATCTGGCTCGGTAAATAAATGAGTTGGGCCAGGAATAATATAAATTTTATAAAATTGATATGACGGCAAGTCTATTTCAACATCAATACTTTTTGTTTTATTTTCAACGATAGCTTTTTCAATATTTTCTATTAATTCTGGTTTTCGAATTACAGAAGATATGTTTTTATCAATTAAATTACTTCCAAATCTTTTTAATGCACTTGGATTGGCATATTTAATTATGTTAAATTTATTTAATGCAAAAAACTGATCCTCAAGTTCATCAATAATTACTCTTTTAGTTTTTTCTTCTCTTTTATTAATTATTGTAGCGGTATTTATTGATTTATTTTTTTTTTGATTAAGTAAATAGAGGAGATAAATTATAACAACTATAAGTAGAATGACGAAATATTCCATAAATTTAGATAGATTAATTTTGCATCATTACTCTTTTTAATGCAAATAAATTAAGAAAAATTTACTAATGATTTGGTGAAATATTATTAAAAAATATTTTTGCTGTTTCTTCCCAAGTGAATTTTTTTGCAAATTCAAGACAATCATTTCGATCAACTTTTAAAGCTTTATGTGCTGAAACTTTAAGATCATTATCTAAACAATCTATTTTGGAGCCTTCAAATATATCTTTAGGACCTGGAACAGGATAAGCAGCTACAGGAGTTCCACAATTTAAAGCCTCTGTAACTACAATTCCAAATGTATCTGTTTTACTTGGAAATACAAAAACATCAGAAGATGCAAAATGTGATGCTAATTCACCATTTGTTTTTTCTCCTAAAAAAATGTCTTTAGGGAATTCTTTTTTTAACTTTTTTAAATCGGGTCCTTTTCCTATAATTATTTTTGTACCTTCTAAATCACATTCTAAGAAAGCTCTTATATTTTTCTCAA
>JACWDG010000036.1 GCA_014654245.1 Pelagibacterales bacterium SAG-MED09
ATCTTTAGAGTGGACTATGACAGCTGATCTTTTAATAATTGCTATTGATTTAATAATTGAAATATTTACTAATATTTTACCTATATTAAAAAACTTATTTGATCGTTGAGTTGATGCACCCCAATATTTATCGTTTGGGACGTTAATTTTTCCAAAGCTATCTAATTCTTTTCTAAATTTCATTGATAAATTTTTAAGTAATAACCAATTATTAATATACAATAAATTTTAAAAAACTTACAGGAGCAATATGTCAAATTTTGAAAAAGTTGGAACATTTATGAAAACTTTTGGTCAAGAAGTTAAATCTAAACCTTCATTAAGCACTGATAAAATCAATAAACTGAGAATAGATCTAATAAAAGAAGAATTAGAAGAGCTAACAAAAGCATTAAATGATAAAGATTTATTAGAGGTTGCAGATGCTTTAACTGATATTTTATATGTAACTTATGGAGCTGGGCACGCGTTCGGTATTAATTTAGACAAGTGTTTTAATGAAGTGCAAAACTCTAATATGAGTAAATTAGATGAAAATGGCAAACCAATATATAATGAGTCAGGAAAAGTAATGAAAGGACCTAAGTACTTTAAGCCCGATTTATCAAAATTTGTTTCTTAGATCTCTAATTTTAGATCAACTGCGGTTGCACTATGAGTGATACTTCCTACAGAAATTCTATCTACTCCTGTGGCTGCAATTGCTTTGACAGTTTTTAAATTTACATTACCGGAGGCTTCTGTCTCATATTTTTTTTTTGCAATTTTTACTCCATCTTTCAAATTTTTTATACTCATATTATCAAATAGTATAGTATTAAATCTAAGACCTATAATTGAATTAAGTTGTTTAATGTTATCAACTTCAACTGTAATTTTTTTCCCTTTTTTATTTTTAATTGCTGCCAAAACTAAATTTTTTAAATCAGAGCTAGCAATGTGATTATCTTTAATTAAATATTCATCACTTAAATTAAATCTATGATTTATACCACCTCCTAACTTTACCGCATATTTTTGAATTACTCGTAAGTTTGGAATTGTTTTTCGTGTACAGCAAATTTTTGTTTTTTTTCCAGCCAACCTAACAAATTGATTTGTTTTAGTTGCTATACCAGATATATGGGATAAAAAATTAAGAGCTACTCTTTCAGCTATTAATATATTTTTTGCATTACCTTTTATTATTGCAATTATGGAACCTTTTTTTATTTTTGAACCATCTTTTTTTTTTATCTGAAATTTTATTTTTTTATCAATTAATTTGAAAGCTTGTTTTGCAAACAATAATCCTCCAACCACGGCATTTTGATTTGACAAAAGTTTAACTTTCACCACTTTTTCATTTTCAATAAGACTTGATGTGATATCTCCAGAGGGATACAGGTCTTCATTTAATGCAAGCTTAACAGTACTACGAATAAAGTCTTTGCTAAGTTTTATTTTTGACACTTATTTATCTGCCAATAGCTGTCATTTTTTCAACTGATATTCTGGCTTTCTCAATTGTTTCCTTATCCATAATTATTTCACCAGTCTCATTTTCTAAACAATCTAAAATTTTTGGAAGTGTAATTTTTTTCATGTGAGGGCACATGTTGCAAGGTTTGATAAAATCAACATTTGGATTTTCAACTTGAATGTTATCACTCATTGAACATTCGGTAACCATCATAACTTTTTTTGGCTGATTATCTTGAACATATTTTATCATACCAGAAGTAGATCCAGCGAAATCACTTGCATTTATAACTTCAGGTGGACATTCAGGATGTGCAATAATTTTGATACCAGGATTATTTTTCCTAATATCATGAATTTCTTTTTCATTAAATTGATCATGAACAATACAAATGCCTTTCCAGGAAATAATTTCAACATCTGTTTGAGAGGCAACATACTTTGCAAGATAATCATCTGGTAAAAATATAACTTTTTTAACTCCAAGTGATTTAACAATTTTAACAGCATTAGCAGATGTACAACAAACATCTGTTTCAGCTTTTACTTCTGCAGAAGTATTTACATAAGAAACAACAGGTACACCTGGATATTTCTCTTTTAGTAATCTCACATCTTTACCTGTAATAGACGAAGATAAAGAACATCCAGCATCCATATCTGGCAAAATAACTTTTTTTTCAGGACTCATTAATTTTGCGGTCTCAGCCATAAAATGGACTCCAGCCATTAAAATTATATCAGCTGAAGTTTTTGAAGCTTCAATTGCTAAAGCAAGAGAGTCTGCTGCAAAATCAGCAACACCATGATAGATTTCTGGTGTTTGGTAATTGTGAGCAAGTATTACTGCATTCTTTTCTTTTTTTAATTTATTTATTTTATGAATGTAAGGAGCATGAATAGACCATTCTATTTCTGGCATTACTTTTGAAATTTTTTGATAAATAGGGTCTGTTGCTTTTCTTACTTCTTGTGTAAATTCCATGATGATTTTTACCAATTTGAAAGATGATTGTCATTCATTTATTATGACACATAATGCGGTCGTGCTGAAATTGGTAGACAGGCACGGTTGAGGGCCGTGTGGACCTAATCCATGAGAGTTCGAGTCTCTCCGGCCGCACCAATTCAAAGTATTATCAAACGATCCACTTAGGTTTTTTGAAACTAATTGTTGCCTCTTTAGTTCTTAATTCAATATTTTCACTAAAATTTTTATCTAGATATTT
>JACWDG010000037.1 GCA_014654245.1 Pelagibacterales bacterium SAG-MED09
AAATCTTCAATTATAATTTGTTCTCCAGATTTCAATTTGTCAATTAATAGTTCAAATATTTTTTTATTAACTTCAGTGAATAGCTTAATATTTTCAATTAAATGTATATTTGTCTGTAATAAATTTAAATTATTCATTACTAAATATAATAATGAAAACTCTTTAAGCTCTACACCAGTTAGTGATTGGCTTTCATTAAAATGCTTTTTGGTTGTATCTAGTGATTTAGTTCTTTTAACAAAAAACTTTTTCTTATTTTGATTAGAATGAGGTGTTAGTTCTGCAATATTTTCTAAAAAATATTCTAATACGTATTTTTTTATGAAATCATCTTTAATTGTATTAGCAATACTTCTTAATTTTTTTTCAAAAACTGCCAATGAAGAAGGGTTATTTTCTGTTTGTTTCTTATAATGACTAAAAATAAATTGATGAATTGATAACTTGCTTTGTTTGGTAAAATCAGTGAAATTGGCTTTGCCATTTTTATTTACATAGCTGTCTGGGTCTTCATTATCTGGTAAAAATAAAAATGAAATTTGTTTTTCGGGTTTTAATTCTTTAATAGAATTCTCTGCTGCTCTTAATGCTGCTTTATAACCACTTTCATCACCATCAAAACAAATAATGATATCATCAAAAAATTGATTGAGTGTCAAAATTTGTTTCTCTGTCAAAGAAGTTCCAAGATTTGCAACTACATTGTCGATTCCATTCTTACTTAAACCAACTACATCCATATAACCTTCGACTAAGTAAATATGATCTATTTTGTTAGAAAGTTTTCGAGCTACATCTAAATTATATAAGTTAGATCCTTTTTTAAAAAAATTTGTTTCAGGTGAATTTATATATTTAGCTAAATAGTCTTGCTCTTCAATTATTCTTCCACCTAATGCTATTGGTTGACCTGAAATGTTATTAATTGGGAAAATTAATCTGCCTCTAAATCTTTCAACAAATATTTTTTTTTTTTCATCCAAGTAAAATAAACCAGTTTCAGCTAAAATTTGTTCACTATAATTATCTTTTAATTTTGCAAAAAAATTTGGTTTTTTTTCTATATATCCAATTTTAAATTTTTTAACTTCTTCTTTAGTTAAAGATCTTTTTTTTAAATAATCCCTTGCAATAGAATAAGTTTCATTTTTTAATAATTCATTATGGTAAAAATCTACATATTGACTAAAGATAGATTGATATTCTTTCCACTTTTTTTCTCTTTCTTCATCTTGTTTTGAAAACATATAAGGCTGCATTCCGGCTAATTGAGCCAAATGTTTAACTGCTTCTCCAAATCTAAAATTTTGAGTTTTCATTACAAAGTCAAAAATATTTCCATGTTCAGATGTTGCAAAACAATGATAAAATTCTTTTTCATCATTAACTGTAAATGAAGGTGTTTTTTCATTTTTAAAAGGAGATAAACCAACGTACTCTTTACCTCTTTTCTTTAATTCAACAAATTTTGATACAACGGTCGAAACTTTTAGTCTTGTTTTAATTTCATCCAGATATTCTTTGGGGTATTTCATTAGGTGTTTAATAATTCTTTGATTAAAGGACCAGCCTTTGCAAAATCAATTTCATCAGAATGTAATTTTTTTAATTCTCCCATTACCTTGCCCATATCTTTTATTGAACTTGCCCCAAGTTTAGAAATTATCTCTCCACATATTTTTTTAGTCTCTTCTTCATCTAGCTGCTTGGGTAGATATCCAGTTAAAATGGCATGCTCATTTTGCTCAACCTCTAACAAATCTGTTCTGTTTTTTTTTTTATAAATTTCTATCGATTCGGCTCTTTGTTTAACCATTTTTTTTATAAGTTTTTTGATGTCATCATCATCTGTTTCTTTTTTATTTGGACCAGATCTGTTCGAAATATCCAAATCCTTTATTGACGATAAAATTAACCTATAAGTTGATATTTTTGATTTATCTTTAGCTTTTAAAGCGTTTTTGTATTCGGTTTCGATTGTTTCTTTTAAAGACATATTTTTTTAATCTACTGCAAAGATAAAAATCTTCAAAAGAAAAATTGTTTTTTTACAATTTTATAATACATCTCTGTTGCGATAATAAATCAATTATTGTATTAACCTTTAACTTATGAGTTGTAATTGATCAAAAAAGCAAAAAAAACAAACTCAAAAAATTCACAATTTAACACAGGCATTTTAGTTCTTGAAAATAAAAGGGTTTTTAAAGGGATTGGAATTGGCTATCAGGGAGAGACAACTGGTGAGGTTTGCTTTAATACTTCTTTAACTGGTTACCAAGAAATTATTTCTGATCCTTCCTACGCGGGTCAAATTATAAACTTTACATTCCCACATATTGGAAATGTTGGAACTAACAAAGAAGATATTGAGTCTGACAAAATCTGGACGAGAGGTGTAATCTTTAATTCTGAAATAACCTCTCCTTCAAATTATAGGGCATTTTTGCATTTAGATGCCTGGCTAA
>JACWDG010000038.1 GCA_014654245.1 Pelagibacterales bacterium SAG-MED09
TTAAAGTGAATTTTTTTGGAACGGTCAATAGCATCAAAGCAGTTGAAAAATATTTTAAAGATAAAAAGAGTGGTATAATTACTATTGTTTCTTCAATTGCAGGTTACAGAGGATTGCCCAACTCAACAGGTTATGGACCCTCAAAATCAGCACTAAATAATTTAACTGAAAGCTTATACTTTGACTTTAAAAGATTTGGAGTTCGAGTTTGTCTAGTTTCTCCTGGTTTTATTAAAACACCTATGACTGACAAAAATGATTTTAAAATGCCATTTTTAAAAACTCCTGAATATGCTTCAGATAAAATTTATGATGGGTTAATTAATAAAAATAGTTTTGAAATACATTTTCCAAAAGCATTGACAATTATATTAAAAATTTTCAGTTTTTTACCTAGCAAATTATATTTTGGTTTAGTTGGTCGAATGACCAAATATCAAAAAAATAATTAATCTTTTACAAAAACTACAGTCAATTCAGCAACTTTAAAACCAAATTTGGTCATTGTCGCTCTATTAATTGCTACTTTATCATCTTGCTTGAAAATCCAGTCATCAAATGTAATTTTTAATTCTCTGCCTTTGACTGGAACAAGTAATACATATTCAAATTTAAAAGCTGATCCATAAGAATATCCTTTAGCTTTTCCAACAACATCACCCGCTGTTCCTTCGTAATTATTCTCATCTATTTTTGTGATCGTCCATTCTCTGTCTTGAATTTCACCATCATCCCAATTAAATTTCTCTTTAAGAATTAATTGTTTACCATCCCAGGTTCCATCTAAATCAGCAGAAAATTGTCTAGTAACTTTGCCAGATCTATTTTGTAAAACTCCCCAAGCTTTTACATTTCCACTTAAATATTCTTCTATAACTAGTCTTGGTTCTTTATTTCTAAAATCTTCTGGTTTCATGGCACTATTATTAGAGCAACTTGTAATTAAGAATAGTGAAATTATCAATAAAATTGACTTAATAGATCTAAAATAACTCATTAATATCTCCATAGGTTGTTATTTATTTTGCATTGAGAATTGTATTAAATCTATATTCTTTGATTTAAAACCGGCCTCACAATAAGACAGATAAAATTCCCACATTCTTTTAAATGTTAAGTCAAATCCCTGACTTTTTATTGAATCCCATTTTTTTAAAAACTCATTTCTCCATATAGCCAGAGTATTTGCGTAATGATCTGCATAAGAAATATAAGAATTTATAGTTAATCCGTTATCAGAAACATATCGATTGATACTATTTTTGTTTGGTAAAAAACCCCCCGGAAAAATATATTTTTGAATAAAATCTTGTTTATTTTTATATCTATCAAATAATCTGTCATCTATCGTAATTGCCTGAATAGCCGCCTTTCCACCATCAGATAAATTATTTTTTATAGTTTTGAAATATCCATCTAAATAATTTTGACCAACAGCTTCTATCATCTCTATAGAAGCTACTGAATTATATTTTCCTTTAAGATCTCTATAATCTTTTATCTCAATATTCACTTTTTCATTTAAACCACACTTAAAAATTCTCTCTTTTGCATATTCAAATTGTTTTTTTGAAATTGTTATACAATCAAGTTTAACATCATATTTTTTACCTAAATATTCAGCAAAACCACCCCAACCGCATCCTATCTCTAAAACTTTGTCTCCATTATTTGGCTTAATAAGATTTATTAATTTTTGATATTTATTATTTTGAGCCTCATAAAGATTTTTTGATTTATCATCAAATATAGCGCTAGAGTATGTTAGTGAGTCATCTAACCAAAGAGAAAAGAAATCATTACCTAAATCATAATGTTTAGCAATATTTTCTTTGCTTCGATTTTTTGTATTTTTGATTATTTTGTTTTTAACAAAGTTAATTATTGGAAAATCCAGAAGTCCTGAGAATTTATATATCACTTTAATATTTCTAGCAGTTAATTCAATTAAATTTGATAGATTATCAGTTTCAAATTCACCTCTCATGTAACTTTCAGCAAATCCAATACTGCCACCTCTAATAAGATTGTAACTAAAATTTGGTTTCTTAATAAAAATGTTTGCTCTCAATTTTTCATCTGAATTTCCAAATTTTAAAATTTTTCCATCAACTGTTGTTAATTCAAGATATCCATAATTAATATTATTAAGAAATTTAAAAACTATTTTATCTGCCGTTTTATTTAAAAACATTAATTTTC
>JACWDG010000039.1 GCA_014654245.1 Pelagibacterales bacterium SAG-MED09
GCACCTTTATACTCTGATAAAACAAAAAAATTAATAACAGATAAAATTTGGGGAATTTATTATAAACCAGATATCGAAGGTTTAGGTGTCCAAGGTGGTACTTCTCCTTACATTGTTGATAAACATTTTGATCAAGTAAATGTAGATCCTTATGGGATTGAGTCACCTGAGTATCAAACTACTGAAGCGTTTAATGATATGTGGTGTTCTGCTTTAGCTCATTGTCAAAAAAGATTTGAAGGTAAGTCGGATCTTTATAGAAAAGGTCCTTCAGGTGGATTGGGATGTATGACACCAGACTCTTTCCCAATATTTGATAGATTTTTAGAGAACGTTTATATGATTGCTGACGCTAACCACGGTTACAAAATGATTGGTGTCGGAGAATTAGTTGCAAAAGAAATTTTAGGACAAGAGAGTGACTTACTGAAACCATTTAGATTCAACCGATACGAGAAAGGAGAACTTCACCCTACTTCGAACAGTCCATTTCCTTGGAGCTAGTTTATCTAAGTAGACAGAAGTTTTTTTTTCAGTTACCTTTTTAATCTTAAAATTCTTATAGGGGGAATATGACAGATCTAGAAAAACACGTAAAAAAACCTGGTAGAGATAAACTTATTAAACAGGTTAGAGCAAAAATAAATGAACTTGGGGTTGAGTATATTTTTTTTCAATTCATATCTGTTACAGGAAGAGTTGTCGGTAAAGGTATTCCTTCAGACCACTGGGAAAGAACTTGTGAAAAGGGATTTCAGTTAGTATATGGTGCTACTGCAAACCTATTTTTAGATAGACATAATAATTACATTGGATATGGCCCTGAAGCTAAAGAACTCGTTGGAATTCCTGATCCTGAAACTTTTTGTCAGTTACCTTGGGATAAAAAAGTAGCAAGAGTATTTGTTACTTGTTTTAGAAATAGAGAAGAAAGAGAAAATCCAGGTGGACATTTAACATCTGATTGTAGAGGAAATTTAAGGATTATTGCTGAAGAATTTAAGAAAAAACATGGTTATCAATTAAGAGTTGGTACTGAACCTGAAATGATGTGGTTAACAAAAAATCCTGATGGGACACCAACAGGAAAAGGTTTTTCAAAACCTTATTGTTATCATATTGACCAGTTTGAGTCGTTAAGACCAGTATTTATGAAAGTTATGGAATATGCTAGAGCAATGGGTTTTGATATGATTCAAGGTGATCATGAAGATGCACCGGGACAATTAGAATTAAACTGGATGTATGATGATGTTTTAAGAAATGCAGACAGACTTTCAACTTATAGGCAAATCTGCGCTCAAGTAGCTAGAGAATTTAATTTAATTGCTTGTTTTATGACAAAACCATTTATGGGAGTTTCTGCAAGTGGATGTCACACAAATATGTCTTTATGGACAGGTGGAAAAGATAAATTAAATAAATTAGGTCATAAATCTATTCCTGGAATGGATGAAGTATTTAGTTATGTCGAAGGTGGCACAAATACTTTTATGCCTGATACCAAAGATGTACAGTTACCAGGTAAAGTAGGACTAAAATCAATTGGTGGTGTTATGAAACATCTTCCAGCATTAACAGCTATTGGTTCCTCTACAGTAAACTCATACAGAAGATTATGGGATCAAGGTTTTTGGGCGCCAGTATATGCAGATTGGGGATATCAGAATAGAACTTGCGGATTGAGAGTGTCTGCGCCAGGGAGATTTGAGTATAGATCGGTAGATTCTATGCATAATCCTTATTTGATGGGTTCAGCATTATTAAAAGCTTTTGATGATGGTTTAACAAACAATATCGATCCTGGTAAACCAGAATCAAGAAACATCTATGAAGCACAAAAAGCTGGTAAAGATGTAAAAAAATTACCTTTAAGTTTAGGTGAAGCATTAAATTGTTTAGCTGAAGATAAAGTAATACAATCTGCCATGCCAGATGAAATGTATAAAATATTCCATTGGTATAAAAATGATGAATGGGAAAAATTTTTAGGAGCAACAACTCAATGGGATCTAGATACTTATCTAGATTGTCTTCCATAGACTTAAAAGAATTATAGATAGAAAGAGGAAAGATA
>JACWDG010000004.1 GCA_014654245.1 Pelagibacterales bacterium SAG-MED09
AAAGTTGATTTGGTCGAAGAAAAATTTGCAGAAGAAATTGCTAGTGATTTTTCAAGAAAAATTAATGGAGAAATTTTATTACTTTCTACTCTGGACAAAAATTCAGTATCAAAAATTAAAGCAAAACTAATCTCTTATGTCTCTTAAAAATTCTAAAATAATTGTTATTAAGATAGGCTCTTCTTTACTGGTAGATGAAAATAAAAAAATTAGGAAAAAGTGGCTTGCTAGTTTTGCTAAAGATATCAGAAAATTAAAGAACAAAAACAAGAAAATTGTAATTGTAAGTTCTGGTGCAATCGCGCTTGGTTGTATCAAAATGAATTATGATAAAAAAAATCTTAAGTTAGACCAAAGCCAAGCTATAGCCTCAATTGGGCAAATAGAATTAATGAATTTATTTTCAAATATTTTTTCAAAGCATAAATTAAATATATCTCAAATTTTACTTACTCTAGAAGATACTGAAGAGAGAAGAAGGTCTCTTAATGCTAAAAGAACTTTTGAAAACTTATTTAATTTAGACTTTATTCCAATAGTTAATGAAAACGATACTATTGCAACTTCTGAAATTAAATATGGTGATAATGATAGACTTGCATCACGGGTTGCTCAAATAACCAATGCTGATACTTTAGTTCTTTTGTCAGATGTGAATGGTCTTTATTCAAAAAATCCCAAAATATTTAATGATGCAAAATTGATAAAAAAAGTTGAAAATCTTAATAAAGAACTAAAAGGTATGAACTTTAAAGGTAGGAATGAATTCGGAAGTGGTGGCATGAATACAAAAGTAGAAGCTGCTAAAATATGTCAATTATCTGGATGTGATATGATTATTTCTAATGGATTATACTTAAATCCTATTGATAGAATTTTAAAGAAAAATGAGTATACAATATTTATATCCAAAGTTTCAAAATTGGATGCTCGGAAAAAATGGATTATAGGTTCAGTTTCTCCTAAAGGGGAACTAATCATAGATGATGGTGCAAAAAAAGCTTTGGGAAATGGTAAAAGCTTGTTAGCCACTGGTATTAAAAAAGTTAATGGTAATTTTAAAAAAGGTGATCACATAAGAATATTAGATAAATCCAAAAATGAGTGTGCAAGAGGATTATGTTCTTTTTCATCGGATGAAATAAGAAAAATACAAGGTTATCATTCTCAAGAAATTGAAAAGATTTTAGGCTATATTGCAAAATCTGAAGTAGTTCATAAAGATGATATGGTAGAGATATAATGAAAAAATATTTATTTAATTTAGGTAAAAATGCTAAAAAAGCATCACTTTACGATATTAATTCCAAAAAAAAAAATAAAGTTTTAAAAGACTATATTTATTTAATTTTAAAAAATCAAAAAAAAATTATTGCAGAAAATCAAAAAGATTTAAAAAAAGCTAGAAAAAATAAATTAAAAGAAAATTTTATCAAAAGACTTTTGTTGGATAAAAAAAAACTTTTACTGATAATAAATTCAATAAAAACAATTATCAATTTTAAAGATCCTGTAGATAAAATTCTAAAAAAATGGAAAAGACCTAACGGTTTAAAAATTGAAAAAAAAACAATTCCAATTGGAATAATTGCTGTAATTTATGAAAGTCGGCCAAATGTTACTGCTGATGTAGCTGCTTTGTGCTTTAAATCTGGTAATCCAGTTATTTTAAAAGGTGGTACAGAGGCTTACTTTTCAAATAAAATTTTAGCTAATTTATTCAAAAAAGCTCTTCAAAAAAATAACGTTAATAATGATTATGTTCAATTTATTGAAACTACAGATCGAAAAATTGTGGATTTTTTATTAACTAAAATGATTAATTATATTGATGTGGTTATTCCAAGAGGTGGCAAGGGTTTAGTCAAAAAAGTTCAACAATTATCAAAAATACCAGTAATAGGTCATCTAGAAGGTATATGTCATACTTACATTGATGAAAAAGCTGATTTATTAATGACAAAAAAAATAACGTTAAATGCAAAACTAAGAAATACTGCCATATGTGGTGCCACAGAGACAATTTTAATTCATCAAAAAATTATAAATAAATTTTGCAATCCAGTTCTATTTAATTTAGAAAAAAATGGCTGTAAAATAATTGGGGATAAAAAAATCAAAAAATTTTATAAAGGTAAAATTAAGATCGCTAAAAAAAATGATTGGTCTAAAGAATATCTGGGTCCAATAGTATCAGTAAAATCTGTAAAAAATATAAATGAAGCTATTAATCATGTTAATAAATATGGGACTATGCATACAGATGCTATTATTACCAAAAATTTCAAATCAGCTAAAAAATTTTTGAAAGAAGTCAAAAGCTCAATAGCAATGCATAATACCTCAACGCAATTTGCAGATGGTGGCGAATTTGGGTTTGGAGGAGAAGTTGGAATTTCAACTAACACACTTCCACCTAGAGGACCAGTTGGATTAAATCAACTTGTTTCATATAAATATCAAGTTTCAAGTAACGGTAAAATTAGAAAATAGATTGAAAAAAAAAAAAGTAAAAATTGGAATCTTAGGTGGAACTTTTGATCCTGCTCATAAAGGTCATTTAGCTATTTCAAAAGAAGCTCACAACAAATTTGATTTAAAATTAATTATCTGGGCAATTACGAGTCAAAATCCTTTTAAAAAAAAAACCTCAAAAAATCTCAAAGAAAGAATTAACAATTGCAAAAGAATTATTAGAAATAATAAATTTATAAAAGTTAAGTATTTTGAAGATTTGATAAATTCAAACAAATCTACTGATTTAATTGATTATCTCTATAAAACTCAAAAATATGAATTATTTTTTTTGATAGGAGCTGATAATCTTATTAAATTTCATAAGTGGCATAAATGGAAGAATATTCTAAAAAAGTCAAAACTCATTGTCTTTGATCGACATGGCTATAAAAAAAGTTCCCTTAAATCAAAAACATATAAAAATTCTGGCACAAAAACTGTTACTTTTGTTGAGTTTAACAAAGTCAACATTTCATCTTCTCAATTAAGAAAAATTTGATAATCTTAATTATAATTAATGGATAAAAACTTAGATCTAAAAAATATTATAATAAAAACTCTTGATATAAATAAAGCTCACGACATTGTGAGTATAGATTTAAAAGATAAAAGCTCAATGGCTGATTACATGATTATAGCAAGTGGAACATCTTCACGACATATTCAATCTTTATCGGAGCAGGTCTTGGAAAAATTTAAAGTTAATGGATTAAAAAATTCTAAGATTGAAGGAAAAGAGAGTAATGAATGGAAATTGGTAGATGGAATAGATCTGATTGTCCATATTTTTCATCCTGAAAAAAGAAAGTTTTATGAACTAGAAAAAATTTGGTCAGAATTGATACCAAAAGAAAAAGTAATGATATGAAATATTTCATAATTTTATTTTTTTTTTTAAATAGTTTATTTTTTACAAATTTTTCTATTTCAAGTGAAATTGACATTTATAAAAAAATTGATTTATTCGGAGAAGTCTTAGAAAAAATTAACGAAGAATATGTTGATGAAATTAATCAATCAGAAAGTATGGACTCTGCAATAAATGGTCTTCTTCAATCGCTTGATCCCTATTCAGCTTATATGTCTCCTGAGATATTTAAAGAGATGCGAACTGAGACTAGTGGTGAATTCGGTGGATTGGGAATCGAAGTTACTATGGAGTCAGGAGTGGTTAAAGTGATTTCTCCAATTGATGATACTCCGGCATCAAGAGCAGGCATTAAAGCTGGAGACTACATCGTTAAAATTCAAGATAAACAAGTCCAGGGTAAAACTTTAAGCGAGGCGGTAGATTTGATGCGTGGTCCAGTAGGCTCTGGTATTGAATTGACGATAAGACGTAGAGGCGAAAAAAAGGCTATTACATTTAATATCACTAGAGAGATCATAAAAATTCAATCTGTAAAAGCTGATTTGCTTGAAAATGATATTGGCTATATAAGACTGACTTCATTTAACGAGAATAGTAGTGATCAAATAGAAGATAAAATAAAAGAATTAGAAACAGAGCAAAAGATTAATTCCTATATCTTGGATTTAAGAAATAATCCTGGGGGCTTGCTATCACAAGCAATAAGGATCTCAGATTTTTTTTTAGATAATGGTGAAATTGTATCTACAAAAAGTAGAAAGCCTTCAGAAAATAGAAAATGGTTTGCAAAAAAAGGTGATTTAACAGAAGGGAAAACATTAATAGTTTTAATCAACTACGGATCAGCTTCTGCATCTGAAATAGTAGCTGGAGCACTTAAAGATCATAAAAGAGCAATTGTTTTAGGTGAAAATAGTTTTGGAAAAGGTTCAGTTCAGTCAATAATTCCATTAAAAAATAAAGGAGCTATCAGATTAACTGTAGCAAAATACTACTTACCTTCAGGAAAATCAATTTCAGAAGTAGGTGTAAGCCCTGATATTGAGATAATTGAAGAGGGTAAAGAATTTAAGATAAAATCTAAAACTGATAATCAGCTAAATTACGCTATTAAACTTTTAAAAGGTTAGTATGAAAGAAAAGTTTAAAAATTTACCACTGCGAAGTGGTGTTGGAATTGTTGTAATAAATAAAGAAAATAAAGTTTTTGTTGCTAAAAGAATTGATAATCCTAAAAATTTTTGGCAGATGCCACAAGGTGGGGTTGATGATGGGGAAGATTTTTTGACTGCTGCTTACCGCGAATTAGAAGAAGAAACTAGTATTAAAAATGTAGAACTTATCAGTGAGCTTGAAGATTTTATCACTTATAATCTTCCAGATAGATTACTAGGCATTATTTGGAAAGGAAAATATAAAGGACAAAAACAAAAATGGTTTTTAATGAGATATCTAGGTAAAGATATTGAAATTAATATTCATACTAAAAAACCAGAATTTTTAGAATGGAAATGGGTAGATTTAAAAAAAATTACTGAATTAGTAGTAGATTTTAAGCTCCATGTTTACAAGGAAGTTAGAGAAAAAGTCGAAAAAATATTAATTGATAGATCTTAAAACATCAATTTTTTGATTTACTAAAAATCTTGCCTGGTCATTTATTTCAGCTTTATTAGCTTCGTCTTCTGCAGTTTTTATCAAATCTTTTATTTTATTCCTATCTACGTCTTTTAAGTTAAAAATAGAGCTAGTCAAAACTGATAAATTATTATCTTTAAACTCAACAATTCCATCCTCAACGAAGAACTTTTCTTCTCCTGATTTTGAATTAATTGTTATAATTCCTGGCTTTAAAAAAGATATAATTGAAATATGATCTTTTAATATACCCATCTCTCCTTCGAATGCTGGAACGATGACTTCTGTAACATCTTCTTTTGATAAAAAAGATTTTTCAGGATTAACTATTTCTACTTTAAATTCTTCACTCATTAAGCAGCTGCATCTTTTGCCATTTTATCTGCTTTTTCTATGGCTTCTTCAATAGTACCAACCATATAAAAAGCTGCTTCAGGTAAATGATCGTATTCACCTGCACAAATAGCAGCAAAACCTTTTATTGTTGATTCTAAGTCAACTAATTTTCCAGGTGATCCTGTAAATACCTCAGCAACAAAGAAAGGTTGTGATAAAAATCTTTGGATCTTTCTTGCTCTTGCGACAACTAATTTATCTTCCTCTGATAATTCATCCATACCTAAAATTGCTATAATATCTTGTAAGGACTTGTAAGTTTGAAGAACTTTTTGCACTTCCCTTGCAACTCTATAATGTTCATCACCAACTATTCTAGGATCAAGAATTCTTGATGTTGAGTCTAGTGGGTCTACAGCTGGATAAATACCAATCTCAGCAATTTGTCTTGATAATACTGTTGTTGCATCAAGGTGTGCAAATGATGTTGCTGGCGCAGGGTCTGTTAAGTCATCTGCAGGAACATAAATTGCCTGTACTGAAGTAATTGAACCTTTATTAGTTGTGGTAATTCTCTCTTGCAAATTACCCATATCAGTGGCCAATGTAGGTTGATATCCAACAGCCGATGGAATTCTTCCAAGTAACGCAGATACCTCTGAACCAGCTTGTGTAAATCTAAAGATATTATCTACAAAGAACAATACATCTTGACCTTCTTGATCTCTAAAATATTCAGCTACTGTCAATCCAGTAAGTGCAACTCTAGCTCTTGCTCCTGGAGGTTCATTCATTTGTCCGTAAACTAGTGCAGCTTTAGATCCTGTTCCATCCTTTTTAATTACACCCGAGTCTATCATCTCATGGTATAAATCATTTCCTTCTCTAGTTCTTTCTCCAACACCAGCGAAAACTGAAAAGCCACCATGTGCTTTTGCAACGTTGTTAATTAATTCCATAATCAAAACTGTTTTTCCAACTCCCGCCCCACCAAATAGACCAATTTTTCCACCTTTTGCATATGGAGCTAACAAATCAATTACTTTAATACCTGTAACCAAAATTTCTGTTTCAGTAGATTGTTCATTAAATTCTGGTGCAGCTCTGTGAATAGGCCAACTTTCTTTAGTTTTAACCTCACCTCTTTCATCAATAGGCTCTCCAATCACATTTATAATTCTTCCTAATGTTTCTGGACCTACTGGAACTTGGATAGGTGCTTTGGTATTTACAACTTCATCACCTCTTTTTAATCCTTCAGTGGCATCCATTGCAATGGTTCTAACTGTAGATTCTCCTAAATGCTGTGCAACCTCTAAAACTAGTCTATTGTCTCCATTTTTACATTCTAAGGCCGTTAAAATTTCTGGAAGATCTCCAACAAATTTAACATCCACTACTGCTCCAATAACTTGTGTAATTGTTCCTTTGCTCATAATTATAAACTCTCTGCTCCTGATATGATTTCTATTAATTCTTTAGTAATTGCTGCCTGACGACTTCTATTATACTCAATAGTAAGCTTGTCAACCATTTCACCTGCGTTTCGGGTTGCATTGTCCATTGCACTCATTCTTGAGCCCTGTTCACTAGCTGAATTCTCTAACATCGCTTTAAAAATTTGTGTTGAAATATTTTTTGGCAATAAATTGCTTAAAATTTCATCCTCATCTGGTTCAAACTCATAACTATCCCCAGATTTTTCCTCCTCCAAATTTTCAACATTTAAAGGAATTATTTGTTGTGCTTGAGGAATTTGCGTAATTACATTTTTGAATTGATTATAAAAGATAGTACAAACATCAAATTCTTCAGCTCCAAATTTTTCTATAACTATTTTGCCAACTTTTTCAGCATCAAAATAATTAGCATGTTTAGACTCTTTAAATGAAATATTTGCAATTATCTTATCACCATAAGCTCTTTTAAGTTGGTCGTTACCTTTAGAGCCAACAGTAATAATCTTTAAATCTTTTCCATCTTCTGCAAGTTTTGCAAAATAGCTCCTGGCTTTTTTAATTATATTTGAATTGAAACCACCACACAGACCTCTATCTGAAGTCATCACAACACAAAGGTGCACTTTATCATTGCCTGATCCAGATAATAATTTTGGGGCATTTTCTTTGTCAGAAATACCACTAGAAAGATTTAGAATTATATTATTCATTTTTTTTGAATAAGGTCTTCCTTTCTCAGCACTTTCTTGGGCTCTTCTAAGTTTTGCTGCCGCTACCATCTTCATAGCTTTTGTAATTTTCTGTGTAGACTTTACACTAGCTATTCTTTTTTTAAGATCGTCTAAACTTGCCATAATAAATTAAGATTTTAAGTTTTCCTTTAACTGAGTAATTACTTCAATTAGCAATTTTTCTTTATCTTCTTCAAGTTTACCTGTGCTTTGAATTGAATCAATTATTTCAGATTTATCTGACTTACATTTTCCAATAATTTTATTTTCAAACTCGGCAATATCTTTTAATTCAATATCATCCAAATATCCCTTTACTCCACAGAAGACAGAAATAACTTGTTCTGCTACTGTCATTGGTGAATATTGTTTTTGTTTAAGAAGTTCAGTTAATTTAGAACCTCTATTTAAAAGTTGCTGTGTTGATGCGTCTAAATCAGAACCAAATTGGGCAAAAGCAGCCATCTCTCTATACTGCGCTAATTCCAATTTCATAGAACCTGAAACTTTTTTCATCGCCTTTGTCTGTGCGGAAGAACCAACTCTAGAAACAGATAAACCTACGTTAATAGCTGGTCTGATACCTTGGTTAAAAAGTTCAGTTTCTAGGAAAATCTGACCATCTGTAATTGAAATTACGTTAGTAGGAATAAACGCTGATACGTCACCACCTTGTGTTTCAATAATCGGAAGCGCTGTTAAAGAACCTCCACCATGTTCGTCACTTAATTTCGCAGCTCTTTCTAATAGTCTACTATGTAAATAAAATACATCCCCAGGGTAAGCTTCACGTCCTGGAGGTCTTCTTAACAATAAAGACATTTGTCTATAAGCAACAGCTTGTTTAGATAAATCGTCATAAATAATTAATCCATGCATTCCGTTATCTCTAAAATATTCACCCATTGTACATCCTGTGTAAGGCGCTAAAAACTGCAGTGGCGCAGAGTCAGATGCTGTTGCAGCAACGATTGTTGTGTACTCCATTGCTCCAGCTTCTTCCAAAGTTTTTTGAATCTGTCTTACAGTTGATCTTTTTTGACCAATAGCAACATAAATGCAATAAAGCTTTTGTTTTTCATCACCAGACTCATTTATTTTTTTCTGGTTTATGATCGCATCAATTGCAACTGCTGTTTTACCAGTCTGCCTGTCACCAATAATTAATTCACGTTGACCTCTTCCAATTGGAACTAAACTATCAATTGACTTTAGACCAGTTTGCATTGGTTCACTTACTGATTGTCTTGGTATTATACCAGGAGCTTTAACTTCTACTCTACTTTTTTTAATTCCTTTATCAAATGCACCTTTTCCATCTATGGGGTTACCAAGTCCATCTACTACCCTGCCTAGCAATTCTTTTCCTACTGGGGTATCAACAATGTTTCCTGTTCTTTTAACTACATCACCCTCTTTAATATTTCTGTCATCACCAAAAATTACAACACCAACATTTTCACTTTCAAGATTTAATGCCATACCCTTAGAGCCATCAGTGAATTCAACCATCTCTCCAGCTTGGACATTATCTAATCCGTAAATTCTTGCGATACCATCACCTACCGACAACACTTGACCAACTTCAGAAATTTCTGCTTTATCGCCAAAATTTTTAATTTGATCTTTTAATATTTTTGTAACTTCTGAAGGATTTATTTCCATATTATGCCTCTATCATTCTATTTTCAATTTGTTGTAATTTATTTTTTATGGAAGTATCAACCATGGTGCTACCAATTTTAACGATTAATCCCCCAATTAAACTTTTATCATGTTTATAGTTTAATTTCATTTTAGAACTGAAGTTTTGAGCAAGATCTTCAGTTATCTTTTTTATTTCTTCATTTGATAGTTCTTTGGCTGATTTTATTTCAGCTTTAATTTCTCCTCTTTTTTCTGAACATATATCTATAAAACGTTTTAAAATTTTTTCTAAATAAAAAAATCTTCTTTTTTTAATTAAAAATACCATAAAATTCTTTAACAAATCATCTATTTGAAATTTTTCTGAAATCATATTAATTACTAAAATTAACTTTTCTTGATTTTCTGTTGGATCTTTTATTAAATTACTGAAGTCTTTACTTGAACCAATAAGATTTATCATAGCAAAAGAATGTAGTTCAACGTTTTTTAAAGAATTAGCTTCACTAGAAAGTTCATACAAAGCTAAAGAGTATCTTTGTGCAGAAGTGTTTGAAAATCCTCTATTTTTACTCAATTTTATCTCTCGGTTAGTGTTGATTAATCGATTAAAACTCGCATTAATTAGCACATAGATTTTATCTCTTCAAGTAACACTATGGTATAAAAAGGTCTTTTTTTCATTTTAATTGAAGTTTATAGGGTCAACATCAACCGTTAGTTTTATTCCTGAAGAAAACTTATATTTTGATATTAGTTCGCTTACAGAATGTTGTAATTTTAAAGATTTAGTGCCTCTTATTAACAATCTAACCCTAAACTTTCTTTTCAACCGAAATATTGGAGCATTAACTGGGCCCAAAACCTTTGCTCTTAGTTTATCTTCTAAAAAAGTTTTAAAATAAAAGGCATCTTTTTCTAATTTTTGCTCATTTTCTCCACTTAATATTAATGAAATAAATCTTTCGTAAGGTGGAAGTTTATTTTTTTTTCTAATTTCTAATTCTCTATCTAAAAAAATATCAGGATTACTATTTGTAATCTCAGTTATCATTTTTGTATTTTTACTGTAAGTTTGAAAGTATACGGTCGCAGGCTTACCAGTTCTACCAGCTCTTCCTGATAACTGATGGTATAATTGTAGGCTTTTTTCAGCTGCTCTTAGGTCATGGCCCTGTGTTGATAAATCAATATCAACAACAATTATACAATTCAAATTTGGGAAATGAAAACCCTTAGAGATGAGTTGTGTTCCTACTAATATTTCAACTTCATTATTAACAATTTTATTTAATTTATCTGAAGAATTTTTTTTATTCATTGTATCACTTGAAAAAATTTCAATACTTTTATTTGGAAAATTTTTTTTAACTTCCTCAAAAATTCTCTCTACCCCAGGACCGCTAAAAATAAAATCACATTTTCCATCTTTTGAACAATCTCTATTTAATGAGGATTTAAAACCACAATAGTGACATAGAAGAATATTTTTTTTTTTATGATAAACTAAATTTATAGAACAATTAGGACAATGATAAGAATTAAAACATTTATTACATAATGCATGTGGGGAGAAACCTCTTCTATTCAAAAAAAATAAAACCTGATCTTTTTTTTCTAAATGATAATGAGCTTTTTTTATAATCTCTTTTGATAACCAAGTTTGTTTTTTAAGCTTAGCCTCATTAAGATTGATTATTTCATAATTTGGTAATGCAGCATCTTGATATCTTTTATTAAGTTTTGATATCGAATATTTTCCCTTCTTTATATTTTCGTAAGTTTCAATTGACGGAACTGCTGTAATTAAATTTATTGGAATATTTTCAAATGAAGCTCTTACAATTGCCATATCTCTTGCATTATAAATAATTCCCTCATCTTGTTTGTAAGATTGATCGTGCTCTTCATCAACAATAATTAAACCTAATTTCTTGAATGGTAAAAAAAGTGAAGATCTTGCACCAATTATAACTTTAATTTTTCCCTCATTAACACCACTCCATATAATTTCTTTTTTTTTTTTAGTTATTCCTGAGTGCCAAACTGCAGCTTTAAAACCAAAAAATTCAAAAAACTTTTGCTCAAATTGACTTGTTAATCCAATTTCAGGTAATAAAATTAAACCCTGAAGACCATTTCTAATTAAATTTTTTAAAGCTTCAAAATATACAATTGTTTTACCAGAACCAGTAATACCCTGTAAAACATGTACTCTAAACTTATCTTTAAACCTGTTCATCAATTTTAAAGATTTTTTTTGTTCTAAAGAAAACTCAAATAGATGATCTTTAAATTCGACTTTAAAATCTTTAAATTTTTCATCTGGAAATTTTTCAATTGCATTGCTACTTAACAATAATAGCTTTAATGCCATTCCTTTTGGAATTAAGTTGTATTGAGAAAACCAATTTAAAAATTTAATTGTGTCTTTCTTTAAAGCAGAAATTTTTAACTTTTGTTTAATTCTTTTAATTTTAAACTTTTTTTTATTATTTTTTTCAAATTCATCCCAAACAACACCAGTAATTTTTGATTTTCCAAAAGGAACGATCACATAATCACCCACTTTAAGTTTATCATCACTCTCATAAGTGAATGGATAATTAAATATATTTGGTAAAAGTACTGGATATCTCATACTTAATTATAAAAAAACAACTGTAAGTTAGTATTAAATTATCATCTATTCATATTGATAATCGATCTTTTATAAACAAAAAAATATTATTTTTTTGAGGGTTTCAGCTTTGTAAATACACTAATCTAATTTTTAGTGTAAATACAGCCTTTGAATTTTTCATCTGTTTGACTATTTTTCTTGTCTAAATAATATTTATTTCTAATTTTTTTTGATTTATTTTGACAATACGTAAAATACAATATCATTCTGGAATTTTTTGATTTATTTTTTGTTGAGTAATGCGCACATTTCCAGTCAAAGATCACTACATCTCCAATATCTACTTCCATAGGATGAAATTTAAATTTATTAAAATCTTTTTTTGAAATATTAGGAGTATTAAAAGCAAGTTTATTTGTTATTTGACCCCAATTTTTTCCTATTTTTTTTGTGTCATTCTTGTTTGCTATAAACAAACATCCATTTTTTTTTGTAGCTTTATCTAGATGTATAGCAATATTAGTAAATTTATTAGAATATACCTTCCATCCTTTTTGGATTTTTTTTTCATCTTTTTTGCTCCAAAAAAAATGACCATCTATATGTGGTAAAAAACCAGCACCATTTGGAAATTTGAAATTTAATTTATCTTTAAATAAAACATTATTTTTATAACTTACATTAAGAATTTTAAAAATTTTCTTAGAATATGCTATATTTTGTATATCAGAAAAATAATTGGTAACCCTCTCAATTCTTCTTAATAAGTTTTTTTTTCCAAATTTTTCAAAATAGTAATCCTTATTTTTTTTATTTAATTTTGAAAGTACTTTTTTTTTTACCTTGTGAATGTCTTCTTTTGGAAAAATATCTTTAATTACTGCAAATCCATTTTTATAATAAAATTTTTTAATTTCTGAAGTTTGATTTTGATGAAAAAACATGTAGCTTAAATCATATTAAAATTTAAAATTTAATCAATTTTTTTATAACAATAAAGCTACAGAAATGTCATTTCTAAAAAAAACGATATAAATCTAAATTTATGCAAGGAATTATTTATGCCGCAGGTTATGGATCAAGATTGTCAAGACCTCTAAATCTAAAACCAAAATCATTGTTACAAATTGGTAATAAAACAATCATTTATTTAATGATTAAAAAATTAATCAGCTGTAGAGTAACTAAAATAAATATTGTTGTTGGATATAAAAGTAAATTACTGCAAAGCTATTTAATTAAAAATTTTAAGAATAAATGTACCTTTAATTTTATAAAAAATAAATTCTATAAATCTCGGGGTAATATTTATTCAGCTTATCTTATTAAAAAAAAAATTAATGAAGATGTAATAATTTTAAACTCAGATTTATTATTTCAAAAAAAAACATTAGTAAAATTTTTAAATATCAAACATAAAAATTTATTTTTAACTAATAAAAAAGCAGATATAACAAAAGATGATATAATCTTTGTCTATAAAAAAAATAAGGATGTTAAAAAAGTTTATATAAAAAAAAAAATTAACAAAAAGATCTCTATGTCGCCAGCTTCAGGAATAGTTAAAATGTCTAATAAATCGTTTAATGATTTTTTAAGTATAATTTCAAAAGAAAATTTGACTAAAAAAAAATATTATGAAGAGGCTTATAAAAAGTTAATTGAGAGAGAAATTTTTAAAGTACACCAAGCAACAGAAAGAATAGAAGAAATAGATACTGAAGATGATTATAAAAAAATAATTAGATTAAATTACAAAAAATATTTATGATTAATAAGATTAAGATAATTTCTAATAAAAATATTGTTCAAAAAAAAACTTATCTGTATTCAGCAGGTTTTAATACTGACAAAAAATTAAATGGTAAAGAAAGAATACACGAAGAATTAGGTGATTTAAAAATGTTAGTAAAAAAAAAGGTGAAGATCATATTAATATCTCACCAAGGAAGTTACATAATGAAAAATACTGTTCATTTTGATTTTTTAAAAAGATATCTTCAAAAAAAACTTCGTACAAAAATTATATATATAAGAAATAAAAAAATTAATTTTTCAAAGGATTTATCAAAAAAAATTAAATATGGAGAAATTCTTCTTTTACCAAATGTTAGATTTTATAAAAATGAAGAAAAAAACTCATTAAAACTTGGAAAAAAATTTTCTGACCTGGCTGATTATATTATAATTGGTGGTTTTTCCAAAGCTCATAGACTTAATGCATCTAATAATTCATTGCTTAATTTCAAACCAGCTTATTTGGCCAATGGTATTTTTAAAGAAATAAAAAAGATAAAACCATGGTTAAATCCAAAAAAAAATTCAATTTGTATATTAGGCGGGGAAAAAAAAGAAAAAATTACTTTAGGATTAAAGAATTTTTGTAAAATTTACAGTTATATAATTCCATCAGGAGTGGTTTTGAATTCTATCTTAAAGTCTCTTAAAATAAATATCGGAAAATCTAAATATCATGGAATTAAAGAAATTAGAATAATAAGTTCTATTTATAAAAAATATAAAAAAAAAATATTACTTCCAAAATTTGTTTTTGTTAGCAAAGGTACAAATTTTAAAGAAATAAAAAAAATTGCTATAAATAATTTAAATAATCAAGACAATATAGTAGGGTTTTTTTTAAGCAATAATATGAAAGAAAAACTTAAAATCTGTGTTAAAAATAAAAGTCATATTCTATTAGCTGGAACTCCATCTTTAATGAAGAACAATATTAAATATCCTACAATTGAAATTATTAGATATCTTGAAAAAAATAAAAAAAGATCACTTTTACTAGGTGGCGATACTGTTTCAGATTTAAACTTTCAAGGCAATAAATCTTCTGGAGGAGGATCTGCGTTATACTATTTATCTAATAAATCCTTGCCACTTATTGACACTATGTATAAGAATCAGAAAGAATTTAATGTTATTTAATTTTAACTCTCCAACTAACATATATTTTGGTCAAGGATACTTTGAAAAAACCTCTGAAATAACAAAAAATATTGGTTCAAACCCAATGATTGTGTGTGGTCGAAATTCCATGAGGAAAAATAAATTTATCGAGAAAATTAGTAGTAATTTTAAAAAAGCAAAAAAAAAATTCTTTATTTATGAAAATATTTCACCTGATGCTAAATCAAATGAAATTAATGATGCTATTACAATCGTTAAAAAAAATAAAAATGATTTTATAATTGGTCTTGGCGGGGGAAGCGCAATAGATGCTGCAAAGGCAATAGCTGTAGGCACAACTTACTCTAAAGTAGAGGATATAATTGGCAAAACAATAAATGTCTCAAATGAACATTTACCAATAGTAGCAATACCTACTACCTCAGGCACAGGTTCTGAAGTATCAAAAGGATCTATAATCACAGATATAAAAAAAAATTTTAAATCTGGTATAAGAGGCAATAGTTTATTTCCTAAAATTGCAATTATTGATCCTATTTTTAGTTTAACTATGCCTTCTGAATTAGTTGCTGAAACAGGATTTGATGCATTTACTCATTTATTTGAGTCATATTTGGCAAAAAAATCTAATCCTATTACTGAAAAACTTTCTGAGGAAGGCATTTCTTTAATCATCAAATATCTACCTCAATCTTTAAAAAAAAAAGACCTTCTAATAAAAGAAAAAATTTGTTATGCAGCTTTAATAGGTGGCATTAATGTTGCAAATGCCAGCACATGTCTGCCCCACCGTTTACAACAAGCCATGGGTTCTGTTAAAGAAGTATCACATCCTCATGCAAGAGGATTAGCGTGTGTTTATCCATCGTGGCTAAAAGAGGAATATAAATTTAGTGCAAAAAAAATTAATTTGTTGAAAAAAAAATTAAATATACAAAGTGCTAAATATGAATTTATACTTAATTTTATGAATAAAATAAAAGTAAATAATAGGCTCAAAGATTATGGTATAGATAATAATCATATTGAGATATTTATTAAAAATATTTCTGGAAATTTAGAAAATGATCCAATAAATAAAATTAATAATTCATTAATAAAAAAAATTTATCAAAATTCTATATAGAATGAACGTAAAAAAGATCAGTGTTGGAATTATAGGGGCAAGTGGATTTACAGGAAGTGAATTATGTAGACTTTTGCTGGAACATAAGTATGTAGCAAAAATAATTCCAATTTCTAGAGAAAGAAAAAATTTTAACAGATCCCACCCTAATTTAGCTTATTCAAATTTAAAGTATTCTACGTTAAATGAATTACCTAATAAATTAAAAAGTTTAGACTGTGTTTTTTTATGCACTAAATCAGAAGATTCATACAATTTAGCTATAAAAATTTTAAAAAAAAATATTAAAATAATTGACTTAAGCAGTGCATTTAGATTTGAAAATATAACTTATTTTAAAAAAGCTTACGGGCAATTACAAAAAAAAAATAATATATTATCAAAGAAAAAAATCACATATGGTTTAAGTGAATTTAATAGAAATAAAATTTTGAGTGCCGACTTAGTGGCAAACCCCGGATGTTATGCAATAGCTGCAATTTTATCACTTATACCAATCTTAAAAAAAAATATTATTCATCTTAATCTGCCAATCAATATAAATGCGATTAATGGAACTACTGGTGCAGGTAACAATCCTAAAATTCAAGTTTCACATGCAAATACCACAGAAAATATGCTTACTTATAATGCTGAAGGACACAGACATGGTCCTGAGATTGAGGAAAAGTTAAAAGCAATATCAAAAAAGAATTGTCTTATTGATTTAAATACTTCTCATGGAAATTTTAGAAGAGGTATTCATATGAGAATAAGTTTAAATGTAAAAAGTAATTTAATAAAAAAAATTAATCGAGATAAAATTATTAAAATTTATAAAGACTTTTATAATAAAAAAAATAATAATTTTCAATTCATTCAAATATTAGATACCAAACGAACACTAAAAAAAAATGAAAAAGATTATGACTTATATCCATCAATAACAAATGTAATTGGCACAAATAATTGTTTAATAGGCATAGACTATGACAAAAGTATTGGGGTAATCAAAATAATAAGCACATCTGATAATTTGGTCAAAGGAGCAGCTGGTTCGGCAATTCAAAATATGAACATAATGTTTGGTTTTGAAGAAGATACGGCTTTGACAAAATATGGAATATTTTAAAAAAAAAGTTTTAATAATAAGTCCAGTTCATTTAGATCTTATTTCAAATTTAAAAAAAAATAAATTTGATGTTAAGTATTTGCCCAAAATTTCTAAAAAAAAATTGATGAAAGAAATCGCAAAAGCTACTGTCGTTGTATTAAGAAGTGGAGTTCAATTGGGTAAAGATATCATTTCAAAATCAAATAATTTAAAATTTATAATTAGAGCTGGATCAGGTTTAGATAATATTGATATTAAAGAAGCAAAAAAAAGAAATATTAAAGTATTTAATTTACCAAATTTAAATTCACAATCGGTAGCTGAATTTAGTTTTGGACTTTTGATATCTGCTTCACGTAATATTGTGAAAGCTAATATAGAATTAAAAAACAATCTTTGGAATAAACCAAAACTCTATGGTTATGAATTAAAAAATAAAACCATCGGTATTATTGGTTTGGGTGCAATAGGGAGTAGAATAGCAAAAATTGCTAAAGCGTTTTCAATGAATGTCTTAGCTAATGTAAAAAATGTAGGTAAAAAAAGGCCTGTAAAAGTAAAAATTGTACCTTTAAATACAATATTGAAAAAATCAGATTTTATAATATTTAGTGTTCCACTAAATAATAAAACAAAAAATTTATTAAATAATAAAAATTCAAAATATCTAAAATCTCATTCAATTTTAATTAATATATCAAGAGGTGGTGTAATAAATGAGGATGTATTGTACACGTTACTTAACAAAAACAAAATATTTGCAGCTGCTACCGATGTGTTTCTGCATGAAAAAAAACAAAACAAATTATTCAAGCTTAAAAATATAATTGTGACACCGCATATCGGAGCAATGACATTTGATGCACAGAAAATACTAGCAGAGAAAACTTTTGAAAAAATAAAAAAATTAGTGAAATAGTTTAAATATTTAAATTTAAATTTTTTATAATTCTATATAAGAAATATTTGGTTCAAAACTAAATTGTTTTAATTTATATTTATTCAAACTCATATTTTTTAATAACGCAACTGTCTCACCTTTCCATCTTTTTTGATTTAGTTGATCAAATGCAATAATTGAACCCTTAGACATTCTTGGTAAAAAATATTTAAGAGCTGTTTTTGTAGGTTCATATAAATCAAAATCCAAATACAACAAAGAAATTAATGTATGGCTATTTTCATCAATAAATTTAGGTATAGTTTTTGTTGCATCTCCTTTAACTAAATTAATTTTTGTAATATGTCCATTTGGTCTATGTTTATTAAATAATTTTATGCTACTTTCTATATTCTTTAAATTAACATTTCCAAGATAATTTTTTCTATACTTTTTTTTATCTTTTTGATTTTTTTTATCGATATCAGAACTACTGGGAAAGCCAGTGAATGTATCAAAACCAATTATTTTTCTATGAATTCCATATGGCTCATAAATTGAAAATAATTTTGCCATTAATAATAATGATGAACCTTTAAATACTCCACATTCAATTACAGATCCTTTTATATCTATAATTTTTTTTATTAATTCTATTTTTGCAATATAATAAGAAAGTTGTTCTCTTTTTATAAATAGAGGAAAGTGATCAACAAGTTCTTTTTTCAATTTTTGCTTATTTATAAAAATATCATGTTCTTTATAAATTTTTAAAATTTTTTTTGTAAGATGCTCAGCCATTATCTAAATCCTTAATATCCAGGATTGAAAAACATACAGTTTTTTTTACAAACTTCAGGTGGGTTTTTATTTATAATACTATCACGTATTTTTTTATAATATGGATCATTCCAAAGTTTTGGAACTGTCGTGTCTGGTTCTAATAAAGAACCTAGTTTAAACTCTTTGTTGTAATCTTGAGAACAGAGAAGCAACGAACCATCAGCAGTTATAGTCATTATTGTATCACCATTATTGCACCCTGAAATTGCATCTAAATGTGACTTTTGTGACATATATTTTATCCTGTGAAATTTTTTATCGTTAGACTCTTTTACATTTCCAAATCTAATATATGGACTTTTAAAAATAGGTCTTAAATTTACTTTATTGCAGAAATCTGTAAATTTGTCTTTCTCATGATAATTATGATCAAAAACGATAAATTGAGGTAGAACATCAACAGGATTTCCATATTTTTGGTTAATTTTTGCAACTGTCGCTATATTCTCTTTCACTAATTCTACATCACCTTTAACTCTATATTTATCGTAAACCTCTTGAGTCACACCATCTATAGAAATTATCAAAGTACCAAGTCCTGAAGTGATAACTTCTTCAGCTTTTTTTTCATCTAGGAAATGACCATTGGTGGAAATATGTGGATGAGCATATTTTGAAACTTCCTTTATCATCGGAACAATATTTTTATTCATGAAAGGCTCTCCCCATTTATGAAGATAAACAAGCTGAGCATATGGCTCAATTTTTTTTGAAATAATTTCAAATTCGCTCAATTTTAGTATTTTTTTATTTCTTGTAATGACATCGACACCAATTGCACATTCTGGACACGCTAAATTACATGCCAAAACAGTTTCTACGTAAAAAACTGAAGGTGTACCATCTTTATTAGGATAATATTTTTTTTGCCATGGTTTAGGTTTTTTGATCATTTTATATAAAAATTTTATTCAAATTATATTTATTTTTTTTAAGTAGTTTTGTCCACTAGTATTAATAAGCTATTTCAGCCAAAATTACATTTTTAATTTTTTAAATTCGATATTATCAAAATATTTTGAGATAAAAAAAGTTTATGAGTGTATAGCCCTTTTATCTACTGATAATGCTGCTTCTTTAACGGCCTCAGAAAAAGTAGGGTGCGCATGACAAGTTCTTGCAATATCCTCTGAGCTTGCACCAAATTCCATGGCAATACCAATTTCTCCTATCAACTCACCAGCATGTGGTCCTATAAGATGTGCTCCTAAAACTTTATCTGTTTTTGCATCAGCTAAAATTTTTACAAATCCTTCAGCATCGTCGATTGCTTTTGCTCTTGAATTAGCCATAAAAGAAAATTTACCAATTTTATAATCTATATTCTTTTCTTTCAATTGTTCCTCTGTTTTTCCAATAGCAGCAACTTCTGGCGTAGTATAAATTACTCCTGGAATGATATCATAATTTACATGACCTGATTGGCCAGCAATATTTTCTGCAACAGCAATACCTTCATCCTCAGCTTTATGAGCCAACATTGGGCCGACTATCACATCACCAATTGCATAAATATTGCTTTGATTTGTTTTAAAGTTTTTATCAGTCTTTACTCTTTGTTTTTCATCAAGATCTATTCCAGCTGCTTCTACATGAAGACCCTCAGTGTTTGGCTTTCTACCAACCGAAATTAAAACAACATCACTATCAAAATCTTTTTTGTTTCCATCTTTATCCGTTGTAGAGACTATTGCACCAAAGTCATTTTTTTTTATTCCTTCAACTTTATGTTGCATATGAAATTTTATTCCCTGCTTTTTTAATATTTTCATAAATTCATTAGAAATTTCTTTATCCATCCCAGGAGTAATATTTTCCAAAAATTCCACAACATGAACCTCCGATCCCAACCTAGACCACACCGAACCCATTTCTAAACCAATATATCCTCCTCCTACTACAATCATTTTTTTAGGTACATTTTCTATCTTTAAGGCTCCCGTAGAAGATAAAATTACCTTTTCGTCAAAATTTATACCTGGAAGAGAAACAGGCACAGATCCTGTGGCTATAACAATATTTTCTGCAAAAATAGTAGTTTTTTTATTATCCTTATCATTTATTAAAATTTCATTTTTAGATTTAAAGCTTCCATGACCTTTAAAATAAGTAACCTTATTTTTCTTAAATAAAAATTCTACTCCTTTGGTTAAAACTGTTACGGCTTTATCTTTATTTTTCATCATTTTATTAAGATTTAATTTAACTTCACCAACCTCTATTCCTTTATTAGATAAATGTTTAACTTTGTGAAATTCTTCAGATAAATTAAGTAAACTTTTTGAAGGTATACATCCAACATTAAGACAAGTTCCTCCTAATGAACCTCTAGATTCTATACATGCAGTTTTCAATCCTAGTTGTGATAATCGAATAGCACAAACATACCCTCCAGGTCCTCCACCAATTACAACTGCTTGAAATTTTTCTACCATTTAAATATCTAAAAACAATCTTCTTGGATCCTCTAAGTTTTCTTTAATCATCTTTAAAAATGAGACTGACTCTTTACCATCTATAATTCTATGATCATAGGATAAAGCTAAGTACATAATAGGTCTTATCTTGATCTCTCCATCAACTGCAACTGGTCTTTCAACTATATTATGCATTCCAAGTACACCAGATTGAGGTAAGTTTAAAATGGGTGTTGATAACATTGATCCATATACACCACCATTGCTTATGGTAAAAGTTCCACCTTGAAGATCTTCAATTGTTAATTTTCCATCTTTTGCTTTTTCTGAAATTTCTTTAATTCTTTTTTCAATATCTGCAAATGATAATTCATCTGCGTTTTTTAATACTGGAACAACTAAACCTTTTTCAGTTCCAACAGCAAAACTAATATTATAATAATTTTTGTATATTATGTCTTCTCTGTCAATTTCTGCATTTACTACTGGGAATGACTTAAGAGCAACTACACACGCCTTAACAAAAAAAGACATAAAACCAAGTTTAATTCCATACTTACTTTGAAAATCCTCTTGGTTTTCTGATCGCATTTCCATAATATTAGACATATCAACTTCATTGAAGGTAGTTAATAATGCTGCATTTTCTTGAGCTTGTTTTAATCTTTTGGCAATTGTTTGCCTCAATCTAGTCATTCTAATTTTTTCTTCTGGACCATATTGAGCTTTTCTTTCTGACGGTTGTGGTTGAACACCCATAAGACTTATTAAATCACCTTTTAAGATTCTTCCATCTTTTCCTGATCCTTTTATAGACTCAATATTAATTTTTTTTTCTACAACTATTTTTCTGACAGCTGGAGACAATGTTTTATTTTCTTGATTAACTTTTACATCATTTTTTTCTTGTACCTCATTTGTTAATATTAAGGGCTCATCATCTAAAATTTGTTCTTCAGGATTTTTTTCAAAAATTTTTGGTTCTTTTTTTGTAACTTCAAGATTAACTATATTATTTTTGTTTTGTGTTGGTTGAATTTTTTTAATTTCATTTTTTTTAGTCATACCTGTGGCATTTGCTGATACGGATCCAAGCAAAGCTCCTACCTCAACTATAGCTCCATTTTTTGAATTAATTTCTGACAAAACACCACTAATAGGAGATGGTACTTCTAAATTTACTTTGTCAGTTTCGAGCTCAACAATTGCCTCATCTGCATCAACAGTATCACCTTCATTTTTTAACCATTTAGAAACTGTTGCTTCTGTTATACTTTCACCAAGAACTGGAACTACAATTTTTTCACTCATTATAATTAGTTAAATACCTCGTTAATTATTTCTTGTTGTTGAGAATTATGCCTTTTAGCATATCCTGTTGCAGGAGTTGCGTCTGGGCTTCTTCCAATATAAGAAATTTTATTATTATTAGCCTTTAAAGTGTCTAATGTCCATTGTATATAATCTCTTACTGAAAACCAAGCACCCATATTTTTTGGTTCTTCTTGGCACCAGAAGAATTCA
The DNA here is from genome assembly GCA_014654245.1 of Pelagibacterales bacterium SAG-MED09. Taxonomy (GTDB): domain Bacteria; phylum Pseudomonadota; class Alphaproteobacteria; order Pelagibacterales; family Pelagibacteraceae; genus Pelagibacter. The sequence goes on from JACWDG010000004.1 coordinate 22,626, forward strand.
GCATTTTTTATATATGGTTTTAATTCTTTAACCAAAGCTTTTACAGGAAAAGGATATAATTGTTCAATTCTAAACATCACAACATCATCTCTTTTAAGTTTTTCTCTAGCATCTAATAGATCAAAATACACTTTCCCTGAACACAAAACTACTTTTTTAATTTCAGAGCTTTTTTTTAATTTTATAAAACCTTTTGTTTTTGGGTCAATTGCATGATCCCAAAGCACTCTATGAAAAGAATTTGATTTATTAAAGTCATCTAAATTTGAAACACAATATTTATTTCTAAGTAATGATTTTGGTGTCATCATAATTAATGGTTTTCTAAAATCTCTGTGCATTTGTCTTCTAAGAGCATGGAAATAGTTTGCAGGAGTTGTGCAATTCATAACTTGCATGTTATCATTTGAACATAACTGCAAAAATCTTTCTAATCTAGCTGAAGAATGTTCTGGTCCTTGACCTTCATATCCATGCGGTAATAACATTACTAATCCTGAAGCTCTTCTCCATTTTCTTTCCCCTGATGCAATGAATTGATCAATTACAACCTGAGCACCATTTGCAAAATCTCCAAATTGTGCCTCCCATAAGGTAAGAGTGTTAGGCTCAACTAAACTATAACCATACTCAAATCCTAAAACAGCCAACTCAGATAAAAAACTATCAACAACTTCAAATTGTTTTTGATTTTTTGAAATATTATTTAAAGGAACATATCGACTATTATCTTTTTGATTTCTTAAAACAGAATGTCTTTGACTAAAAGTTCCTCTTCCAGAGTCTTGTCCAACTAATCTAACTGGATATCCCTCTTCTAATAAAGATCCAAATGCTAACGACTCTGCAGTTGACCAATCAATATTAAACCCACTCCTAACAGCTTCTTTTCTATTATTTAATATTTTGACTATAGTTTTGTGTAAATTTAAATTATCTAATGATGAATTTATTTTTTCTGAAATTTCTAATAACTTCTTAGTATCTGCACCTGTTACACCTCTTTTATCTTTTCCTTTTTCAGGTTTATAAGCTGACCATGTCCCTTCAAACCAAGCAATTTTAGGCTTGTAGTCTTTTGCATTTTTAAATTGATCATCTAATAAATCTTTAAATTTTTTAATTACATTTTCTAAATCTTCATTCGAAATAATTTTTTCTTCTATCAAATTTTTTCCATAAACTTTTACAGGTGAGGGGTGAGATCTAATTTTTTTATACATTAAAGGTTGTGTAAATGATGGTTCGTCTCCCTCATTGTGACCGAACCTTCTATAACAAATCAAATCCACCACAACGTCTCTATTAAATTTTAATCTAAACTCTGATGCTATTCTGGCCGCGTAAACAACTGCTTCTGGATCATCTCCATTTGCATGAATTATTGGCGCATCAACCATCTTTGCAACATCAGACGGGTATGGTGAAGAACGAGCAAATCTTGGACTTGTTGTAAATCCTATTTGATTATTAACAATAATATGAATTGTTCCACCCGTATTATGGCCAGGTAATCCTGACATTGCAAAACATTCAGCCACAACTCCTTGTCCTGCGAATGCAGCGTCTCCATGAATTAAAATTGGAATTACTTTATTTCTTTCTTTGTCTTTATGGAAAAACTGTTTAGCCCTAGTCTGCCCAAGTACTACAGGATTAACTGCCTCTAAGTGAGATGGATTGTCTGTTAAACTTACATGAACTGAGTTACCATCAAATTCTCTGTTAGATGAAGCACCCAAATGATATTTTACATCCCCTGCACCTTCATCTGATGTGTTACCAAATTCACCAGCAAATTCATTAAATATTCTTTTGTAAGATTTTTGCAATACATTAGCTAAAACATTTAATCTACCTCTATGAGACATTCCAATTTTAACTTCTTTAACTTGCGACTGACCACTAATTTTAATTATTTGCTCTAATGCTGGTATTAAACTTTCTCCTCCATCTAAACCAAATCTTTTTGTGCCAACATATTTGGTTGCTAAAAATTTTTCAAAACCCTCTGCTTGTACTAACTTATTTAAAATTGCTTCTTTACCATTTTTAGTAAATTCCATAGCATTACTGTCTTTCTCTATTCTATCTCTAAACCATTTTCTTTCATCAGGATTAGAAATATGCATAAATTCATAACCTATATTTCCACAATAAGTTTTTTTTAAAAATTTTAATATTTCTTTAATACTGGCATCTTTTCTATTGATAACTCCATTTAAAAATATTTTTTTACCATAATTCTCTTTTTTGAATCCATAAAATTCTGGATGCAACTCATCTAAGTAATCTGATACTCTGATTCCTAAAGGATCAAGATTAGCTAACAAGTGTCCTCTTAATCTATAAGCACGTATTAAAGAAACTGCACTTATTGAGTCTTTATTAGAATCTGCTAATAGCTGATAATTAAATTTCCCTGATTTATCTACTATATTATTTTCTAGATTATTTTTATTTTGGTCTATTTTTTTTTGGAGCTCATCTATATCAATTTTGTTTTTTTTAGGCCCCCATGAAGGTCCATTGATATCTTTTGCAATAACATTTAATTCATCACCAATTCCTTCAAAATAATCTTTCCAACTTTCTGGTAAATCTGCATCTTTATTTACAAACTTGAGATACATTCGCTCAATAAATGCACTATTAGATTTGTTTAAAAATGAAGTTTTTTCGAATTCTAGATTTTTTGATGCTGACATCTATTTATTTAATATAATCCTCTAATATTATTTTTCAATTTGACAATTTATTAAATAAAGTTTTTCCAATTATTGAAGGTGATTTAGCAACAATAATCCCAGATTCTTCCATTTTCTTAATTTTATCGTTAGCGCCACCTTTTCCTCCTGAAATAATTGCTCCTGCGTGACCCATTCTACGTCCAGCAGGTGCTGTAATACCTGCAATAAAACCAACTATTGGCTTTTTGATTTTATGATTTTTAATAAATTCTGCAGCTTCTTCTTCTGCCGTCCCCCCAATTTCTCCGATCATTAAAATAGATTCTGTTTCCTCGTCATTTAAAAACAAATCCAAACAATCAATAAAGTTTGTTCCATTAATTGGATCACCTCCAATACCAATACAAGTTGATTGACCTAAACCATTTTCAGTTGTTTGTGCAACCGCTTCATAAGTAAGTGTTCCAGATCTTGATACAATTCCAACTGATCCTTTTTTATGAATATTTCCTGGCATAATTCCAATTTTGCATTCATCAGGTGTTATTATTCCCGGACAATTTGGTCCAATCAATCTACTCTTTGAACCATCTAATTTTTTTCTTACTTTGAGCATATCCTGAACTGGAATACCTTCAGTAATACAAACAATTAATTCTATGGATGCATCTATTGCTTCAATAATGGCTGTTGCAGCAAATTTAGCTGGCACATAAATCATTGTTGCGTCAGCACCAACACTATTTTTTGCCTCAACAACACTATTAAAAACAGGTCGATCTAAATGTTTTTGACCACCTTTTTTAGGAGTTACTCCACCAACTAAATTGGTTCCATATTTTATTGATTGTTCAGAGTGGAAAGTGCCATGCGCACCAGTAAAACCTTGACAGATTACTTTTGTATTTTTATTTACTAAAACAGACATGTTATTTTATAGCCTCAACAATTTTTTTTGCTGCATCATCTAAATTTTCAGCAGATATCAATTTTAATCCTGAATTATCTAATATCTCTTTTCCTTCTTTGAAATTTGTTCCTGCAAGTCTAACAACTAATGGAACACTAATGTTTATTTCTTTTGCTGCATCAATAACACCTTGGGCAAGAACATCACATCTCATTATTCCTCCAAAAATATTAACTAAAATTCCTTTAACATTTTTATCTAATAGAATTATTTTTAAAGCTGCGGATACTTTTTCTTTTGAAGCTCCACCACCTACATCTAAAAAATTAGCTGGCTCTTTTCCATATAATTTAATTATATCCATAGTTGCCATGGCCAATCCTGCTCCATTAACCATACAACCAATGCTTCCGTCTAACTTAATATAAGCTAGATCATGCTTGCTTGCTTCTATTTCTGTTGGATCTTCTTCATTTAAATCTCTTAACTCAACAATTTCAGGATGTCTGAATAAAGCATTTGAATCAAAGTTTACTTTCGCATCTAAACAAATTACTTTTTCTTCCTGAGTTAAGATTAATGGATTAACCTCAACCATATTTGCATCTGTGCTTATAAACATTTGATAAATTGATTTTATTATTGAAATTGCTTGTATTTTTACACTACTGCTTAAATTAAAAATTTTAACTATCTTCTCACAATCTTTGTCTGAAATTTCATTATTTATATCAACTTTAGTTGTTATAATTTTTTCGGGTGAGCTACTTGCTACTTCTTCAATATCCATTCCTCCTTGGTCGCTAGATATGAAAGCTATTTTAGAACTAGCCCTATCAATTAAACAAGATAAATAAAACTCTTTTTTTATGTTTGATGATTCTTCAACATACAATCTTTTTACTTTTTTTCCTTCAGGACCTGTTTGATGAGTTACTAAGGTTTTCCCCATCATCTCTTTTGCTGCCTCACTTAACTCCTCAATAGTATCTAATATTTTTACTCCTCCTGCTTTTCCTCTTCCGCCTGCATGGATTTGGGCTTTTAAAATATATTTTTTTGTATTTAATGATTTTGCTTTTTCTACTAATTCATCAACGCTAAGAGCAAATACACCCTCTGGAACAGTTGCTCCATATTTCTTTAGAATTTGTTTAGCTTGATGTTCGTGAATATTCATTATTAATTGGAAAGATCAGGATCTATTTTGGATGCTGCTTCCCAAAGAGCTTTAACTGCCTCAATAGAATGCATAAATTCTTTTTTTTCTTTTTCATCTAAATTAATTTCCTCAATTTTTTCAACTCCATCTTTTCCAATAATAACTGGTACACCCGCATAAACAGTATTAACACCATACTCACCATTTAATTGAACAGCACACGGTAATAATTTTTTTTCATCTTTTAAATACGCTTCAGCCATTTGAACACCTGAAGCTGCTGGAGCATAGAATGCAGAACCTTTTTCTAAATATTTAACTATTTCAGCGCCTCCATCTCTAGTTCTCTGATTAATTTTCTCTACTCTCTCTTGAGATATTTTTCCTTCTTTAACTAAATCAAGCAAAGGCTTTCCTGAAATTTTTGTAAATCTTGGCATTGGAACCATGGTGTCGCCATGACCACCCATAACCATCGCTTCAATTTCTCTAACTGGTACATTTAGTTCTAATGATAAAAATAATTTAAATCTAGAACTGTCTAAAATGCCTGCCATTCCAACAACTTTATTTGCCGGTAAACCTGAAAATTTTTGGAATGCCATAACCATAACATCTAAAGGATTTGTAATACAAATCACAAAAGCATTAGGAGCATTTTTTTTGATACCTTCAGCAACTTGTTTAATAATTTTTAAATTAATCCCTAATAGATCATCTCTGCTCATACCTGGCTTTCTTGGCACACCTGCTGTGATTATAATTACCTCTGAGTCTTTAATATCTTTATAGTCATCAGTACCTATAAATTTTACATTAAAACCATCTACTGATGAAGATTGCGCAATATCCAACGCTTTTCCTTTTGCAATACCACTGGCTACATCAAATAAAACAACTTCATCTACTAACTCTTTTGTTCCTATTAAATGTGCCAGGGTCCCTCCTATTTGACCTGCACCAATTAAAGATATTTTGCTCATTTTTTTTCCTTATTTCATTGTTGGCATTACAAATTCCGCGTTTGAACGAATACCTGATGGCCATCTTGATGTTACTGTTTTCAACTTTGTATAAAATTTTATTCCTTCCATACCGTGCATTGCACTATCTCCAAACAAAGATCTTTTCCATCCTCCAAAACTATGAAACGCCATTGGAACTGGTATTGGAACATTTATTCCAACCATGCCTACTTGAATTTTGCTTGCAAAAGTTCTGCCTGCATCTCCATCTCGAGTATAAATACTTACTCCGTTACCATACTCATGATCGTTAATTAATTTAGTAGCATCTTCGAAGGTCTTTACTCTAATAACTGATAGCACTGGACCAAATATTTCTTCTTTATAAACTCTCATGTCTTTTGAAACATGATCAAATAAACAACCACCGATATAAAAGCCATTTTCATAACCTTGAAGTTTTAAGTTTCTACCATCAACAATTAGTTTAGCTCCTTCTTTTACTCCTAAATCAACATACCCTTTTACTTTTTCTTGATGTTCTTTGGTAACTAAAGGTCCCATCTCTGAACTTTTATCCATACCTGGGCCAACTTTTAAAGCTTCTACTTTTTTTGATAATCTTGATACTAGTTCATCTCCTATATCTCCAACAGCTACTGCAACTGATTGAGCCATACATCTCTCACCTGCAGATCCATAAGCGGCTCCCATTAACCCATTCACCGCTCCATTTAAATCACTATCTGGCATCACAACTAAATGATTTTTTGCTCCTCCAAGTGCTTGAACTCTTTTTTCATTTTTAGCAGAATTTTCATAAATATATTTTGCTATTGGTGTTGAACCTACAAAACTTACAGCTTTAATATCTTTATTTGTTAATATTGCATCTACAGCTTCTTTATCTCCATTAACAACATTAAATACTCCATCTGGAAGTCCAGCTTCTTTCAATAATTCTGCTAATTTTATTGCGCAAGATGGGTCCTTTTCTGAAGGTTTTAATATAAAAGTATTTCCACATGCAATAGCTATAGGAAACATCCACATTGGTACCATTGCTGGAAAATTGAAAGGTGTGATACCAGCAACAACACCTAAGGGTTGACGCATTGACCAACTATCAACATTAGTTCCAACATTTTCTGAAAATTCGCCTTTAAGCAAATGAGGGATCCCACAGGCAAACTCAACAACTTCTAAACCTCTAGTTAAAGAACCTTTTGCATCTTCATAAACTTTTCCATGTTCTGAAACTATTAACTTTGTAAGTTCGTCTGAATTTTTTTCTATTAGTTCCTTAAATTTGAACATTACTCTAGCCCTAACAAGTGATGTCTTTAATGACCATTCTTCAAAAGCCTTTTGTGCTACATTTACAGCTTGATCTAGATCTGTTTTAGAGGCTAATCTAACTTCTTTTTCTTGTTCACCAGTAGCTGGATTAAAAACTTTACCTTTTTTGTTTGATTTTCCAGGAATTATTTTTCCACCTACAAAATGTTCAATTAGTTTCATGAGTACGATCTTTTAGATTAAAAACTCTTATTAGTCTATTGTTTAAATGTTAGTGGTTGCTAACATTTTTTTTATTTCAGCAATAGCTTTTGCTGGGTTTAAACCTTTTGGACATGCGCTTGTACAGTTTAAAATTGTATGACAACGATATAATTTTAATTCATCAGCAACTTTTTTTAATCTTGATTGCCTTTCTTCATCTCTACTATCAACAATCCATCTATAAGCTTGAAGTAAAACAGCAGGTCCTAAATATTTATCACCATTCCACCAATAACTTGGGCATGATGTGGAGCAGCATGCACACATAATGCATTCGTATGCACCGTCTAATTTTGCTCTATCCTCTTTTGATTGAATAATTTCCTGTGTCTCAGATACTGAGTTTGATTTTAACCAAGGTTCAATTGATTGATATTGTTTATATAATCCATCTAAATCTCCTATTAAATCCTTTTTGACTTTTAAATGAGGTAATGGATAAATGTCTATATCACCATTAATTTCCTCATGAGGTGTAGTGCAAGCTAGACCATTTTTGCCTGCTATATTCATTGCACAAGAGCCACAAACTCCATGAGCACAAGATCTCCTATAAGCAATGGTTGGATCAATTTCATTTTTTATTTTGTTTAAAATATCTAAAACTTTAGAAGGACAGTTGTCCATATCAACTTCATACGTATCAATCCTTGGATTTTTTTCTTCTGAAGGATCCCATCTATAAACATTAACTTTTCTTAAATTTTTAGAGCCTGTTTTGTCTTTAAAATATTTACCTTTTATAACTTGAGAATTTTTAGGTATATTAATTTGAACCATTAATAAACTCGCTCTTGAGGTGGAAAAT
>JACWDG010000040.1 GCA_014654245.1 Pelagibacterales bacterium SAG-MED09
ATATCCAAACATATTAGCGAGAGGAACCATAGCTGTAATTACTGTTGCATTACCTCTTTGTTCCTGAGTGCTTATTTGACCTCTTCTGCTATTTAAATCACCAATAACATCACCCATATAATCTTCAGGTGTTACTACTTCCACTCTCATTACTGGTTCTAACAGTTTTAATGTACCTTTTGTACAGGCTTCTTTAAAACATGCTCTGCTAGCAAGCTCAAAAGCAAGTACACTTGAGTCTACATCGTGGTGTAACCCATCTAATATAGTAACTTTATAATCTATCATTGGAAAACCAGCTAATATCCCGTTATCAGATACCGTCTCAATTCCTTTTTCAACACCTGGTATAAATTCTTTTGGTATAGCTCCACCCTTGATTTTACTTTCTACAGCTCTACCAGCGCCTGGTTCTTGAGGTTCAACTAATAATTTAACTTTTGCAAATTGACCAGCTCCTCCACTTTGTTTTTTATGTGTATATTCAACCTCAGAAGGATTTTCTAATGTTTCTCTGTAAGCAACTTGAGGAGCTCCTACGTTCGCTTCAACTTTAAATTCTCTTTTCATTCGATCAACAATTATATCTAAGTGTAGTTCGCCCATACCTTTTATTATTGTTTGGCCAGACTCCTCATCAGAGGTAACTCTAAAAGAAGGATCTTCTTTTGCTAATCTACCTAATGCTTCACCCATTTTTTCTTGGTCAGCTTTTGTTTTAGGTTCCACAGCAATTTCAATTACTGGATCTGGGAATTCCATTGGTTCTAATAAAACTGGTTTTTCTTCATCACACAAGGTATGTCCAGTTATTGTATATTTTAATCCCGCTAATGCCACAATATCACCAGCGTTAGCTTCTTTAATGTCTTCTCTTGAATTAGCATGCATTAAAAGCATTCTTCCAACTCTTTCTTCTTTTTCTTTTGATGAATTAAAAATGCCAGTTCCTGTTTTAATCGTACCAGAATAGACTCTAATAAATGTAAGAGAACCTACAAATGGATCATTAGCAACTTTAAAGGCTAAAGCTGAAAAACCAGCACTATCCTCAAATTTCATTTCAATTTCATCTTCAGAACCAGGTTTAGTTCCCTTAATGGAGCCAATATCAATTGGACTTGGTAAGTAGTTAATTACTGCATCAAGCAAAGGTTGAACTCCTTTATTTTTAAATGCTGATCCGGTTAAAATAGGCACAAAACTGAAATTTAAAGTACCTTTTCTTATACATTTAATTAAATCTTCCTCTTTTATTTCATCACCATTCAAATATGACTCCATAAGATTTTCATCTTGCTCAACTGCCATTTCAACTAATTCAGTTCTGTATTTTTGAGATAATTCTTTTAAGTCTTCAGGTATATCTTTATATTCCCATTCAGCACCTAAAGCCTCATTTTTCCAAACCTGGGCTTTCATTTTTACTAAATCTACAACACCAGTTAACGAAGATTCAATTCCAATTGGGATTTGTATTGGTAATGGTTTAGCACCAAGCCTTTCTTTTATCATATCTACACATCTAAAGAAATCAGCGCCAGTTCTATCCAATTTATTCACAAAACAAATTCTTGGAACTTTATATTTATCTGCTTGTCTCCAAACTGTTTCTGACTGAGGCTCTACACCTGCTACACCATCAAATACTGCAACGGCTCCATCTAAAACCTTAAGAGATCTCTCTACTTCAATAGTGAAATCTACGTGTCCAGGGGTATCAATTATATTAATTCTATGATCTTGCCAAAAACAAGTGGTTGCAGCTGAGGTGATTGTAATACCTCTTTCTTGTTCTTGTTCCATCCAATCCATTGTTGCAGCACCATCATGAACTTCTCCAATCTTATGACTTTTACCTGTGTAATATAATACTCTTTCAGTAGTAGTAGTTT
>JACWDG010000041.1 GCA_014654245.1 Pelagibacterales bacterium SAG-MED09
AAATTATTTATAATGAAAAAAAACAAATATAAAAAAAACTCAATTTCTTCTCTATTTGCTAAAAAATATATTTACTTTTATTACGCTTTTTTTTGGACAATTTTATTGTTATTTGTATTCACTAGATGAATAAAAGTATAATTTTAATTATAATTATAGTTCTTGCAATAGAACTATCGGGACATGGCATTATAGTTTCATTGATGAAATTATTAAATTCAATGGGTTAGCTAAACTTTTGGTGGTAACTCATTTTTTATTCATAAATGAAAAACCTTTAATAACTGCATCGCGTTTAGAAATTTCATTATACCATCTTGTGATATTTTTAAATTGAGATAATCCTATATCGTGCCATTCATGACGAGCTATCCAAGGAAATGTTGCGATATCAGAAATAGTATAATTGTTTCCAGATAAATAAGTTTTAATTGATAATCTTTCATCAAGCTCTTGATAAATTCTCTTTGCAATTTTAAAATATCTATCCTCCCCAAATTCACTTTTACCAGGATTATAATGATGAAATTGATGATGTTGACCTAGCATAGGTCCAATATAACCCATTTGAGCCATTAACCATTGATTAATTTCCAATCTATCTTCACTATTATAAAATTTTCCACTTTTTTCAGCCAAGTAAATTAATATTGCTCCAGACTCAAAAACATTTTGATTATTTTTATGATCAATAATTACAGGAATTTTACTAAATGGACTTATTTTTTTGAAATCACTTTTAAATTGTTCACCCTTATCTAGATCTATCTTGGTTACTTTGTATTCATAACCAATTTCCTCAAGCATAATGCTTATTTTTTTACCATTTGGGGTATTTGCTGAAAAAAGTTCAATCACTTTTGACACCCAAACGATCCTTTATAGTCTTGGATGATGTAGTGAATTCAAATCTGTATTTTTCATTAGGCCTTGTTTAGATGGAATATCTACTGTTAAGCCGTTCAGTTCATCTGAAACAACAAGCTGACAACTTAATCTACTATTTTTTTTTGGCTCAAACGCCATATCTAACATATCTTCTTCACCATCCTCTTTTGTAGGTAACTTATCTAACCATTCTTCTTTGACATAAACATGGCAAGTTGCACAAGCCATTCCTCCACCACAATCTGCATCAATTCCTGGAATATCATTTTGAACTGCACCCTCCATGACCGTTAAGCCATTTTGAACATCTACAGTAAGAGTTTTCTTTTCGTGAGTGATATAAGTAATTTTAGTCATTGATTATATATAACGCCCAAAAAAAATAGGGCAAGTATGTAAAAACATACTCGCCCTATAAATTTAATTTTAACAGTAATTATCTGCTTCTAGCACCAGCTCCAGAACTAACTGCAGCAGCCCAGATCACTAGACCAAATGCAATTTTGTTAATGAAGTCAGCTAAGTTGTAAACTACGTTAAGTGTGTTAGCGTCTACACCACCAGTTAGGTAACCAAATACATAACCTAATGGGTAAATTGCCCAACCTACAGTTACGATCATTCTCATCGCACCAAATGCAGTTACAAGAGCTTTGTTTCCACTCTTATTAGCAGCTTTACCAGCTTCACCTGAGAATATTTCATAAAGAATGTATACCCAACCAGCCATACCGATTATGAAACCAAGTGTAGCGTTGATGTATCCAGCCTCTCCTAAATATCCACCGATTAACATTACTAATGAACCAATTAACAATCTCCAGAAAATTCCAGAGTTTGCTTTTCTTACAGCTACTAGAATTAAATAAAATTCTATCATCTGTAGTGGCACAGTAATTAACCAGTCAATATATCTGTATACTGTTGGTGAATCA
>JACWDG010000042.1 GCA_014654245.1 Pelagibacterales bacterium SAG-MED09
CCATTTGTTCAACTGAAGCTTGTGCACCAATCATAGTTTCCATTTTTAATGGATTATCTTGGACAACAGCTTTTGTTCTAGCGATACATTTTTCCATAAATTTATCATAAATAGATTCTTGGACTAATGCTCTACTTGGACAAGTACATACCTCACCTTGGTTTAAGTTAAACATTACAAAACCTTCAACACACTTATCTAGGAAATCATCATCTTTATCCATGATGTCTGCAAAGAAGATATTAGGAGATTTACCACCTAACTCTAATGTGATTGGAATGATGTTTTGAGCAGCATACTGCATAATCAATCTTCCAGTTGAAGTTTCACCAGTAAAAGCAACTTTTGCAACTCTTTTTGAAGATGCTAAAGGCTTACCTGCTTCTAATCCAAAACCACTCACTATGTTTACGACTCCTGGAGGTAATAAATCACCAATCAGTTCCATCATAACCATGATAGATGCTGGCGTTTGTTCTGCAGGTTTTAAAACTGAACAATTACCTGCTGCTAACGCTGGTGCTAGTTTCCATGTAGCCATTAATAATGGAAAGTTCCAAGGAACAATCTGACCAACTACTCCTAATGGTTCAGGAATGTTATATGAATATTGTGAATTGCTAATCTCAGCAACAGAACCTTCTTCAGCTCTTATTACTCCTGCAAAATATCTCCAGTGGTCAATTACCAATGGTAAATCTGCTGCCATACACTCTCTTATTGGTTTTCCATTATCTAAACACTCAGCCGTAGCTAGTAAATTTAGATTTTTTTCTAAAACATCAGCTATTTTCATCATTATATTTGATCTTGTAGTGATGTCAGTTTTTCCCCATGTTTCAAAAGCTGTATGAGCTGCATCTAATGCTGCCTCTACATCTTTTTCATTTGATCTTGCGACTGAACAGATTATCTCATTAGAAATCGGGCTTGGATTATCAAAATACTTGCCAGATTTAGGTTCTACAAATTTTCCATTAATGTAGTTTCCATACTTCGCTTTAAATGGAAATTTCACCTTTAAATGAGAGGTATCTAAAACAGACGATACTTTCATTGCTTCTGCACTCATTTTTTTTACTCCTTTTGGTTTTTTAGTTGACTTAAGTTTATTATTTTTTCTAGATTTCTTTGAACGCTTCTTGGTCGCAGACTTTTTTGTCCCAACTTTTTTTTTCGTTTTTATTTTTTTTCTAGAAGTTTTGACCGGTTTTTTTGTTTTTTTTTTGGTCTTTGGCTTTAACTTTTTTTTTCTTTTATTAGCCATAAATCTATTAAACTAACAATGTTTGCTTAAGTCTATTTGTAATAATTAAAATATTCTACTTATAATTGTATAAATACAACATCTTGTGCTTAATAAAAAAGTCATTAATATTTTTTATATGAATGAAAATGAAAAAAAGGATATCCAATCTGCTACTTTTGAAAGATTGCTTAAGCATTTAGATGAAAGAAAAGATGTTCAAAATATTGATTTAATGAACTTAGCAAATTTTTGTAGAAATTGTTTATCAAGGTGGTTTAGGGAAGAGGCTGAAAAAAAAGGCATCACTATTTCAGATCCAGATGCAAGAGAACGGATTTATGGAATGCCTTACTCTGAATGGAAGAAAAAATATCAAAAATAATTATTTTTCTTTTAATCTTGGTATAAGTTCAACAAAATTACATGGTTTATTATTAATATCTAATTGATGTTTTAAAATTCCTTCCCATGCATCAGTAACTCCACCTGATGATCCTGGTAAAGCAAATATATATTTTCCTTTGGCTAAAACTGCACATGCTCTTGATTGAATTGA
>JACWDG010000043.1 GCA_014654245.1 Pelagibacterales bacterium SAG-MED09
TGAAATTAAAGATATACCAAGAGTTAAAAAATTATCTTCAAAATATCTTATAAATGCATGGACAACAATTCCTCATGTGACAAATCATGATGAAGCTGACATAACAGAAATGGAAAGTTTCAGAAGTTCATTATCAGACATGTATACAGGGGAAAAAATTAAGATTACACCGTTAGCATTTATCATTAAGGCCTTAGTTGCATCATTAAAAAAATTTCCTAATTTTAATTCATCTATTGATGAAATTGAAAAAGGGAAAATGACATTAAAAAAATATTACCATATTGGTATAGCTGTTGATACACCTAATGGATTAATGGTTCCAAAAATAAGGAACGCAAATAATAAAAAAATTTCCCTTATAAGCAGAGAACTAAAAGAAGTAAGCGAACAGTGTAGAAATTTGAAAATAGATAAAAAAGAATTATTTGGTGGTTCTATGACTATAACAAGTTTAGGTGGTATTGGAGGTTCATTTTTTACTCCTATAATAAATTATCCTGAAGTAGCTATATTAGGTGTTGGTAGGTCGAAAAAAAAACAAGTTTTTTTAAACGGCAAATTTCAAATAAGAACAATGTTGCCAATCTCACTGTCTTATGATCATAGAATTATTGACGGTGCTGAGGCAGCTCGATTCAATAATGATATAAAAGAAAATTTAGGTAAAAATTTTGCTTATAAACTTGCGGTCTAATTAGCGATGTCAAAATCTATTTCATTATTAAGTGCATTGTTGTGTACTTTTATTTGGGGAACTACTTTTATAGCTCAAGATACAGGCATGGATAATATTGGCCCTTTTACTTTCAACGCAGTTAGATTTTTTGTTGGATTTTTAGCCATATTACCCTTTGTGTTTTTATTTGAAGTAAAAAAATTTAAAACAGAACTTAAATTAGATAAAAAAACCTTTGTATTTTTTTCTTTTTTAATAGGTATTTCTCTTTTTTTAGGTTCAGCTTTGCAACAAGTGGCCTTGTTATTTACAGATGTTGCAAATGCTGCTTTTTTTACAATTTTTTATGTTCCAATGGTCCCAATAATCATTTTTATTTTTAGCAGGATAACATTACATTGGAGCGTATGGCCCTCGGTTGTTTTATGTTTAATTGGAGGATATTTATTAACTAATTTCCATGACACAACAGTCAGACTCGGTGATACTTTAGTTGTTTTAGGTGCATTGTTTTGGAGCACTCATATAATTTTTACTGGAATTATTGTGACTAAATATAATCTTCCTTTAACTTTAGGAGCTGTTCAGACTTTTATTGTAGCTTTTTTTTCTTTTTTGATTGGAATTGTTTATGAAGAATTTGTTTTTAATAATATTTTAATGGAAATTTATTCAATTTTATATGCTGGTATATTATCAGGAGGTTTCGCATTTGTTTTACAAATTTATGCCCAAAAAAATATTACTCCAGCCCCTGCAGCTATAATTTTTTCACTAGAAGGTGTTTTTGCAACAATTGCAGCGTGGTTTATTTTAAATCAAGTTTTGGATATAAATAACTTACTTGGATGTTTTTTCATTTTATGTGGAGTGCTCTTATCTCAAT
>JACWDG010000044.1 GCA_014654245.1 Pelagibacterales bacterium SAG-MED09
TCTAAAGATAAATTGATAGATGCCAAAATTGCTAATGCAATTGTTAAAGCTGCTAATGAAATTATTAACGGTAAACTTGATAATAATTTTCCGTTAAAGGTTTGGCAAACAGGCTCTGGAACTCAAACTAATATGAATGTTAATGAAGTAATTGCTAATAGAGCTAATGAAATTTTGGGTGGCAAAAAAGGAGCAAAAAAACCTGTTCATCCCAATGATCACGTGAATAAATCACAATCTACAAATGATGTGTTTCCTACTGCAATGCATATTTCAATTGCAACTGAAACATTAAAAAAACTTTTACCAAATTTAGAGATTTTAAAAAAAGAATTAAAGAAAAAATCAACTCAGTTCAAAAACATAATCAAAATTGGAAGAACCCATTTACAAGATGCTACCCCTTTATCATTAGGTCAAGAATTTTCTGGCTACTATACTCAACTAAAAAAATCTATTAATAGAATTGAACTAGCGTTAAAAGAAATTCTTTTTTTTGGCTCAAGGTGGAACTGCTGTTGGAACTGGGATAAATTCCAAAAAAAATTTTGATAAAAAAATTGTTAGTGAAATAAGAAAATTTACTAAAATTAATTTTAAACCTGCTGAGAATAAATTTGCTGAGCTCGCAGCACACGATGCGATAGTTAACTTTTCTGGTTCGCTTAATACCTGTGCTGTTGCTTTAATGAAAATTTCAAATGATATTAGATTTTTAGGATCTGGACCGAGGGCTGGTTATGGAGAGTTAATTTTACCTGAAAATGAGCCTGGGTCATCTATTATGCCTGGAAAAGTCAACCCTACTCAGTGTGAAGCTGTCACAATGGTTTGCGCTCAAGTTATAGGAAATCACAATGGAATCACAATTGCCGGTAGCCATGGCCATTTTGAACTTAATGTTTTTAAACCAATGATGGCTCACAATATCCTTCAGTCAGTTGATCTAATTGCAGACAGTACAAAAAATTTTGCTCTTTATTGTGTGAAAGGAATTAAAGCAGATAAAAAAAAAATTCAAAGCCATTTAGATAACTCATTGATGCTTGTAACTGCTCTTGCTCCTCATATAGGATATGATAATGCCGCAAAAATTGCTAAAACTGCTCTCAAGAATGGGACCAGATTAAAAACAGAAGCTCTAAAAACAGGATTACTTAATGAAAGTGAATATAATAAATTTGTTAATCCAAAAAAAATGATTAATCCAAGCTAGCAGTTTTAAAAAAGTCCTTAATTGTATTTTTAAATACAATTCTATTTAAAATATTCTTTTTTGATGAATTGAGATTTTTTTATTAGTCGCTCTATATTTTTATTAGTTTTATTATCAATTAAAAGATTGTTGATTTCAACTAAGTTTCTATCAAGATCCAATATAAACCCTATATTAATATTTTTATAATTTTTTCTATAATCTTTATTAATCTGGTAATGTGAATACAAAGTGTCTATATCTATAAATTCAAGAAAAAAATCACCTAAAATTTGTGCATTATTCTCTCTAAAAATTAGTTGAGCTTTATTTAAATTAAGAATAACTGACTCTTTGAAATTTGCTTG
>JACWDG010000045.1 GCA_014654245.1 Pelagibacterales bacterium SAG-MED09
CAGACATAACAATGATAAGGACTGCAACACCAAGACTTATACCAATAAAAGAAAAAATTGAAATTACATTTAAAAAACCATCTTTTTTTCTGGCTTTTAAAAATCTAAAAGTAATTTCTTTTTCTAAAGTAGAAATCAAATTGAATTTTTTTGTTTAGTTATAATTTCAATAATCTTGTTTAATGATAAATTCTTAGTTTCTCCACCTGTTTCTTTAAATTCTAATAATTCACCATCACTTTTTTTACCAATAATAATTTGAAACGGGGCTCCAATTAAATTCATCTTTTTAATTTTAGATGAAAAATTTTCATCAGTATCGTCAATGATTGCATCAATATTGTTTTTAAGTAATTCTTTATTAATATTATTTGCTTTATCTAAAGCCGATGTGTCATTTTTATTTATCATAGGTATCAAAGCAATATCATAAGGAGCAACAGACAATGGCCATTTCATGATCTCATTTTTATCATCATATTTAGCCTCAATTATTGCTCCTACTAGTCTTGATACACCAATTCCATAAGAACCCATTTTAACAAAATCTTTTTTTCCTCCTGGTAGATCGACTGATGCACCCATTGATTTTGAGTATTTATCTCCAAAATAAAATATGTGACCCACCTCAATACCTTTTGTTATTAATTGATTTTCTTTTGAAACAATTTTTTCAAATTCTTCTTTATTAAATTTTTCATCTGTAACAGCATAAAATTGTTCATATTTTTTTCTCATACTTTTCAATGATGATTTTTCTAATTGTGTATCATCACTATTTAGATCAAATATTCTTTTGTCAGTAAAAATTTTACTTTCACCAGTATCTGCAAGAATAATAAATTCGTGAGATAAATTTCCACCAATAGGACCAGTATCAGCAGCCATTGGAATTGCTGTTAAAGATAATCTTTTAAATGTTCTTAAATATGAAAGAAAAAATTTATTGTAAGAATAAAAAGCTTCCTCATCTGATACATCAAATGAATATGCGTCTTTCATATAAAATTCTCTACCACGCATAATTCCAAATCTTGGTCTTATTTCATCCCTAAATTTCCATTGTATGTGGTACAAAAGTTGTGGCAATGATTTATATGATTTTATTGAAGATCTAAAAATTTCTGTAACTTGTTCCTCGTTTGTTGGTCCATATAACATTTCTCTATTTTGGCGGTCAGTTATTCTAAGCATTTCTTCACCGTAATCGTCATAACGACCACTTTCTTTCCAAATTTCACTTGATTGTATTGTTGGCATTAGTATTTCTTGAGCTCCAATTTTATTTTGTTCTTGTCTAACAATGTCCTCTATTTTTTTCATTATTTTAAAACCCAAAGGCAACCATGAGTAAATACCAGCTGATGCTTGCTTCATCATACCAACTCTCAACATTAACTGATGAGATTTAATTTTTGCCTCGGAAGGGTTATTTTTTAAAATTGGAATAAATGTGTTTGAAAAAAGCATCTTAATTG
>JACWDG010000046.1 GCA_014654245.1 Pelagibacterales bacterium SAG-MED09
TATATTATTTTTAATTTTTAATTTTTTTTTCACAAATTTAATTCCTTTAATCCACAATTTAAACGCTTCAAAATGTATCGCAAAAATTATTTTAAATGTCATTAAGGGGTGTTTTAGGTAAGAATTCATTAAATTTTCACTTGTCAAATCAGATCTTTTACCATCTTGAGATGCAAAAAGAATTTTTCCTTCTTGATCGTACTGATCTATTTTAACTGACAAATTTTCTCCTGGATTTAATATCCTAAAAAAATAATTACAATTCATTTCAATAAATGGTGAAACATGAAATTTTTTTGAGCAATTATTTTGAATTAATTTATTTTCACTTTCTACTTTAAATACATAAATGTGTTGTTCACCAAAAGTATTTTTAACCTCATACAAAATAGAAATTAAATTTTCATCTTTGTCATATATAAAAAAAATACTCAGGGGATTAAAAACATAACCTAATATTCTTGGATAACATAAAAGTTTAATTTTGATATTTTCAGTTCTTATGCTGTTATTTCTTAAATTCAATTTTACCCAATTAAGAAGAGATGAGCCGTCACGTTCACCGTGATCTTTTTCGTAAAAACTTATTAAATTAAACTTATTTACAGAAAAAAACTTTAACTTATCATCAAGCTCATTGAGTTCTGATAGATCAATAAATAGTGAGAATACCTTATACTTAAAAAAATGCTCTTTTGGTTTAAATCTTTTATGGATTACGTTTCCATTATAAATACAAGAACTAGTCATTAAGGTTTTTTAGCATTTCAATAGATGATTTTATTCCATCTTCATGAAATCCGTAACCAAAATAACTTCCACAAAAAAGTAAATCTTTTTGATTTTGTAATTTATGCAGCTCAGATTGAGCGTTTAATGCATTTTGATCATAATAAGGATGTGTAAATTTAACCTTTCTTAATATTTTTTCCTCATCAATTTTAAAATAAGGGTTTAGTGTTAAGAAAATATTTTTATTAGACTTCAAGTTTTGTAATAAATTTAACCAATATGTAATTGAATTTTTTTCTATATTTTTATCATCTATTGAAGAATTCCAAGAAGACCAAGCTTTTTTATTTTTTGGCATAGCTCGTTGATCTGTATGAATGTAAGCTATATTTTCTTTATAATTAAAATTAGAAAGAATATTTCTTTCATCTTCAGTAGGATTTTCAATTAATTTTAAAGCTTCATCTGCATGAGTAGCTAATATTACTTTATCATAATAAAAAAACTCACTTTCTCCACCATAGTAAAGATCTAAACCTGATGATTTTCTTTTAACTTTTGTAACTTTGTAATTTTTATAGTGTTCTCCACTTATTTGAGAAATTATTTTGCTAACATAAGTTCTGCTTCTATTGGATACGGTATACCACTGAGGTCTATTTTTTAATTTGAACAAACCATGATTTTGAAAAAATTTAAAAAAAAAACTTATTGGCATT
>JACWDG010000047.1 GCA_014654245.1 Pelagibacterales bacterium SAG-MED09
CAGTAAATGTAGATGTAACTGCAATCATTAATGAGCATTACGGTGATACAAGTAGAATGTTTTGTATTGGAAAAACTCCGGTAAAATTAAATAATCTAATAGATGCTACATATGAATCTATGATGAGAGCTATTAAAATTTTAAAGCCTGGAATTAAGTTGGGAGATATTGGTTATGAAATTCAGTCGTTTGTAGAAGAAAAAGGTTTTTCAGTTGTAAGAGATTTTTGTGGTCATGGAATAAGTACAATATTTCATGAACCTCCAAATATTCTACACTATGGAAACAAAAACTCAGGCAAAGAGTTAAAATCAGGAATGACATTTACTATAGAACCAATGATTAATACGGGCAAATATGATGTAAAAATGTTGAATGATGGTTGGACAGCTGTTACAAAAGATAAATCTTTATCTGCACAATTTGAACATACGTTAGGAATTACTGAAAATGGTTATGAAATCTTTACAGAATCTGCTAAAGGTTATTCAAAGCCTCCATATTTATAATTAATGATTAAAAGATATTCGCGAAAAGAATTAACTGATATTTGGTCAGAAGAAAACAAATATAAGATTTGGTTAGATGTCGAAGTTGCAGCAGCTCAAGCAATGGAGAAATTAGGTCAAATACCCAAAGGTGTTTCTTCGATAGTTAGAAAAAAAGCTAAAATAAATGTAAAGAGAATTCATCAGATTGAAAACCAAGTTAAACATGATGTAATAGCTTTTTTAACTTCAGTTACGGAAAAAGCAGGCATAAAAGCTAGATACCTTCATCAAGGCATGACATCATCTGATGTTTTAGACACCAGTTTTAATATTCAATTAGTTCAATCAGGAAAAATAATACTTAGAGATTTAGATCAAATTTTAAAAGTATTAAAGAAACAAGCTAAAAAATACAAATTTACTCCTTGTATGGGTAGAAGCCATACTTCCACATCTTAAATAGTCTCCATAAGAAAATCCACCTGGCAAAACCACTAAATCACTTTTTGGAAGTTCAACATCGTCATGCCAGACCATTTTGTTTTTAAAACCAAATTTTTTTAAAGCAACATCCATATCTCTGTCGCAATTAGAACCAGGAAATGTAATTACAGATGATTTCATCAATTATTGTGCATCAATAATTTTATAATTTTCAATAACTAAGTTAGCTAAAAGTTTTTTACACATTTCTTCAACTTTATCTTTTGCTTTTTTTGTATCATTTTCTTGTGTATCTATTTCAAAATATTTTCCTTGTCTTACTTCGTTAATATTATTGAAGCCCATGCCATCCAATGTTTGATGAATGACTTTTCCTTGAGGATCTAAGACATCTTTTTTAAGAGTAATAATTACAGAAATCTTCATTTATTTTTTTTTTTAACTGCAGATAGTTTTGTAACATT
>JACWDG010000048.1 GCA_014654245.1 Pelagibacterales bacterium SAG-MED09
ATGATGAAGAAGGTTTATCAAAAATTTCAAATTGTAAAAAAATTGAAAGATTTAAAAATGAAAGCTAATTTTTTTTCTTTTTACCAGTAAAAACTTTTTTTTTATTAGAAAATCTATTATTTGTAATATTGCTCCTATGTTTTGCATAAGCTTGCTTTTGTGCTAGCTTCAAAGCTCTTTTTGATGACATAATACTCTAATAATCTATTTCTATACTTCCAATAATATTAAAATTTTTATCAGAAACAACTATTTCCCCTGATGACGGACCATAATTCAGAACTTCTGATATTATCACATAATGTGTAACTAAAACCAAATTTTTGTTACTTTTAAATTTTTTTATATAGTCATTTAATGCATCAATTTGATTATTTTTGTTTTTTGCATATTTAGAGCTATAAAAAGAATTTAAAAAATTGTTTGTTGAAAAATTTTCAAAAGCTATTTCTGCTGTTTCTTTACATCTGCACCACTCGCTTGACAAAACTTTATCGATCTTAATTTTATTTTTTCTAAAAAATTCTCCAATAAATTTAGCTTGTTTTCTTCCATCTTCACTTAAATTTCTTTGTGTAGAACAATCGTTTAAATTGAAATTGTTTGGATCTCCACTCCCGGGCGCATATGCATGTCTTATAAATAATAATTTTTCACCCTCTTTCAATTGACTCATTAAGTTTTCATTTAAATCTGCTTTAATAGATGTGGTTAAAGATATAAATATTACTATAAATAATTTTAAAAATTTCATTTATGGACATTAAATTAAATAATTTAAACAAAACAATAATTAACTGTAAAAAATGTCCAAGACTAGTAAAATTTATTAAAAGAATAAGCACTAAAAAAAGAAAACAAAATATTAATGAAAATTATTGGGGTAAACCTGTTCCTGGATTTGGAGATTCAGATTCAAAATTAGCAATTGTTGGTCTTGCACCTGCTGCTCATGGTGGAACAAGAACTGGTAGAGCTTTTACTGGTGATAAATCAGGAGATTTTCTATTCAAATGTTTATATAAAGTTGGAATTTCAAGTTCTCCATTATCAAAAAATTTAAATGATAATTTAAAATTAAAATCTACTTACATTACTAATATTCTTAAATGTGTGCCCCCTGAAGATAAACCACTTAGTAAAGAAATTTCAAATTGTTCAAAATTTTTTGATGAAGAAATCTTATCTTTAAAAGAACTTAGAGTAATAGTTACTTTAGGAAAAGTTGCTTTTGATAATTGTGTGAAATTATATAAACAAAAATTTAATATAAAAAAAAAAATTTTTTTTAAACATGGTAAAACACAATTGATGCCTAATGGTTTAATAATATTAGCAAGCTATCAT
>JACWDG010000049.1 GCA_014654245.1 Pelagibacterales bacterium SAG-MED09
AGAAATTATTGACTTCCCCATCGAATGCGAGGGATGCTTTGAACTATTTTTGAAAATTTTACCAAATCTATCTTTAGGTGTTATTTCATCTACTACAATTTTTCCATCTACATATTCCAAATAACTTAAAAGAGCTGTTTTATTTAATTGTTTAATTACATAATCATCTTTCCTCAAATTAAATTCAAACTGTTTAAAATTTTTAGATTTTTTAATTTTAAAGATAGGTCTATTTCCCCACATATTTGGATTAATAGATTTCTTTAAATAATGTTTCAGAATTTTATAATCAGGGTTCGCATCAGCTGGTATTTCATCTGAATTATACGGATAACCTTTCCAGGGATTATTCTTTCCTTTTTTTAAATGAGACTTAATTGGTTTTTGGTCTGTCGATTGTAAGATATTCCCATCACAATTATTATAGTACCAAGCTTGGCTGTATTTTTTTTCCTTTTCACAAACTTCATTAGCAAAACTAATATTGCACCAGATCAAGCCCAGAACCACGATCCCTAAAAGTTTTTTCATCTTCAAAACTTTACCATTGCGGACATAGTGCGGTCAAACTGAAAGAGAATTTCCACAAACGTTAAGTAATAATGTTTATTTAAGAAATGAGTCTTGATTTGTAA
Organism: Pelagibacterales bacterium SAG-MED09; assembly: GCA_014654245.1. Lineage (GTDB taxonomy): Bacteria > Pseudomonadota > Alphaproteobacteria > Pelagibacterales > Pelagibacteraceae > Pelagibacter. Next base: position 636 of record JACWDG010000049.1, read on the forward strand.
TCAATAGGTCCGCAGTTCAAATCCGTGCGGGGGTACCATTAAGAAGTTTCTCTTCGCAATTGTTCTAACTTAATCTTTTTTTGCAAGCTTTTATTTTGATCATATAAAAGATTAAATTTTATATTTTGGTTAGTTTTAATAATTATATTTTTTGCATTTCTTACTTCAATATTATCAGCGACTGCACTTATTGGTCTTTTTTTTGGGTTTAAATTTTTAATAATAATTTTCGATTTATCACCTACAACTTTACCCTTCCATCTTCTGGGCCTAAAAGGACTTATTGGAGAAATAGATAATTTTTTAGAGTTTAAACTTAGAATAGGTCCATGAACTGATAAGTTGTAAGCAGTACTACCAGCAGGAGTTGACACAAGTACACCGTCAGAAACCAGTTTTTTGATAACCAGCTTTGAACTAGAATAAATTGATAAAGAGGCTGCTTGTCTGTTTTGTCTTAAAATTGAAACTTCATTAATTGCTATATATTTTTTAGTTTGATTTTTATTATTCTTAACATTCATTTCTAATGGGGAGATATTTGTCATTTTCGCTTTATTTAAATTCTTAATAATATTTTTTGACGAGAATTTATTCATTAAAAAACCATAATTACC
>JACWDG010000005.1 GCA_014654245.1 Pelagibacterales bacterium SAG-MED09
CAAGCCCTAGAAATGTTAATACAAAACTGATTTCAAATAAGATGATGGTAAATTTATTTATAAAGGCAAAAAAACTTGCTAAGTTTTGATGGTGTCACAAAAATAAGGTTTAAACTTTGAATAAATGTTATCAGGTATCTTAACTGGCTTTCCTTCACTATTAATAAAAACTAAATGAACTTGAGCCTCAACAATCACCTCTTTTTCTTTTGTAATAATTTGATTCATAAAGAATGAAGTTTTGGTTATAGATTTAACAAATGATCTAACAATTAATTCATCCTCTAAATGTGCAGATTTTCTATATTCAATTTTACATGATTTTACTATTATTAACGAATTATAAGTTTCTTGAATTTTTTTGTTACTAAACCCTATTGAAAATAATGCTTCAGTTCTGGCTCTCTCTAAAAACTTTAAATAATTTGCGTAATAAACTACTCCTCCAGAATCAGTGTCCTCATAATAAATCTTAAGTTTGTGAAAAAAATTTTCGTGCATATAAGAGTTATATCAAATAATTAATTATTTAACACAAACTAGCATATAGTTAACATTATGAATGTTTTTGTAATTTGGTTTGTTATGGTAGTGGCTTGGAATTATGGTTATCCCCAAGCAAGTCCTATAGAAGATGTGCTTGTTGCTGTAATTCTATCTTTTTTAAGTACTTTTTTAAAAAAATATCTTTAAATTTGATTATTCAGAGGAAAAATAAATATTCTGAAAATATGCTACAGCCTTCATTTTAGAATTATCAGTATCTGACATAATCGCTAAACCATCCAATTCATTTACTTCTAAATCATGAAATTTCATAAAATCTTCTTTTACATTAGATTTTACAGTAACCCACTCATTAAGATTGTTAATTGTAGTTGCTAGAACATTATCAATCGATTTTTTTGTATATGGACTTGGAGAACTAAACCCAATTTTGTTATTACTTGAAAAAACATAATTAATTGCTCTATTTGAAAGAGGTGTAGCGCCCGTCTTCTTTACAGCAAAGACTCTGGCTGCGAAATCGTGTCCTTTTTTTGTATTTTCTTTAATTCCTGATAAATCTTTCTCAATTTTCCACGTAATATTTATAAATGGTGTTTTGTTCAAATCAATTTTTACTTCTTTGCCCAAACCTGAAGCCGCATTATCAGCTACAGCCTTTAAAAATTTGCCATTTTCATTTGATCCAACAGTATAAATAGTCTTGTTGTCTGCTCCTCTAACCTTTCTTACCTCTAATTCTGCAAGCTCATTGTTTGTAAATTCAAATACCTTTATTTCTTCTGCTAGGCTAAAAGAAATAACTGTAAACCAAATAATAAAAATTTTGATTAAAACATTCATAAAATTTTTTTTAAAAAAATTGTTAATACATTATTTTGACAAGATTTAAACATTCAAAAATCGTTATTTGACATTATATCATGAATATGAAGACAATTTCTATTTTTATACTCCTTATTTACTGGTCAATAATGATATTTGCGCCTGTGATGTCTAAAGATATCAAGTTAAGTCGAGCAAAGATTAATAATATGAAAATAGTTGAGCAAAAAATACGTAGTTAATATGTTGAGCGACCACCGCTAATATCAAAAACTGCAGCTGTTGAAAAAGTATTTTCCTCTGAAGAAAGCCAGCAAACTAAAGATGTAAATTCCTCAACCTCTAAAAATCTACCTCTTGGTACTTTAGAGAGCATTCGCTGAACGTGTTCTTTAGTCATTTGATCTAAAATTCGAGTTTTAGCACCTGCTGGTGTAACTGCATTTACAGCTATATTCTTATCTGCTAGTTCTTTACCTAAAGACTTGGTTAATCCTATTGCTCCTGCTTTTCCAGCACTATAAGCGCTCGCATTAGAATTGCCATCTTTTCCAGCCACTGAAGCAACGTTTACTATTCTACCATAATTGTTTTTAATCATATTTGGAATTATTGTTCTACAACAATTAAACGTACCCATTAGATTTATATCTACAATTTTTTTCCACATTTCTACATCGTATTCCCATAATGAGGATGTTGGACCAGTTATTCCTGCATTATTAATTAGAATATCAATATTAGACTTTTTAATGATTTCATTAACACATTTTTCAACTTGATTATAATTTGATACATCTATTATATTTGAACTTAAATTTGGATTATTCAAATCTTTGGTCGATTTTTCAATCATTTTAGGATCTATATCCCAAATAATCACTTTTGCTCCTGAATTTAAAAATCTTTTAGCAATATCCAATCCAAATCCTTGTGCTCCACCAGTAATAATTGCAGTTCTATTTTCAAAATCAAAATTAATTTTTTCCATCAGATTATTTTATAGTTAGTAAATAATATGTTAAGGAAGCTATTAAAGCACCTATAACCCATGAAAATGGCTGAAGAAACATCAAATTTACATTCCAAATTGTTGAGGCAGAAAAAATAAAACCCAACATCATGGAGTAAATTGCCTTAATGTGCCATCCACCACTGTAATAATAAACTCCATTATTCTCTAGAGAATAAATATCCTTATTATTTAATTTACCTTTTTTAAGAAAATAAAAATCTGTAATCATTATTCCAAATAATGGACCAAAAAAAGCCCCAAAGGTATCAATAATAGATAAGATTCCAACTTGGCTTAAATATGTTAGCCAGAATATTCCAACAACAAAACCGATAATTGTAATTATAGACCCAGCACTTTTAATAGATAATGTGAAAGGTAAAAAATTTATTAAAGTATATTGAGATGGAATAAAATTAGCTATCAAGTTTGTTGATGCAGAGGCAATAATTATAAAAATTAAAGCTAAAGTTATAATAAATAAATTATCTATTTTTCCAATAATATCTGTTGGATTTGTAAGTATTCTAGATAAATTTTCAGGATCTAGTTTCAAATAAGCATCCATACCTGAAACAATAAATAAAGCAAAAAATGAGAAAATTATTAAATTTAAAATCAAACTTAAATTTCCTTTTTTAAGTTGATTTTCATTTTTAACATATCGTGAAAAATCTCCAAAACTTAAAATTAAAATAGAAAAATATGCAAACATAGTACTAGTTACAGTTATTAATGGGCCAAAATTATCTTTATCAAAAAAATTTGACATGTTTAAAGTGTCTAAAAAAGCTTGAGATGTAAATTTTACATCATTTAATAATATAGATAGAAAGAAAAACAACATACCAAGATAAGTTGCTATTGCTGAAAAAATTATAATCTTTCTATTTAAATTCATCCCATAACTAAACAAAAATCCCTGAAAAATTACTGCTACAATAATTGCAACCCAATCAATCAAATTCATTCCTAAAAGAAATGTTAAAAAAATTTGTTGATCAAGTAATGTAGGCTCAACTAAAAAGATAGTAATCCTAATTAGATAACTGAAAGCCTTTGACAAAAAATACGTTTGAATACCAAATAAAAAAACACCTACTAAAAATCTTATTAAGCCAAAGTATTTTGCTCCTTTTATACCTAAAGATGATCTAAGTAATACCACAAAAGGTAATCCGTGTTTTTGAGATGGTTTACCGATCCAATTTGAAAAAAGATAAACTAGTAGCGCTCCTAATATTGTTCCAATAAAAACAATAAAAGTATTTAAATTATAAATAAGATAAAGAGAAGTAATTAAAGAAAAACCAATCACACTTTGTATGTTAACTCCCCAGAAACAAAACAAATCTTTCCAATTCCAATTTTTGTCATTTGGATTAACAGAAACCAAATCCCAATTTGTTAGGTTTTTTTTTATTTTTTGAGGACTCACTTAATCAATATAAAACTTAAACTTTTTACTGTCCATATAAGAGAGTTGGTAACCACAGGGCAATTTTAGGAAATACAATAATTAACACCAAACCTATTACTTGTAAGACCATAAATTGCATCATTCCATAGTATATATCTTTAAGATCCCATTCTGGGACAACTCCTTTTAAAAAATACGCTGATAAAGCTACTGGTGGAGATAGCCAGGCGGTTTGTAGATTGACTGCAACTAATATTGCAAACCAAGTTAAATTAAATCCTAATGCTTCAACTAATGGTAAAATTATTGGGATTATTATCATTACTATAGGAACCCATTCAAGAGGCCATCCTAATAAAAATATCATAACCATTATCATTGCTAGAATTAAATATTTATTCATTTCTAAACCTAATAAAAATTCAGTCAGTAATGTTGGTGTTCCTAATCTAGCAAAAACAGCTCCAAAAAAATTAGAGGCTGCAACTAATACCATTATTAATGCAGTTATCTCTAAAGTTTTTACTAATGCTTCTTGAAGCTTGGATAATGTTAATTTTTTATAAGCTAATGATAACAAAAGTGCACCCATAGCTCCGCAACCAGCAGCTTCAGTTGGTGTAGCAAAACCAAATAAAATACTTCCTAGCGCAGCAAAAACTAATGCTGCAGGTGGCACTAACCCTAGAAAGAATTCAATCCAAACTTCTTTCATGCTGGCTGCTCTCATATCTTCTGGTAAAACAGGTCCTAGTTTAGGGTTAATCATACACCTAATTGTTGTGTAAGCTGCATACAATGTTGCAAGAAGTATTCCAGGAAAAATTGCTGCTGCAAATAAATCAATTACTGGGATTTCCATTATAGGTCCCATAACAACTAACATAATACTTGGTGGAATTAATATTCCTAATGTTCCACCAGCGGTAATTGTTCCAGCCGCAAGTCTGACATCATAACCAGATCTGTTCATAGATTTAGCAGCCATAATTCCCAAAATAGTAACTGAGGCACCAACAATTCCTGTGGCTGCAGCAAAAATTACTGAAACAAATAACACTGCATAATACAAAGAGCCCTTTACTTTAGCTAACATTAGTTGAAAAGCCGAAAACAATCTTTCCATTAATCCAGCTTGTTCCATCATAATACCCATAAAGACAAAGAGTGGGACCGCGGCAAGAGTTTGTTCGGTCATAACCATTGAAAATTGAAGTGTCATTAAATAAAAAACTAATTTTCCAAATCCTAAGTAACCAAAAACAAATCCTAGAAATATTAAAGTAAAAGAAATTGGAAAACCCACAAATATTGCAAAAAGCATTACCCCTACAAGAATAAAACCTAAAACTGCTGGATCCATAAATTCAGCTATCATTTATCTTCTCCTGGCCAATAACCTTTTTTTGCAGCCCAATAACTTTTTAATAATTCTGAAAACCCTTGGATAAGTAAAAAAATTATTCCAATTAATAGACAGGTTTTTATAGGCCACATATAGGGCATCCATGTAGTATCCATTCCTCTCTCACCTCTTTGAATGGACTCACCAACGTACCCAATGGTCATATAAAGAAAAACTATCAAACCTGGAAAATAAAATATTAGATAAAGCCAAAAATCAATTAATCCTTGATTTTTAGTTTTAAAATTTCTGTATAAGAAATCAGCTCTAATATGAACTCCTCTTGAGAGAGCATATCCAGCTCCCAACATGAACAGAGAACCATATAAAAAACGACTAATGTCATAAGCCCAAATAGTTGGGGCTAAAAATAATTTTCTTGCTAAAACTTCGTATGTCATAGCAAATATTAAGGGCATTAATATCCAACAAACTACGTTTCCAACCCACTTACTAAATCTGTCTATATTAACAATAGATTTTGCCATCCAAAGTGGCATATCATCTGGCATTTTTCCTGAACCACCTCGCCTTTCAGCGATCATTTCATCTGATATATCTAACTTTGAAGGTTCTTCTGCCATAAAAATCTGATTAAAAAAAATTAGAGCGAACTATAAAAGTCCGCTCTAATTAAATTAAGATTAATTACTGATTACTTTAATGTTGCTGCGTGAGCCATTCCTAGCTTCGCATTAGACATTTGAGCACCACTCCAGAAAGGAACAGCTACATCAGCAAACTCTTTCATAGAGTCATATACTTCTTTGAAAAATGCATTTTTCTCAGCATTTTTGTTTAAAGTTGCTTTTGCTGCAGCCATATATTCTACAAAGTAGTCAGATGGAGTATCTTCTAATTTTACTCCATGCTTAGTAGTTAATGTTTGCAAAGCTTTTCCATTTTCATAGATCCTGTAACTTAAAGATTTTGCTAATGAAGCATTAGCAGCAACTTCAAGAGACTTCTTCTCATGAGCACTCATAGCTTTATAAGTTTTTCCAGTAATGTAAAAGTCAGCATTTACTACTACTTGGTGTAAACCTTGTAGGTAGTAGTGCTTTAATACTTTTTGGAAACCAAATACCATATCTGGTTTTGGACAACACCACTCAGCAGCATCGATAGTTCCTGCTTCAAGAGCTGGAAGAATATCTCCACCACCCATAGCAACAGATGCTATACCAATGTCTTTATAAGTTTGTCCTGGGATTCCTGGAGGAGTTCTGAACTTATATTTTCTAAAGTCAGCCATGTCTTTAATTGGTTTTGGAAACCAACCTAAAGCCTCTGGTCCAACTGGTTGAAGCATAAATCCTTTTATATCTCTTCCCATTTCTTTCCAAAGTTGGTCGTATAATTCTTTACCACCACCGTATTGGAACCAAGATAAGAATGCTAAGTTGTCAATACCAACTCCACCACCAGCTACTGGCGAGCCAAATAACATAGCAGCAGGGTGATCTCCTGACCAATAGTGAGTCCATGCGAAACCACAATCAATCAATCCTTTATCAACTGCGTCTAGAGTTTCTTTAACTCCAACAACAGCTCCTGCAGGTAGTATTTCAAACTTTAACGATCCACTCGTTAATTCAGTTACAGTATCAGTAAAGTCCTTTAACATTTTAACTTCATCAGCTTTAGTGTTAAGAACAGTCTGACATTTTAGTGTTTTTGCAGCATTAGCGTTAGATATAAATCCAAACACCAAAAAAGTTGCAAATAACATTGAAATGATTTTTTTCATTATTTTTCCTCTTGTTAGTTAAATTTAACGTGGCGAATACAATCAGAAAAATATAGGTGATACAAGTGACAATTGTCTTATATGTGTTAAAGAACTGAACAACAGGATAAAAATTAAAAAAACTATTCAACTTGAGATGGAAAATTTTGATTATATCATAATTGGTGCTGGTTCAGCTGGTTGTGTTTTGGCAAACAGACTTTCAGCAAACCCAAAAAATAAAGTTTTACTTTTGGAAGCTGGAGGAAAAGATAACTATCCATGGATACATATTCCTGTTGGTTATTATAAAACAATGCATAATCCAAAAGTTGATTGGTGTTTTCATACTGAAAAAGATGAAACCATGAATAACAGATCGATAAGATATCCTAGAGGTAAAACTTTAGGAGGTAGCTCCTCAATTAATGGACTTTTATGGATAAGGGGTCAAAGTAATGATTACGATAATTGGCGTCAACAGGGTAATAATGGATGGGGTTGGGAAGATGTATTACCTTATTTTATAAAATCTGAAAATAATGAATTAGGCAAAAATGAATTCCATAGTGATAGTGGTCCTATAATGGTTGCTAACAAAAAAATTAAACTGAAAATGTTAGAAGAATTTATAAATGCATCTGAAGAAAAAGGTATTCCGAAAGTTAACGATTTTAATACTGGAGAGAATTTTGGCGTTGGCTATTATCAATTTACTACAAGTCACAGTCACAAAGGTTTTAAATTAAGATGTAGTGCAGCAAAAGGTTACCTTAACCCTGTCAAGAAAAGATCTAATCTTAAAATTGTTACGAACGCTCATGTTGAAAAAATAAATTTTAGCGGAAAAAGAGCTAAGAGTATAAATTATTTTATTAAAGGTAAATCAATTGAAGTTAAAACAAATAAAGAAATAATTTTATCAGCAGGTTCTATTGGGTCTCCACATATATTACAAGTTTCTGGAATTGGTGATAGTAATAAACTTAAAAAATTTGGTATAAATGTTGTTAATGAGTTGAAAGGTGTCGGAAAAAATTTGCAAGATCATTTAATGTTTAGACCTGTGTATAAAGTCAAAAATCTTAAATCTTTAAATAAAAAAATTAATAGTCTTTTTGGAAATTTTTTAATTGCATTAGAATATATCTTTAATCAAAGCGGGCCTATGACTATGGGTGCTAGTCAAGTGTGTGGTTTTGCAAAAAGTGATAGTTCTAGAGAGACTCCAAATTTACAATTTCATGTTCAGCCAATTAGTACAGATATTTTAGGAGCAACTAAATTGCATGATTTTGATGGTATTACACCAACTGTAGCAAATATTAGACCTACTAGTAGAGGTGAAATAAATATAGTTAGTAATAATATTAAAGATTATCCTAAAATAAAAATGAATTATCTTTCGACAGATGATGATAGATATGTTGCGGCTCAAGGACTTAAACTTGTTAGAAAAATAATGTTAGAAACCGAAACATTTAGAAAATATGATCCAGAAGAATATAGGCCTGGGTTACATATTAAAGATGACGAGGAGCTGGTTAAAGCGGGAAGTGATTATACTCAAACCATATTTCATCCTGTTGGAACATGTAAAATGGGGAAAGATGAAAATTCTGTTGTGGATGACGAATTAAAAGTTCATGGGATAGAAAACCTTAGAGTTATAGATGCTTCTATAATGCCAAATATCACATCAGGTAATACTAATGCACCTACTATAATGATTGCAGAAAAAGGTGCTGATATGATACTAGGAAAATAATGTTTGCTGAATTATTTACACCAGAACAATTAGCAATATTAGGACAGATCATTTTAATTGATCTTGTTTTAGCTGGAGATAATGCAATTATTATTGGAATGGTTGCATCTAAATTTCCACTAGAGCAAAGGAAAAAGATTATTTTTTGGGGGATTAGTGGAGCAGTAATCTTAAGAATTATTTTGACTTTGCTTACTGCATATTTACTGCAGATAACAGGATTAAGACTGTTGGGTGGACTGCTTCTTCTTTATATAGTCTATAAACTTTATACAGATGTAATCAAAGGCTCAGATCACGAAGAAGATATAAATGTTGATAATTCAAGCTTCTTAAAAGCTATTTGGACAATTTTGTTAGCTGATTTTACAATGAGTTTAGATAATGTTTTAGGTGTTGCTGGGGCTGCAGGTGATCACTATAAATTATTGATATTTGGTTTGGTTTTATCAATTGCACTTATGGCTTTTGCTGCAACATTAATTTCAAATTGGATAAAAAAATACAAATGGATAGCTTGGGCTGGTTTATTAGCTATAATGATTGTTGCTATTAAGTTGATTTACACAGATATTAAAATATTATTTTTATAATGTTTCTAAAAAACTATAACCTTAAAAATAAAACTGCGTTAGTAACTGGTGCTGGTAAAGGTATTGGAAGAGCTTGTGCAATTGCATTAGCTGAAGCAGGTGCAAATCTAGTTGTAATAAGTAGGACTAAAAAAGATTTAGATGAAGTTTCAAAAAAAATTAAGAAATATAAATCTAAATGTAAATCTTATGTATGCGACATCACAAATTATAATGAAATTAAAGAAATTGTGAATAAGCAACCAAAAATTGATATTTTAATTAACAATGCAGGAAATAATATTCCAGAACATTTTACAAAAGTAAAAACAAAAAATATGGAATATCTTGTTAAAATTAATACAGTTGCAACATTTAATCTTGCACAATTATGTGCCCTCAAAATGATAAAGTCCAAAAATAGAAAAAAAATTGGTGGTGCAATAGTTAACATGTCATCTCAAATGGGACATGTAGGTGGTCCAATTAGAAGTGTTTATAATATGAATAAATGGGGTTTAGAAGGGTTAACCAAAGGAATGTCTTTGGACCTAGCTAAGTATAATATTAGAGTAAATACTGTTTGTCCTACTTTTGTTGTAACTCCCATGACTAAAAAGTTTTTAAAAAATAAAAAATTTAAAAGAGAGACTTTAAATAACATCCCACTGGGAAGATTTGCTGAATTATCTGAGATAGCTTCTTCAGTTGTTTTTTTAGCTTCAGATGCAGCTTCAATGATTACTGGAACCTCATTACTAATAGATGGTGGATGGACTGCAAAATAATATTTAGATTATTTTTATTAATCTTTTTTATCACAACTCCTTTAAAGGCAATTGAATTTAGAGGTAACTTCTTTCAAGGACACTTTATAATTGGGATTACTGATCCTGCGGCACAAATCATAATAGGCAAAAAAAAAGTTAAAGTTTCAGAGGAAGGTTATTTTGTTTTTGGAATTGATCGAGATAGAAAATTTGATTTAACAATAACCAAAATTAAAGATGGGAAAAAAGAGAAAATAATTAAAAAAGTTTTAAAAAGAAAATATAACATTCAAAGAATAGATGGTTTGGAAGAAAGCAAAGTAACACCACCAGAATCTGTTTATAAAAGAATTAAAGAAGAGAACAACAAAATCGGAGAAGCTAGGGCAATTAATTCTGATTTACCGTTTTTTAAAAATCAGTTTATTATGCCAGTAGAAGGAATAATTAGTGGCGTATATGGAAGCCAAAGAATTTTAAATGGAAAACCTAAGTGGCCTCACTACGGAATAGATATTGCTGCAAATCAAGGTACCATGATTAAATCTTCAGGCTCAGGTATTGTTACTATGGCTGAGGATGACCTTTATTATACAGGTGGAACAATTATTATGGATCATGGTCACGGTATATCTACAATATATTCTCATCTTGAAACTGTAATGGTTTCTGTTGGTGATAAAATCAATCAAGGAGATATAATTGGAACCGTTGGATCAACTGGAAGATCAACTGGACCACATTTAGATTTCAGAGTTAATTGGTTTCAAACCCGACTAGATCCAATGTCAGTCTTAAATTAAATCTCAGATTTAGCTCTTAATCTTTCATACAGAAGTCTTGCTTTAACACCAAAATTTAAAAATGGTTGAGGAGGTAATAAAGTAGGTCTACCTCTTGCTTCAATTGTTCTTATCTCTTCACTATTTTCATTACTCGCTTTTATCGCTATTTGTTCACCAAATAAAGTTCCAACACCAATACCTGAACCATTATAACATCCTGCTACAAATATATTCTCATCTATCTTTTCAAAAATTTGAGAACTATTTCTAGTTCTTGAAACAACTCCTGACCAAGTTGACTGGATAATATCTTCAGGTAATTGAGGAAATCTTTTTTTAATACCAAACTTGTGTAACAATGTTCTTTTATCCAATTCAGATTTTGACATTTTATAAGGATTATGAACTTCTGCAGTATTTCTTATTAATATTTTTCTATCTTTAGTAAACCTAATTGTAGCGCCCATTGGTCTAACTGGTAAAATTCCCCACTCTTTAGGTTCACCAATAGATTTAAATTCACTATCAGTTAAACTTCTAGTCATACTTGCGGTTAAAGTTATTGGAAAATTATAATTTTTTTTAATACCTAGTGATTTAAGAAATCCATTTGTAGCAAAAATTATCTTTTTTGATTTAATTGATCCATTTTTGAAATTACAATTAATTATACCATTAATTTTTTTCCAATTTAATAATGACGAATTTTCATAAAGATTTACATTTTCTGGCAAAGTATCAATCATGGCTCTTACTAATTTACCTGGATGCAATAAAATTCCACCTTCGGTATGAAGGGCAATATCATAAAAATTAGTGCCCAACCTTTTTGCAAGATCTTTATTAAATAAAATATTGTGCTTAAAACCCAATTTAGAAAGTGTTTCTGAAAAATTCTCTAAAACTTTTTTATCTTCTATTTTTGATGATGCAAAAAATTTTCCACATTCATTCCAATCACAGTCAGCCTGATGTTCTTTAATAAATTTTTTTACTACCTCAATTCCTAATTTGTAGATATCTGCCTTTTTTTTATAATTTTCTAATTCTTTATTTGATGTAAAACCATCATTGAGTGTTGTATCAACTAAATAACCTGAGTTTCTTGAGCTTGCACCCTCGCCTGCTAATTGAGCGTCTATTAATATTATTTTTTGATTAGGATAAAGTTGGCCTAATTTCCTCGCAGCAGATAAACCTGTATAACCTGCACCTATAATTAACCATTCGCTATCTATATCTGTAGAAAGTGTTTTAATATTGTTTCTTGCACAAAGGTCATTTATCCAACCACAATTATTGTCGTTAACAACTTCCATTAAAGAAGATTACGATAATTGTCTGTTTTTTTAAAGATGTTAAGAAGTTAAAGATGGCTGCTTCTTCATATCTTCTTTATTGATACCTGCTACTTTAACTGGTTTCTTCATGGCATCTCTTCTAAAAGGCTCTCCAAGTTCTTGATTTAGAATTACTTCTATAAATGTTGTAATTCCTTTTTTTTGATTTTCACAAGACTCTTTAATAGCAGCTGTGGTTTCTTCCATTGTTCTAACTGTTACACCTTTTAAACCACAAGCATCAGCAACTTTTGCATAACTTAATTCTGGATCAAGTTCTGTTCCTACAAAGTTATCGTCAAACCATAAAGTAGTGTTTCTTTTTTCTGCACCCCATTGAAAGTTTCTGAAAATTACCATTGAAATTGCGGGCCATTCATCTCTAGCACAAGAACTCATCTCATTCATGCTTATTCCAAAAGCTCCATCACCTGCAAAACCTATTACTGGAGTATTAGGGCATCCAATTTTTGCTCCAAGAATTGATGGAAACCCATAACCACATGGACCAAATAGTCCAGGTGCTAAATATTTTCTTCCTTTTTCAAAAGTTGGATAAGCATTTCCAATTGCACAATTATTTCCGATATCACTAGAAATAATTACATCATCAGGCATACCCGCTTGTATTGCTCTCCAAGCTTGCCTTGGGGACATTCTGTCTGCGTCTCTTTCTCTTGCTTCTTTATTCCAAACTGTGCCCTTATCATCATCTTCATGATCTAAACTAGATAATTTCTGTAACCATGCAGATTTAGTTTGATGAATAATGTCTTTTCTTTTTTGTCTATCAGTATCACCAGCTGTTGGTGAGAGTTTTGCTAAAAGTTGTTGTGCAACTAATTTCGCATCCCCACATATTCCAACTGTGACTTTTTTAGTTAAACCAATTCTATCTGAATTCATATCAACTTGAATGATGCTTGCATTCTTAGGCCAATAATCTATTCCATAACCTGGTAAAGTTGAAAAAGGATTCAGTCTTGTCCCTAGGGCTAAAACAACATCGGCTTTTTGAATTAGTTCCATTCCAGCTTTTGATCCATTATAACCTAATGGACCTGCTGCTAATGGATGGCTTCCTGGAAAACTATCATTATGTTGATAACCTGAACACACTGGTGCATCTAATTTTTCAGCCAATTTTTTACAATCTTCAATAGCTCCTCCAATTACAACTCCTGCTCCTGAAAGTATTACTGGAAACTTAGCTTTTGATAATAAGTCTGCAGCTTTTTTAATAGCATCAACTCCACCTGCTTGTCTTTCTAATCTTACAATGGGAGGAAGGTCTATATCTATTACTTGTGTCCAATAATCTCTTGGAACATTTATTTGAGCTGGAGCTGAGCCCCTAATTGCTTTTTCAATAACTCTGTTTAAAACTTCTGCCATCCTAGAAGGATCTCTTACTTCCTCTTGATAACAAACCATATCCTTAAATAAATTCATTTGTTCTACTTCTTGAAATCCACCTTGTCCCATTGTTTTGTTAGCGGCTTGAGGTGTAACTAATAATAGTGGTGTATGATTCCAATATGCAGTTTTAATTGGTGTAACTAAACCAGTTATACCTGGACCATTTTGAGCTATCACCATTGACATCTTTCCAGTAGCCCTTGTATAGCCATCAGCAATTAATCCACCGTTAGTTTCATGAGCAACATCCCAAAAAGTAATTCCTGCATCTGGAAAAATATCTGAAATTGGCATAAATGCAGAACCAATAATTCCAAAGGAATGTTCGATGCCGTGCATTTGTAAAACTTTTACAAAAGCCTCTTCTGTTGTCATTTTTGTCATTCGTAGAACCTTTCTAAACTATTAGGTGAAAATAATTTTTTAAAAATCATTTGTTAATTTTTGCGATTAATATATAAGATTTTAAAAATTTCAAACAATCAAATTGACACCATATATATGGCTACAGACATCATAATTCATGACCAAAAAGACAATGTAGGAGTTGTTGTTATTGAAAAAATAACACCAAAACAAGACTGTAACTGCTGGATAATGGAAAATGATAGTTCTGCTAAAATTCAATCTATAGATGAAATTCCTTTAGGTCATAAAATTGCAATGATTGACTTAAAAGAAGGTGACACAATTTTAAAATATGGTCACGATATAGGTAAAGTTGTTAAATCTATAAAAAAGGGTGAACACGTACATGTTCACAATGTTAAGACTAAGAAGTGGTAATAGAATGGAAATTCCAAAAAGTTTTTTAGGTTATAAAAGAGAAAATGGTAGAGCAGGTACTAGAAATCACGTAATCATTCTTCCTGTTGATGATATCTCAAATGCATGTGCTGAAGCTGTAGCAAATAATATTAAAGGAACAATTGCACTCCCTCACTCATATGGAAGGCTTCAGTTTGGAGCAGATTTAGAATTACATTTTAGAACTATGATTGGAACTGGTAGTAATCCAAATGTGGCTGCGGTGATAGTTATAGGTATAGAACCTAAATGGACAAAAAAGATTGTTGATGGAATAGCTAAAACAGGAAAACCAGTTGAAGGATTTCATATAGAACGCACTGGGGATATTGGCACTACCATGAAAGCATCTAAAAAAGCACAAGAGTTTGTAATGTGGGCTTCTGAAAAACAAAGAGAGGAATGTCCATTAAGTGATTTATGGATTTCAGTAAAATGTGGTGAGTCAGATACTACATCTGGATTAGCTGCAAATCCAACAGTTGGTAATTTGATGGACAAGTTAGAACCTTTGGGTGTTCATTTATGTTTTGGGGAAACTTCAGAATTAACTGGAGCTGAAAAAGTTTGTGCTACAAGAGGTGCAACTAAAGAAGCTTCTGATAAGTTTATGAAAACTTGGAATGACTATAATGACTTTATATTAAAAGAGGCAACAGATGATCTTTCAGAAAGTCAACCAACTGCCGGTAATATTGCAGGTGGGTTAACAACTATTGAAGAAAAAGCATTTGGTAATTTTCAAAAAATTGGTAACTGTAAATTTGTTGATGTTTTAGAACCAGCAGAAGAACCCACGAAAGGAAAAGGTTTATACTTTATGGATACCTCTTCAGCAGCAGCTGAGTGTGTGACTCTTCAAGCAGCAGCAGGTTTTAACATTCATTTATTTCCTACAGGACAAGGTAATATTGTAGGAAATCCAATTGAACCAGTTATAAAATTAACTGCTAATCCTTTAACTGTTAAGGGGATGGGTGAGCACATAGATTGTGATGTTTCAAAAATTCTTTCTAGAGAAATGAATATGTCTCAAGCAGGAGATGAGCTAATCAAAACAACAATGCGAGTAGCTAACGGAAGATTAACTTGTGCAGAAGCCTTAGGTCATAAAGAATTTGTGATGACTAAGCTTTATAGAAGTGCTTAATCAATAAATTATTAAATGAATTTAAAAAAAAACTTGGTTTTTATACCAGGTATAATTCTTGCATTTGTTCTTTATTCTCTTTCTCAAGGTTTTAACAATATAATTGGAATTGAGCTTTTAGGGTACAGTAAAAGTCCTATATCTACTGCTATGATTTCAATTCTTCTTGGTATTTTTTTTGGAAATGCTTTTAAAGTTCGTGATGGATTTCAGAAAGGTTTAGATTTTACAAGGGATTATATCTTAAAACTTGGCATTATTTGTCTTGGGATACAATTAAAGCCATTTGAATTTTTAGAGTTTGGTATGATTGCAATTCCATTAATTGTAATATGTATAATAAGTGTTTTAATTGTTATCAAAATTTTAATAAAGAAATTAAAAATTCCAACTAGAATGGCATACTTAATATCAATTGGTAGCACTGTATGTGGCACTACAGCCATTATGGCAACTGCACCTGTAATAAAAGCAAGCAAAAATGAAGTTTCTTATGCAATAGCAAACATCACTTTATTTGGAATATTGTCTATGCTTTTATATCCTTATTTTGCTAATTTTTATTTTGATGCTGAACCATTACTTGTTGGTCTATTTTTAGGAACTTCAATTCATGAAACTTCTCAAGTTGCTGCAGCAGGGCTAATTTATGATCAGCAATTCAATAGTCCAGAAACATTAAATATAGCAACAGTAACTAAGCTTATTAGAAATACCTTTTTAATAATCATGATACCTTTATTTGCTTTTCTTTATAATCGAGGCAAAACAAAAGAAAAAAGTTATTCTATAGTAAGTATTTTTCCATATTTTGTTTTGGGTTTTATTGGGATGATTATTTTGAGAAATATAGGTGATCAATTTTTTATTGATAACATCAACGATTATTGGATTGAAACAATTGATCTTATCAAATTTTCTTCTAAAGTTTTTTTAACAATGGCTATGGCTGCTATTGGTTTATCAACTAATTTAAAAGATATTAAAGATATGGGATATAAACCTTTTTTGGTTGGTTTTATAGCTATGTTAACAGTGGGAATTGTTTGTATTTCAACAATTGAAATATATTTAAAATTATTTATTTAGTTTGTTTCAAAGTCTTATTAAAATATTTTTTTCTAAAATTTGAAATAAATCTTCTAATGAATGCAGCAGCAATTCCAAGGGAAACTGCAAACAAAATTGAAAATAATCCATAAAAGAATGGCATGTCCTTAGAAAATTCTTTAATAAATTTAGAAAAGAAATTTAAATCTTGATTTAATGATTTAATTGTTTCTTTTTGAATTTCTTCTACAAAAAAAGTATCGTAAGCAATTATTATACCAACAATTAATAATAACAGTGCTAATAATGCTTTAAGTCCAGAGCTATCAATCTGCTCTCCAAGTTTTTGACCCACTTGGACTCCAACTATTGATCCTACTACCAGCATGACAACTAGCATCAAATCTATTGAACCAAAATTAATAGAATGTAAAAAAGTAACTATGACACTTACAAAAATAGTTACAAATAAAGAAGTTCCAGGAACTAGTTTTGTAGGCATTTTAATAATATAGATCATTGCTGGTACTAAAATAAAAGCACCACCTATACCCATGATTGCGGCAATGAAACCTACTACTAATCCAATCATAATTGGTGTGAATACGCTTTCATATAATTTAGACTTTGGAAACCTCATTCTAAAAGGAAGACCGTGTATCCAATAGTGAACATGTAATTTTTTTCTCTCTATTACATTTTTTTTTGCTTTATCAATTTCACCAAGACTCTCTACCAACATTAATGTTCCAATTATTGCAAGTATATACATATAAGCTAGTGAAATGACTGTATCTATTTTTCCGATACCCTTAAAATACGTAAAAGTATAAATACCTAAAGCAGTTCCTATTGAACCACCAATTACAATCATAAAGCCCATTTTGTAATCCAAAGTATTTTTTAACCAATGAGTAGTAGATCCAGATACAGACGTTGCTAAAATATTATTTGCTTCATTCGCGACCGCATAAGCTGGAGGAACACCCATAAAGATTAAGAATGGTGTCATTAAAAAACCACCGCCAACACCAAACAAACCTGATAAAACTCCAACTATTGCGCTTAATAAAAGTATTTCAATAGGATTAATAAAAACTTGTGCTATCGGTAGAAATACTTCCATAAAAATATATATATTAATATTGATTATTACTCATATATATAGATGTCAATAACGATATAGATAAAAAAATTTCATATGAAAAAAGTTCTCATAACTGGTGCGAATGGTTATATAGGCAAATGCCTATATTATTTTTTAAAAAAAAAATTTAAAATAATTGGAATTGACAAAGAAAAATCACCTGAAAAAAAAATTTTTCAGTGTGATATTCTTAATAAAAATAAGCTAAATAAAATCATCAAAAAGGAAAAACCTGAAATTATAATTCATTTAGCTGCTCAGTCATTAGTTGATGAAACTATTAATAAAAAAAAATATTATAACAATAATGACAAAGCAACAAAAAGTTTATTAGAAGTAGTCAAAAAAAATAATATCAAGAAAATTATATTTTCTAGTACTGCAGCTATCTACCAACAAAGTTTAAAACCATTAAAAGAAAATTCACCAATAAAAGCTTTAAGCACATATGCCAAAACAAAACTTTTATGTGAAAAAAAAATACAAAATGAGAAAAATTTAAGATTTATCATTTTAAGATTTTTTAATGTATGTTCGGCATTAAACAAACCAATTATTGGAGAGTTTCACAATCCTGAAACTCATCTAGTTCCAACTCTCGTTTATAAGGCAATGTTCAATAAAAAAATCTATATTTACGGTAAGGACTTTAATACTTTTGATGGAACTTGCATTAGAGATTATATCCATATTAAAGATATTTGTTTAGCAATTGAAAAATCAATTAAATATTTATTTAAAAATAATAAATCAAATTTATTTAATATTGGTAACAATAAAGGCTTATCTAACAAAGAAATTGTTGATTATGTTAAGAAAAAAACAAAGAAAAATTTAAACCTAAAATACGTACAAAAAAGAAAAGGTGATGTATCAAAACTTGTATGTGACTCTAATAAAGTAAAAAAAATACTTGGATGGACAGCAAAAAACTCAAATATTAAAAAAATAATTGATGATGAAATTAAATGGATTTTAAAGCTAAATAAGATTGGATTAAAAAGAAAATTTAAGAATTATTTAAGTTAAAATGAAATTAAAGTGCCGGCAATAATTACTCCCCAATAAGCTGATAATAAAACTGCAACACCTGTTTTTAGTTTATTCTTTTTTATTTCTAAGGGAAGTTTTTTAATAATTTCTGGCATATAAAAGTGAATACACCTAGAAAAAAATATGTCAAACTTTAATTCAATAAAATAAATTTTTCTTGATCAGTAAATTGTTGCTCCAAATACTTTGATAATTTCATCCTCTACCCCTAAAACTAGCCTACCTAAAAATTCTCCTGGTATTTCTTTGTTAGTTACTTTAATGAGCACCGTAATATGCTCTCCTCTTCTTAACGTTCCAAAGGGATCATATGTTTCTTTTAAATTTGTAATTAATTTGTTATTAGCCCACTGTTTTCCAAGTTCTACTTCGTTGGCACCAAAAAGCATCTGTGTAGAAAAATCTCTTGTAAATCCACCATAATCCTTAAGATTTGAAGATCTGACCAAATTTTCCCAATAAGGTTTACCAATTTCAAATATTTCTGCGTCTGATTTAGATAACAAGTCCATAGAAGCTTACTATTGTTATTTTATTTTTTTAAGAAGCTTTCTTTTTTTCGTTTTCATCAACTATGTGATAAACGGGTACTTTTTCCATAGTAAATTTACCTGATTTTGGATCTCTTCTAGATACAGTTAAGCAATGCCAATTTTCATCATCTAGCTTCATATGATCTCCTCTGTAGTAATATCCTGGCCAACGAGTTTCTTCTCTAAATAAGGTGTGTTCAGTCACACATTGAGAAGTTAAAGCTCTATGTTTTAATTCCCAAGCTCTCATCAACTGATGATAATCCTCTGCTCCAACTTTTTCTAAATCTTCTTCTAACCATGCTAGTAATTCTAGACCTCTTTTGAGCATATTTTCATTAGTCATGTAGTTTGTCGCAATTCCACCAACATATTCATCCATTATTCTCTGAAGTCTTTGAAGTCCTTGGATTGGAGAAATATAGCTCGGAGAAACAGTTCCTCCGGTTATTTCATTTTGAGCTACAGTAAAAGTTTCTAAGGGCTTGTAAACTTTGGTTTTAAAATCATCACATTGTTTATCAGATACGTTAATTCCATCAGCTTTTTGATCTTCAATGTATTTAACAGCTGCTTTGGCAGCTAAACGACCTTCCGTAAAAGACCCTGATGAAAATTTATGTGCACTTCCACCAACTGTATCTCCAGCACCAAATAACCCCTCAATAGTTAGCATTCTGTTGTAGCCCCAGAAGTATTCTGGTGGTGATAAATCCTCTGGTCCACTAACCCAAGCTCCTGAACATGTTGCATGTGACCCCATTACATAAGGCTCTGAAGTGGTTAATTCTGGATTTGTATATTTTGGATCAATATTTTGAGATGCCCAAACTACTGCCTGTCCAACAGTCATACCTAAAAAGTTTTCCCAACCTACAGTTTCTAAATGTGGATCTTGAAAAGCTTCAGTCGTAACCATTTGTATTGGTCCACCACCAGCCATTGTCTCTTGAATGAATGCATGATTTCTTAGACAGGTAGGTGTTGGATGATGATCGATATATTCTCCTACTAGTTCCTTAGTTTGGTCATACCATTTCTTCTCATAGTTTTCACCATTTGCATTTTGGGTATAAGTTTTTAAATGTAAAAAATATGCACCCACTGGTCCATAACCATCCTTAAATCTACACAAAACAATTCTGTTTTCCATTTGAGTCATTTTTGCACCAGCAGCAATAGGTAAAGCATAAGCTGAACCATTACTCCAAGGAGCATACCAAGTTCTTCCCATACCTTCACCAACAGCTCTTGGTTTAAAAATATGTGAAGCTCCACCAGCTGCAACTATTACTGTTTTTGCTCTAAATACATGAAAATCTCCTGTTCTCATATTAAAACCAACCGCACCACCTACTCTATTCTCTTTAGCTTCATCCATTAAAAGATGAGTAATCATTATTCTATTATAAATTTTATCAGCTGATTTTTTGGCAGCTTCTGCAACAATTGGTTTGTAGCTTTCACCATGAATCATGATTTGCCACTTACCTTCTCTTAAGTATCTTCCAGTTTTTTCATTTTTCATCATTGGCAAACCCCATTCATCAAACATATGAACAGTGGAGTCTACGTGACGAGCCATGTCATATCCCAAATCCTCTCTAACCATTCCCATTAAATCATTTCGAGCATATCTTACATGGTCTTCGGGTTGGTTCTCATCCCATTGCATTCCCATATAACAATTAATTGCATAAAGTCCTTGAGCAACAGCTCCACTTCGGTCAATGTTAGCTTTTTCAACACAAATAATTTTTAAATCTCTACCCCAATGCCTTGCTTCAAAAGTAGCACCAGTACCGGCCATTCCACCACCGACAACTAATACATCACAGTCTTCAAAATGAGTTTTATGTTTGGCCATTAATAGTAAACACCTTTTTTAAAAGAATCTTTTGGAACTGTCGGTAATTCTTTATTAGTATTTAAACCCTCTGGTTCACTATATAATTTTTGTGAATTAATTTCGCCTTGATTAGGGGTATCACCATCGGCAAGTTTAGGAATAAATTTTCCCCATGGTTTTGTTGTTATTGGGGAAACAAAATTTTTTTCTGTTCCATTTCTAAATTTTATTTTCCAAGAAATTGTCCCTTTTTCCTCTTCTCTTCTAACTCTAACACTATGACCCATTGGTGCAAAGTCTGCATATCCTCTTACATCTATTGCATGATTAGGACATGCTTTAACACAAGAATAACATTCCCAACAGAAATTGGGTTCAATATTTTTTGCACGTCTTATGTTTTCATCTATGTGCATTATATCTGATGGACAAATATCCACACAATGGCCACAACCATCACATCTAGTCATGTATACAAAAGTTGACATAATTTTATTTTTCTCCTTTTTTCATTAACATATTAATAGTGTTTTGGCTCTTCTCTTTTTATACCTAGGCCAAATTGCTCTGGTGCATCGGCTGGTGGGGGCAGATTATCTCTTGATCCATCCGCTTCTGCAAAATTTTTTTGTATTGCTGCTCCAGGTTTATAAAACATATGTGCAAACTTAGACCAATATACTCCACCAAACAGAATTAAATTAGAAGTGACAAATAAAGTTAAAAATAAATAAGATAAACTCATTTGACCATTAAACTGCGTAAAAGACCATGCCAAACCAAAAGTTGAGCAAGCAAGTAAAGCTAAAACAAATAAGTCTGCTTTAATTACTCTATACCATGGGTGAGCTTCAGCAGATACATCAACTCTTAGAAAAAACCAAAACCAATACCCACCTAAACAAGTTAAAATTGCACCTACATGCCAAAGCATTGACCAAGTCCCAGAATTTGATTTGTCTATTCCTGTATAGCAAAAAACTAAAACTGCTGATGATATCCAAAATAAAATTGTTCCATACATTCCAAGAACATGAGCTAATCTTCTTTTTCCAAAACCAAGTTCTGATGTAGTTCCGATATCAACGACTGTTGTTTTTGCAATAATTGATGTTTTCTCACCAAAACCTAACTCTTTAGTTGCTGCTAATTTTGCTTTTTTTGCATTATTAAAAAAGTAAGTTAAGTTTTTATGATGAATCATTTGTATAATTGTTCCAGCTGCAATTAGAAGTACCATTGCAATGATAAAACCTTGCATCGCTATTGGTGCTATAGTTTCAGCTAAAATAGAGAATGGGTTGTTACTTAACATATCCGCCTTATGTATTTTTATTTTTGAATAATTTTAAAGATGTCTAATCTATAAAAAAAAATAGATCAATTATTAACTGTGACTTATTTTATCTTAATAACAGCCTATTTATCCCTCTTATAATGTTGTTTATTAGGGATAACGGATCTTATGCCCCCTTGAGGATTCTCAACATCATCCTTTCTTCTTGGGATTAAATGAAAATGACAATGTAGAATCGATTGGCCTGCAACTTTTCCAATGTTTGTTCCTAGATTAAAACCTTTTACTGTTTGATCTTTAACTAAAATTTCCTCCTTAACAATTTTAATCAATTCATAACATGCTATCAATTCATCTTTAGATAAATCAAAATAATCTTTTATATGTCTCTTAGGAATAATGAGACAATGATCTTTTGATACTGGATAAGAGTCATAACTTGCGTAAGCTAAATCATTTATGTGAGCCCATCCACTTTCATTAATGTTACAAAACAAACATGGATTATTTGGATCTCTCATATTTCTAAAATTTATATGTTTTGCAATTTTTCACAGCAGATTGATAATATTTAGATAAAACTTTAAACTTATTGAGATTTTTTCTTCTCCAATTAATTTCTTTAATTGTTTTAACAGATGTTACACCTTTTCCAGAGCCTATTAATAATATTTCATCATAATTATTTACATCTTTTAACAAGATATCTTTTTTTATTATTTTTTTTATTTTTCTTTTTAAAAATTTATAGGTATTTCCCTCATAATAATCTTTTTTAGGCATCAAAAATTTTTGATCTTTAATAAATAATAAATTTGAAGTTCCAGTTTCTAATAATTTCTTATTAGACACTAATGCAATATCTGATTGGGAGTTATCCATTTTAGATAAATAAGATAAGATCTTTTTGTATTTTAAATTTTTAAATTCTGGTTTTTCTCTTTTTAATTTTACTAACTTCAAATTAAAATTTGATTTTGGTTTAACTCTTTTTCTTAAAGATATTGAAATAATTTTCTTATTTATAGCAATTCTCAATAGATGATTATATTTCCTCTTTTTAGATAAATTTTTATTAATTATTTCTAAAATATCCGATTTTAAAGATTTCTTTTTTATTTGATATTTTTTTAATGATAAAATTAAATTTTTTATATGACTATCAAAAAATAAAATCTTTGCTGGTTTACCAAAAATCCACATTGTTGTAAAAATTCCATAATCTCCCCAAAGATCTTGGAATTTAATTTGTTTTAAGTCTTTAAGCTGATAAGATTTTTTTAATAAGTAAGTTACCATTGATAGTTAAAAAAGATTCTGGGTGAAATTGAAATCCATATATTTTTTCCCTTTTATTTTCAAATGCCATTGCGACTTTTGAATTTAAACATCTCATAGTTATCTCAAAATTATTAGATTTGAAAGGTTCTTTTAATTTTAAAGAATGATACCTGCCAACTTTAAATATTTTTCCTTTTTTGAATAAAGATTTATCAGTGATTACTTTTACATTTGATTGAAAACCATGATAAATTTTTTTTTGTTCAACAATTTTTGCGCCCTCGCAAAATAGAATATGTTGAAATCCTAAACAAATCCCTATTATTTTTTTTTTTCCCTTATATTTTTTATAAATTTTTGATGTAATTGGATAATTTTTAGGATTACCTGGTCCAGGTGAAAAAATTATAGTTGATGCTCGTTTAATTCTATTTTCACTAACTTTATCATAATTATCGCACTCAACTTTATCAAATAAAGCAAATTGATGAACCACATTATGGGTAAAGGAATCGTTATGGTCGATTACATAAATCATTTAAACAAATCTATTAACGCTTTAGCTTTTAAAAAATTTTCATTAAATTCATGATTAGCATTACTATCGACGACAACACCTGAGGCAACTGAAATTTCAGATATATTTTTGTAATTTAAAATTGATCGTATAATTATATTAAATCTCATATCACCATTGAATTTTATGTAACCAAAACTTCCTGTATAAATATTTCTATTTTCTTTTTCCTGATTATTTAAGAGATTGAGCGTATTTATCTTTGGACAGCCGATAACTGAACCTCCTGGCATCATTGCTTTAATTATTTCAAAATTATTAACATTTTTTTTTAATTTTCCTTTGATGAGGCTTACATAATGAAAAAGATCTTTGTATTCTTCAACAATTTTTTGTTTAGACAATTTTACAGAACCTACTTTACAAATTCTTGATAAATCATTTCTTTCCATATCAACAATCATATTGTGCTCTTTGGTTTCTTTTAGGTTTTTTCTAAAATAACTTAATGCCTTTATTTTATCTAAATACTTCGTTTTTTTTACAGTCCCAGCTATTGGTTTTGTAGATATATCACTTCCCTTCTTTGTAATTAAAGTTTCAGGGGAACAGCTTATTATTGAGTAATTATCATCTTTAACCATAAAAGCCTCTGGAGCTAGATTAGTATTAGATAACCTTGAAAAAAAATCTAACGGATTAATCTTTGACTTAGTTTTGTATTTAGTACAAATTTTAATTTGGTATGTTTCACCACTTTTTATTTTTTTCTTAAATTTATTGAATATTTTTGTATAATTTTTTCTATTGATATTTATTTTAAAGTTTCCAGACTTAAAATTTTTTAAATCATAATTTAGTTTATTGCTAAGTTTAATTTTTTTTTCTGGCTTATAAAAAATACCCTTGGGAAAGTTTAAATTTTTTTGCTTAGGAACTTTGACATCAATGAGATTGTTTAATAACTCATATCCAAAAAAACCAATAAAAAGATCTGTATTTTTTGATTTCTTTTTATTTTTTTTAGTTAAAAAACTTTTAATATTTTCATTATTTAAAATAATTTTTTTTGAAAAATTGGTATAAAGATTAAACCCTTTTTGAGATTTATAAATAATATAAGGTCTTCCTGAGTAGTGTATTTCTGCTAATTGTTTTAATTTACTCAATTTATTCTGTTTTTAATCTCAAAACTGGTTCTTCTTTAATTGGTAAATGAATTATTGCCGCAAACACAGATAAAGCAATTGCTAAATACCACGCATAATCATATGACCCATAAAGATCGTGAAATAAACCTCCTAAATATGCACCAAAAAAGGACCCTATTTGATGACTTAAAAATACAATTCCATATAAAAGACCTAAATATTTTGTTCCAAACATGTGGGCAACAATTCCACTAGTAGCGGGAACTGTTGAAAGCCATAAAAAACCAAAACTTGCCCCAAACAAAAATGCGCTAATATTACTTGCTGGTGTGAATATAAAAAGAATTATAGAAATGCCTCTTAAAAAATAAATCGCACTGAGAATAATTTTTTTACTCATTTTAACTGAAAGATAACCACTCAACAATGAACCAAAAATATTAAATAGACCAATTAAAGATAAAATGGCGGCTGCAGTCCAATCTTCTAAACCTCTATCAATTACATATTTTGGTACATGTGTTCCAACTAAAGTAATATGAAAACCACAAACAAAAAAACCTGATACAAGTAAAATATAACTTTTAGTCTTAAAAGCTTCTGTTAATGCCTCTTTAAATGATTGATCTGAATTTTTCTCTATACTTTCAGTCTCAGATGGAGATCTCACAAAATAAGCTACAACTAATCCCGCTATTAAAACTAAAGAAAAGATAAATAAAGTATAATTCCAACCATATTCTTTTAAAGAATAATTTGTAAAAATTGGTGAAAGAAAATAACCAAAAGACCCAAGTGCAGTAACAATACTCATTGCAATTGTTCTTGTTGATAGTGGAAAATGTTTACCAACAACAGACATTGGAATACTTATGGCTGTACCACCTAAGCCAATACCTATCAATAGACCCATATGGATTTGGAAAAAAATTCCAGTGTTTGGACCTGTATATAAAAAATATATACCTAAAGTATAAAATATGAATGCAGAAATTATAGCTATGTGACCGCCATATCGATCAGCTACTGCTCCAAAAATTGGACCTGTTGCACCCCACATCAACATTTGTAAACCAATAGCAAATCCAAATGCTGTATTACTAATATTAAGGCTTTGATTGAAATCAATAAAAAATAAACCAAAAACTTGTCTTACTCCTAAAGAAATTAAAACAACAAAACATGCGGCAAACAAAGTTATTATTGATGTTTTAGATTTAAAAAAATTTTCTGATATCATTTTAAATGTCTTAATGCTTGTTTAATATCTGCAATTAAGTCATTTGGGTCCTCAAGACCTATATGTAATCTTACAAGATGTTCATCTATTTCTAAATTTAAATATTTTCTATTTCCAGTTTCTCTAAACTCTTGATGTAAAGCTAAACTTTCAAACCCACCCCAGCTATAACCGTACCCAAATAATTTTAAAGAATTAACAAATTTTCTAACTGAATTAATATTTTTAGATTTTATTTTTAAACCCATAAGACCAGAAGCTCCCGAGTAATATTTCTTCCACATTCTAAAATTATAAGAATCTTTTTTATAAGGATATAATAATTTAAATTTTTTATGTTTTGATAAAAAGGCAGCTACTTTTTTTGCATTTTCTCTATGGCGATCCAATCTAACATCAAGAGTTCGCAAACCACGAGTTATTAAATAAGCATCATCTGGTCCTAATCTTAAACCTGTAATTCTTTCAGCATTATATATTTTTGAAAAAACTTTTTTATTAACTGCTAAACTACCACCCATTACATCAGAATGACCTGAATAATATTTAGTAGCTGAAACTATTGACATATCAAAACCAAATTTAATTGGTTTAAAATAATATGGAGTAGCCCAAGTATTATCTATAGCTGTCAAAATTTTATTTTTTTTTGCAATCGAAATAATTTTTCCTAAATCTTGGAATTCAAATGAATTACTTCCAGGATTTTCAACAAATATTAATTTAGTTTTTTTAGTAATATTTTTTTCTAATGTTTTTAAATCACTTGGATTGTAAAAAATTGTTTTAATGTTAAACTCTTTTAAAAATTTTTCAGTAAGTAGTCTAGTTGGGCTATATACTGGATCTGCAACAATAATTTCATCTCCAGGACGTGTAACACCAAATATAGCTAAAAAAACTGCTCCGAAGCCTGTTGGAGTTGTGAATACATGATAGCTTTCTTCAAGTTTTGTTAGAATTTTTTGTAATATGTATGTTGTAGACGTTCCTTGTCTTCCATAATCATAATGACCACCCGTAGGGTTTTTTTTGGCTTTACTTTGTGTTTTTCGAATATGTTTCATTGATTTAAAAATAATCGTTGAAGCTCTTACAACTGGTGGATTTACTGACTGATTATGAAAGTCTTTTGCAGTATGCTTTAAAAAAGTTTTAAAAGAATTAGACATAAAAAAATTGATAACTTATGATGACAATGCTATATCCCGCTTATAATTTCAATCAAATTATAACTAAAGGATAAGATGGGTTACCCAAAAAAACATAGAGGCCGAAGAAAACAGGGGTCTAAAAAAAGAAGAGCTAAGAGAAAAAATAAAAAGAAGTAATCTCCAATGGATCAAATCAATAAGGCTAAGTCCATAAGTATATGGATTTTTATTGTGCCTTTTGTTGCGGTTAACGCCTGCTTATTAATCACAACACACTTTCATTCATTTATCGAAATGTATTATGGATCAAATGAGAGTGCCCAATATAAATTAGATAACATGTTTCCCTACATAGATGGTAAAGCATCTATAAGCAGAACAGCTAGGTTTTTTCCAACATATTGGATATTTAAGCCGGCAATGTTTCTAACATCATACCTCTTAATCAAATATTGGTTATATAATAAAAATATATTTAAACACTTTGATCATCAAAATGAAAATATTAACAAGTTTGTTTATTTTGGTATAGCTTCTGCAATTGCGTTAACTTTTCACTCAATTTTTTTAGGAGTAAAAATTGATAATGATTTTTATAAATTGTTTAGAAGAATAATTATGTTTGTATTTATAATTTTTGAAATAGTAGCTCAAGTATATTTAGTAAAAGCACTTTATTCTATAAAATATAAAATTTTTAAATATATAAATCATAATATATTAAGATTAAAATTATTTTTAGTCGGTACACTTGTCATTATTGCAGTTATAAGTATCCCAATAATTAGTTTACCAGGAGATGATTTCTACGGAATAAATTTAAAATATTTAAAACATGCTTTAGAATGGGACTATTTTTTAGGAGTTATATCTTTTTATCTTTTAACTTTTTTTATGTGGAAAAAAATTAATTAATTTATAATCCATCCTCCACCCAAAACTTTAAACCCTTTTTTATCAATATCATAAAAAACACATGCTTGTCCTGGTGAAATCCCGTCTTCTAGATCTTTTAAATTAACTTGAGCAGAATCATCTTTTTTTAAATCAACTTTAGCTTCTAATAACTTTCCTGTTGATCTTACTTTTACTAGAATATTTTTATTTAAATCTTCTTTATCAACTAGTAAATTTAAATTATTAATAATTATAATTTTTTTTCCAAGTTTTTCTTTTGGACCTACTATTATTTCATTTTTATCAGAATTAATTTTCAAAACATATAAAGGCTCAACGTCAGAAACCTTTATTCCTTTTCTTTGACCTATTGTAAAATTTATAACTCCATCATGAACACCAATTACTTTACCATTTAAATCTTTTATATTTCCCTTCTTGAAAGAGTCAGGTCTAAATTTTCTTATAACAGAAGCATAATCACCATTTGGTACAAAACAAATATCTTGGCTATCTGGCTTATCTGCGACATTTAAATCTAATTCTTTTGCAATTGATCTTGTTTCATTCTTAAACATTCCACCAAGCGGAAATCTTAAATAATTTAATTGTTCTCTGGTTGTGTTAAATAAAAAGTAACTTTGATCTCTGTTTTCATCAATTGCTCTATACATATTAGTTTCTTTTCCTTGAGTAATGCTCTTTACATAATGTCCAGTGATTAAAGCATCAGCATTTAATTCTTTTGAAACCTCAAATAAGTCTTTAAATTTAACAGTTTGGTTACATTGAACACAAGGAATAGGTGTTTCACCTTTCAAATAACTCTCTACAAAATTGTCAATAACTCCTTGTTTGAATTTAGTCTGATAATATAAAATTTTGTGTTCAATATCTAACTTGCTTGCAACTCTTTTAGCATCCATAATATCCTGACCAGCACAACACTGTTTAGATGAAGCAACTTCTTTACTATCATCATAAAGTTTTAAAGTTATTCCAATTACATTATAGCCTTGTTTTTTCATCATTCCGGCTACTGTTGAGGAGTCAACACCGCCTGACATTGCTACAACTACAGTTGTATCAGATGGTTTTTTTTCAAGTCCTATAGAGTT
>JACWDG010000050.1 GCA_014654245.1 Pelagibacterales bacterium SAG-MED09
CCAAGAAAAAGTTCTGGAGCTTTATTAACAACAGCACCCATAAGTAAACCTCCAGCAGACCCACCCATTCCAATAATTTGTCCTTTAGATGAATATTTTTTTTCAATTAAATATTTTGCTGCAAAAATAAAGTCCTCAAATGTATTTTTTTTATTAGTTAGCTTTCCTTCTTTCCACCACTTCATTCCTTTTTCCATTCCACCTCTGATATGAGCGGTTGCCCAAATTATATCTCTATCTATTAAGCTAAGGCGTGTTGATGAAAAGCCAGGACTCATTGAGTGACCGTATGATCCATATCCGTAAAGTATTAAATTTGCTGAACCATCAATTTTGGTTTTTTTATGCCTAGTAATAGTTAAAGGAACAAGCCTTCCATCGTGAGAGTTAAAATTTACTCTTTCAACAATATAATCATCTTTATTATGACCGGATGGAATTTCTTGCTCTTTTACAAGTTCTTTTGATTTATTTAACAAGTTGTATTTGAAAACTCTAGATGGTGTTTTAGGTGATGAATATGCTAAGTAAACCTCGTTAGTATCTCTATTTTTTTGTGTCAGCGACACACCAGGAACGTAAACAATCTCATCTGAAAAAATTAATTCTTCTTCAATATTTGTTGAGTTTGGTAATGCAAAAGATAATAAAGAACATTTTGATTATATTTATTCTTATGCTCCATATCATAATATTAAAAAGATGGATTATCCTAACATATTAATAACAACAAGTTTAAGTGACAATAGAGTTCTTTTTGATGAGCCTGCAAAATTTACAGCAAAGCTTAGAGACTATAAAACGGATAATAATTTGCTTCTTTTAAAAACTGAAATGAATGCGGGTCATGGTGGAAAATCTGGTAGAGATGGGGCGATAGAAGAAATTGCGATTGACTATGCATTTGCATTAAAAATTTCTGATAAAATTTAATTTTTAACTCTTGAAAATATAAAATAAATTCCAATATATAAGATGTGGGTCGCCTAATGGGACTTACAAAATATAAACTTGCTTAACAAAGGAGAATATTATGACAAGTAAAGATCTATCTATATTTAACTCACTAAGACCTTTTTCAATTGGTTTTGACGACATGTTTGACCAATTTGAAAATATGTTGGGTAATGGGCATTTAACAATGCAATCAAACTACCCACCATACAATATAAGAAAAACT
>JACWDG010000051.1 GCA_014654245.1 Pelagibacterales bacterium SAG-MED09
TGGGCTTCTTGGTGTGTACCTTGCAGAGATGAACATTATTTTTTAATTAGTTTAAGTGAAGATGATCAGTTGGAAATTATAGGTTTAAATTACAAAGATAAATTAAGAAATGCCAAAAAATTTTTAGATGAATTAGGAAACCCATATAAACAAAATTTATTAGATCCCACAGGAACAATAGCAATTAATTGGGGCGCATTTGGTGTGCCTGAAACTTTTTTAATTTATCATGATAAAATTATTAAAAAATTTATTGGCCCAATAAATGAAAATTCTTATTTAGAAATTAAAAGATTAATTAAATGAAAATATTTAAAATTATTTTTTTTTCTTTGATATTATTAAATTTTAGTCAATCAATTGCCGATGAGAATAAATTACAAAATAAAATAACAAAAAATTTAAGGTGCTTAATTTGTCAAGGTCAGTCAGTTTATGACTCAGACTCCGAATTTGCTTTAAGCTTAAAGTTAGTTGTTAAAAATAAAATTGAGGAAGGATTATCTGAGGATCAAATTTATAATTTTTTAACAACTAAATATGGTGATTGGATTCTATATGATCCAAAATTTAATAAAAATACCTATTTACTGTGGTTTTTACCTCTATTGATCTTCCTAATTGGTGGTGCAATAATATTTAAAAAAATTAATAAAAATTAAAATAATCTGTTAATAAGAACAATGTTTATAAAAATACTAAGCTATATTTTTGTAATTATATTTTCGGCAACAAAAATAATTGCCAATGAAATAAATACAAATGAACACCAAGTAAATTTTTTCATAGGTAATTTTGATTTTAGTGATGATAAACAAAAAGCTATTTTACTTGGTTTTCAACATCAGAATGAAAATCTGAATAGAGTAACAATTTTAGGAAATGTATCTCCAATTACTGGTGGTTTTATTACAGAAAATTCTGCAGCTTATATTTACACAGGTTTTGAATGGAACATAGATATGGGTGGTTTAAATTTTACCCCTAGTTTTGCCCCTGGGCTTTACCATGAAGGTGATGGTAAAGATCTTGGTCATATTTTAGAATTTAAATCAGAGGTTCAACTGTCTTACGCTGCTTCGGATAAAACAAGTTTTGGTGTTTCATATAATCATGTATCTAACGCTAGTCTAGGAGATAAGAATCCTGGGGCAAATAGTTATATGTTT
>JACWDG010000052.1 GCA_014654245.1 Pelagibacterales bacterium SAG-MED09
CTTATAATTGTTATGTCTGTTATGAATGGATTTAGAACAGAATTAATAAATAAAATAGTTGGGTTTAATGCGCATATCACTGTAAAATCTTACGACAAATCTGAAAAATATGATTCCCTAAAAAATAAAGATTTGGAACAAATTTCAAAGAGTCTAATTTTAAGTAATTCAAGTGAAGGAATAATCATTAGAGAACAAAACTCTAAGGGCATACTTTTAAGAGGTTACCTAGAAGGCGATTTTTCAAAGCTTGATCTTATTAATAATAAAAACTTTATTGGAAAAGATAAAAAAATAAGAAAAAATTTTGTTTCAATAGGTAAAGAATTAAGTTTCATTTTAGATTTAGAAATTGGTGACAATATTACAATAATGTCATCATCAGGTGTTGAAACAATCATTGGAAACCTTCCAAAACAAAAAACTTTTACTGTTGCCTCAATTTTTGAGAGTGGTGTAATAGATTTTGATGAAAATATAGTTTTTTTAAATCTCGCGACGCTTGAAGAATTTTCAAATCTTTCTGAAAATGATCGAAATTTAGAAATTTATTTAAAAAAACCTCAAGATATTGAAAATCAAAAAAAAATTGTTAAAAATATTTTTCCTGAAGATTTAGTTTTTTCTTGGGCAGATATGAATAAATCCTTATTTTCTGCTTTGAAAGTAGAAAGAAATGTTATGTTTATTATTTTATCATTAATAATAATTGTTGCTGCATTTAATATTATTTCAGGCTTAACTATTTTGGTAAAAAATAAAACTAAAGATATTGCTATATTGAAATCAATTGGAGTATTGAATAACTCTATTATAAAAATATTTTTTCTTGTCGGTATAATAATTGGAACATCAGCTACTTTTTTTGGAATTTTAATTGGTATAACTTTTTCTTATTATGTTGAAAATATTAGAGAGTTTATAAGCTCTGCTTTTGACTTAACATTATTTCCAGAGGAAATATATTTTTTAAGCACTATGCCTTCCGAAATAAATGCTAGTTCTATTATTTTAATTTCTATATGTTCAATATGCATAAC
>JACWDG010000053.1 GCA_014654245.1 Pelagibacterales bacterium SAG-MED09
GTAATTGGAGCAGGACCTACAGGATTATTTACCGCACATCAATTAAAACTAATTGGTCTTAATTGTGAGATAGTTGATAATTTAGATAAAATTGGAGGTCAATGTATAGAACTTTATCCAGACAAACCTATTTACGATATCCCAGCTATACCAGAGTGTACTGGAGAAGAATTAACAAATAACCTAATAAATCAAATAAAACCATTTGATATCAAATTTCACTTAAATGAAAGAGTGGAAGATTTAAAAAAAGAGGGAAAAAACTGGATCGTTAAAACAAATAATGACACAACTTTTTCTACACCAAATGTAATCATAGCTGGGGGCGTAGGATCCTTTGAACCTAGAAAATTTCCTGTTAAAGAATGTGAAAAATTTGAGAATAAATCTGTTCTTTATTCTGTTAAAAATAAAAAGATTTTTGAAGGAAAAATTGTTACAATTTTTGGTGGTGGCGACAGTGCTCTTGACTGGGCAGTAGAATTATCAAAAAATTCAAAGGTTAATTTAATTCATAGAAGAGATGATTTTAGAGGAGCCCAAACTACTGTAGATAAAGTAAAAGAGCTGAGTAAAGAGGGTAAAATTAATCTTTTTACTAAATATCAAATGACTTCAATTAGAGGGAATGTGCAATTAGAGAGTATTGAAATTAAGAATGATGATAAAGAGATAAAAAATATTAAAACTGATTATGTACTTGGTTTTTTTGGTTTGATTATGCAACTTGGTCCAATAGCTAATTGGGGATTGAATATTGATAAAAAAACTATTGAGGTGGATACAGAGAAATTTGAGACAAATCAAAAAGGTATTTATGCAGTTGGTGACATATGCAATTATCCTGGAAAATTAAAATTAATTTTATCAGGCTTTCATGAAGGTGCTTTAGCAGCAAGAGCTTGTTTTAAGTTAGCAAGGCCTAATGAAAAATATTTACAATATAGATGAGGGAGATATATGGTGGTCAGCAAGTGATATTGGTTGGATTGTTGGTCATTCTTACATTGTATAT
>JACWDG010000006.1 GCA_014654245.1 Pelagibacterales bacterium SAG-MED09
GATTTTATGCAGTGGTGATATGGGTTTTAGCGCAGAAAAAACTTATGACATTGAAGTTTGGCTACCCTCTGAAAATATTTATAGAGAAATTTCCTCTTGTTCGTCATGTTCCACTTTTCAGGCTGTAAGAATGAAGTCAAGATACAAAAATCAAAATAAAGAAACACATTATGTTGGAACTTTAAATGGTAGTGGTTTGGCTGTGGGAAGAACATTGATAGCTGTTATGGAAAATTATCAACAAAGTGATGGATCAATCGTTATTCCTGAAAAATTAAGACCTTACATGAATAATATAGAAAAAATTTCATTGAATTAAAGTTGTTTTAATTTCTTAAGTAGTATAAATAATCACCTAAAATAAAGGAGTTTTATGGAAGGTTCAGGAATAGGTCAGTTTATCCCATTAATTTTAATATTTGTAATTTTTTACTTTTTTCTTATTAGACCTCAGCAAAAAAAAGTTAAAGAACACAAAGCTATGGTCGAGAGTTTAAAAAGAGGTGACAAGGTAATTACATCAGGTGGTATTACTGGAACCGTTGAAAGGATAATTGATAACGAAAAAGTTGAAGTAGAAATTGCTGAAAATGTTAAGGTTGAAATTGTTAAAGCAACAGGAATACAAGCTTTACTTAATAACACTGAAGTAAAAAAATAATTTATTAGCTAATTGAAGGAATGTTATATTTTTCTAAGTTAAGAATAATATCTATATCTTTAATTTGCTTATTTTTTATTTTTATTGCATCCAATAATTTACTTGATCCTGATAATAGATTTATTGATAAGAAAATTAATTTAGGTCTTGATTTACAAGGTGGATCTTATCTTTTACTTGAAATTGATAACACACCAGTTATTGAACAAAAACTTCAAAATACATCATCTATAATTAAAACATATTTTAAAGAAAAAGGTATTCGCATTGGTAATATAAGTCTAATTAATGATAAGATAGAATTTTCAGTTGAAAAAAAATTTAGACAAAATGTTATTGATGAATTTCAAGATGAAAACAGTGAAATCAATCCTTATTATCCAAGATTTAAATCACACCAATTTGATATAATTGATAATGAAAATGTTCTTGAATTAACTTTTTCAAAACAAGGTCTTATTGAATTAAAAACTTCATCCCAAGACCAGGCTCTAGAAATAGTAAGACGAAGAATAGATGAAATTGGCACAAATGAACCAAATATTCTTAAAAGAGGTAATGATCGTGTTTTAGTAGAATTACCTGGATTAGATGATCCAAAGAGAATTAAATCATTATTAGGTAAAACTGCAAATTTAACATTCAGATTTGTTTCAAATGATAATAAAGATTCTTTTGGAGTTGAGAAATTACAATATGAAGATGGTATAAATGATGAATTTGTTAGTAAAAGAATCATCTTGAGTGGAGATAATTTACTTGATGCTCAACCTAGAATGAATAATCAATCTAATGAAACTGTTGTATCATTTACATTGGATAGAGTTGGTGCAAAGAGATTTGGCAAAGCAACTTCATCAAATATTGGTAGACAATTAGCGATTGTTTTGGATGGTAAAATAGTTAGTGCTCCAGTCATAAGAGATACTATTTCAAGTGGTAATGGACAAATAAGTGGTGGATTTACTTTTCAATCTGCAACAGATTTAGCATTATTATTAAGATCTGGTGCATTGCCAGCGCCTCTAAACATTATAGAAGAAAGAACTGTTGGGCCAGATCTAGGTCAAGACTCAATTAATGCAGGAATAATTGCTTTAGCAATAGGATTTATTCTTGTAATACTTTACATATTTTTCAAATATAAGACATTTGGTTTTATAACTAATTTTACCCTTATAATTAATCTTATAATACTACTTGGTATACTTACTCTTTTTGAGGCTACACTTACATTACCTGGCATTGCTGGAATTATTTTAACTGTTGGTATGGCAGTTGATGCTAATGTTTTAATTTTTGAAAGAATTAAAGAAGAGCTTAGAAATGAAAAAAATAATATTATTGCATTTGATAGTGGTTATACTAAATCCAAAACAGCAATTTTGGATGCTAACGTTACAACATTATTAGCAGCAATAATATTATTTTTCATGGGATCAGGCCCAATTAAAGGTTTTTCCATTACCTTAGGGGTGGGGATAATTACAACATTGTTTTCAGTATATTTTATAGCGAGATTGTTTACTGCGATTTATGTCTCAAAAAACAAAGATAAAGAGGCATTAATATAATGATCAAATTTAATAAATTTTATACACAATTAAATTTATTGTCATTAATTTTAGTCATTATTTCTCTTATTTTTCTAATTTTTAAGGGTTTAAATTTTGGAATAGATTTTAAAGGTGGAACATTAATTGAATTAAGATCATCTGATAATAAAATAAATGTTTCCAGTTTAAGAGACAATCTTAATCAGATGGATCTTGGAGATGTATCTGTTAAAAAATTTGGTAATGATCAAGATTATTTAATTAAATTTGAAAATAAAGATAATATAATTAACATTGTTGAGGAAATTAAGTCTAATTTAGATAAATCTTTTAGTAATAACTTTGATTTTAGAAGGGTTGAAAACGTTGGTCCTAAAGTCAGCGCTGAACTTTTAAAATCTGGAATTATTGCTATCAGTGTTTCATTAGCTTTAATGTTGATTTATATTTGGATTAGATTTGAGTGGCAATTCAGTCTTGGAGCAATTTTAGCTTTATTTCATGATGTAATAATAACATTAGGTATATTTTCACTTTTAAATTTAGAAATTAATTTATCAATTATCGCAGCTGTTTTAACGATTGTTGGATATTCAATGAATGATACAGTTGTTATTTTTGATAGAGTTAGAGAAAATCTGAGAAAATTTTCAGATATTAAAATTTTTGAATTAACAAATATTTCAATTAATGAAACTTTATCTAGAACTTTGATTACATCTATTACGACACTTTTAGCGTTATTTTCAATTTTCTTTTTTGGTGGCGAAATCCTTAAAGGTTTTTCTCTAGCAATGATTTTTGGAGTTATATTTGGAACATATTCATCAATTTATATTGCCAACACAGTATTAGTTAGACTTAATGTATCACAAAAAACTATTCTAAAAGAAGACGAAAAAATTTAATAAAGATTCTGAGCAGCAACCATTGTAAGCAGCATTGGAAGTGACAATAAAGTATTTGTTCTAGAAAACAACATGGCTGTTTTAGCAGATTTTGCTTTAAGTTCAGCATCACATTCTATCATACCCAATGCTCTTTTTTGATTTGGCCAAATTACAAACCAAACATTAAAAGCCATTATTATTGCAAGCCACATTCCAATTCCAATCGCTGTGTGTTTAGGTATGCCTGAGCCAATGCTTAAAGTCATTGCATCGTGCAAGTAACCGTTAAAATATGCCAGAATTAAACCAGATAACACAGTTAATGCAGCTCCCCACCTAAAATAAAATAGAGCCGCGGGAGCAATTACTTTTCCTATTGCAGGTTTTTGTTCATCAGGAATCTTAGCCATGTTAGGGATTTGAACGAAGTTAAAATACCAAAGTAAGCCAATCCACATTATGCCAACAACAACATGGGTATATCTTGCCATCCAGCTCCAAAAAAGAGCATCAAATGCAAAACCATCATTTTGATAAAATAACCCTAAAAATAGAAGGATTGCTAAAATTATAGATGCATGAATTGTTTTTGATAATGATGAAAGTAAGTTACTCATAATTCTAATATATTTATATATTAAATTCTGTTAATTTAAAATCAATTTAAAAGTGGTTTTAAAAATTCACCAGTATAACTGTTTTTAACATTACAAATTTCTTCAGGTTTACCCTCTGCTATGATTTTTCCACCGTTAACACCGCCTTCTGGACCCATATCAACTATATAATCTGCTGTTTTAATGACATCTAAATTATGTTCTATAACCACAACAGTATTGCCTAATGCAACAAAAGTATGAAGTATTTCAAGAAGCTTCTTAATATCATGTTGATGAAGCCCTGTAGTAGGCTCATCCAATATATACATTGTTCGTCCTGTGGATCTTTTAGATAATTCTTTTGCTAATTTAATTCTTTGAGCTTCACCACCAGACAACGTGGTAGCTTGTTGTCCAATTTTTATATAACCTAAACCAACTTTTTTAAGAGTTAAAAGTTTAGTTTTTATATTAGATATATTTTCAAAATATTCACATCCTTCATCAACTGTCATATTTAGTACATCAGCAATACTTTTATCTTTAAATTTAATTTCTAATGTTTCTCTATTATACCTTGTACCTTTGCACTCATCACATTGAATGTAAACATCTGGTAAAAAGTGCATTTCATAAGTAATAACTCCGTCACCTTCACAAGCTTCACACCTTCCTCCCTTGACATTAAATGAAAAACGCCCAGGTTTATAACCTCTAGTTTTAGACTCTGGTAATCCTGTAAACCAATCTCTTATAGGACCAAATGCACCTGTGTATGTTGCTGGATTTGATCTAGGGGTTCTACCAATTGGAGATTGGTCAATATCTATTATCTTATCAACTAATTCGGTACCTTTAAATCCCTTAAAAGGTTTAGGAATTTTACGTGATTTGTTGTTGTTCAATGTAAGATTTAAAGCATTATAAAGTGTTTGTAAAATAAGTGTAGATTTACCTGATCCAGAAACTCCTGTAACACAAGTTAAACTTCCAAGTGGTATCTTTAAATTAACATTATCTAAATTGTTACCAGTAGCTCCAGAAATTTCTAAAAATCTTCCATTTTTTGCTAATCTTCTTTTTGTGGGAACATTAATCTTTAATTTATTAGACAAATATTTTCCAGTAACACTGTTTTGATTGTTACATATTTCTTTAAAAGAACCTTGAGCAACAACTTCACCACCTTTACTACCTGCTTCAGGCCCAAGATCAATAATATGGTCAGCATTTTCCATAGTCTCAGTATCGTGTTCAACTACAATTACTGTATTACCTAAATCTCTTAATCTTTTTAAAGCGCTAATTAATTTTACATTATCTTTCTGATGGAGTCCTATGGATGGTTCATCGAGCACATATAATACACCTGTTAGACCAGATCCAATTTGAGAAGCTAATCTAATTCTTTGAGCTTCACCTCCAGATAATGTACCAGACTCTCTTGAAAGAGTTAAGTAATCTAGACCAACATTTAATAAAAAAGTTAATCTTTCATTGATTTCTTTTAAAATATGCTCTGCAATTTTTATTTGCCTACTATCAAGTTTTTTATTTAAATTTTTAAACCATTCTGCTGCATCAAGAATAGACTTTTCGGTTACCTCACTGATATGAAGATCATCAATTTTTACACATAAAGCCTCATCTTTAAGCCTATAACCATTACATCTTTCACATTTTGTATCTGATTGATATTGTGCGATTTCTTCTCTCTTCCAATCGCTATCTGTTTCTAAGTATCTTCTTTCTAAATTATTGATTACTCCCTCAAAAGTTTTTTTATGAGAATATTTTTCATATCCATCATCGTAAGTAAATTTAATTTCTTCATCATCGGATCCATAGAGAATTATATCTTTAATCTTTTTTGGTAATTTTATCCATTTATCTTCAAGCGAAAAATCATAATGTTTTGCTAAGGATGCCAATGTTTGTGCATAATATAAAGTTGTAGTTTTTGACCAAGGTTCTATTGCACCATCAGCTATACTTTTTTTTTCATTAGGAATTACTAAATTAGGATCAACATTGAGCTTTACACCTATACCCTCACATTCTTCACAAGCACCAAAAGGACTATTAAAAGAAAATAATCTTGGTTCTATCTCCTCTATAGTAAATCCACTTTCAGGGCATGCAAATTTTGTTGAGAAAATTAATTTTTCAATTTTTCTAAATTTTTTTGGTAATGTTTCATCTTCATATTCAACAAATATTAAACCATTTGATAAATTAACTGCAGTTTCAATACTTTCTGCCAGTCTATTACCTAATGAAGAGTTTAAAACAATTCTGTCAACTAAAATTGAAATATCATGTTTAATCTTTTTGTTAAGTTCTGGAACATTTTCAATATCATATAATATTTCGTCAATTTTTATTTTCCTAAATCCTCTTTTCTTAAAGTTTAAAATTTCTTTTTTGTATTCTCCTTTTCTTCCTCTAACAATAGGTGCATATAAATAGATCGTAGCTTTTTTTGGTAATTTCTTAATCTGATCTACAATTTGAGTTATTGTTTGAGACTTAATTTGTTTTCCAGTAAAAGGTGAATATGGTATGCCTGCTCTTGCATATAATACTCTCATGTAATCATATATTTCAGTAACAGTAGCAACAGTTGATCTGGGATTTTTTGAGGTATTTTTTTGTTCTATAGATATTGCTGGACTAAGACCCTCTATGAGATCAACATTAGGTTTTTTCATTTTATCTAGAAATTGTCTTGCATAGGCTGATAAACTTTCAACATATCTTCTCTGTCCTTCTGCATAAACTGTATCAAATGCTAATGAAGATTTACCAGACCCTGATAACCCTGTAATAACTATAAATTTATCTTTTGGGATCTCCAAGGAAATATTTTTTAGATTATGCTCTTTAGCACCCTTAATAACTATCTTTTTGATCATAAATTTTCTTGCTATGGATTAATATAATTAATATTCAGAGCAATATGTGGTATAAATTTAAATTAATTAACATTCAATTTTATAAATATTATGGCTGGAAGTTTAAATAAAGTTCTTTTAATTGGTCGATTAGGCGCAGACCCAGAAATAAAACAAATGGTAAATGGCAAAAGTGTTGCAAGATTAAGCCTTGCTACAAGCCAATCCTGGAAAGACAAAAATACAGGTGAAAAAAAGGAAAAAACAGAATGGCACCGTATAGTTGTATTTAATGAAGGATTAGTAAATGTTGTTCAGCAATATTTAAAAAAAGGTGCTCAA
Organism: Pelagibacterales bacterium SAG-MED09; assembly: GCA_014654245.1. Lineage (GTDB taxonomy): Bacteria > Pseudomonadota > Alphaproteobacteria > Pelagibacterales > Pelagibacteraceae > Pelagibacter. The sequence continues at coordinate 6,943 of JACWDG010000006.1, forward strand.
ATTTACGTAGAAGGTCAACTAACTACCAGAAAATGGAAAGATGAACAATCTGGCCAAGATAAGTACTCAACTGAGATAATTATTCAAGGTTATAATTCCTCTTTAACAATGTTAGGTGGTGGTAATTCTAGTGGAGGTATTCAACAAGATAATAGCCAATCATTAGGAAATGCGCCTGATGAAACATCTCAAGCACCAAATGACATGGATGACGAAATTCCATTTTAAATTTCATGGACAAAACTGAGATTTCAAAAGATAAAAATATAAAACTCATTTCGATGCATGATGAGATGAGCTCATCATATCTTTCTTACGCGATGAGTGTAATAGTTAGCAGGGCTCTTCCTGATATTAGAGATGGACTTAAACCAGTTCATAGAAGAATACTTTATGCCATGTACAAAGGTGGTTATGATTGGTCGAAACAATTTAGAAAATCTGCAAGAATAGTTGGTGATGTTATAGGTAAATATCATCCACATGGTGACCAATCTGTTTATGACGCTTTGGTTAGAATGGTTCAAGATTTTTCAATGAGCATACCTTTGGTTGATGGTCAAGGTAACTTTGGGTCTATAGATGGTGATCCTCCCGCTGCAATGAGATACACAGAAACAAAACTTTCAAAAGTTTCTCAATATCTAATTGATGACATAGAAAAAAACACTGTTGATTTCAAAAGTAACTATGATGAAACTGAAAAGGAACCAATTGTTTTACCATCTCAATATCCAAATTTACTTGTCAATGGCGCAGGCGGTATTGCTGTTGGTATGGCCACAAGTATTCCACCTCACAATCTAGGTGAAATTATAGATGGAACTTTAGCTCTTATAGAAAATAAAGATATAAAAATTAAAGAGCTTATGAAACATATACCAGGTCCTGATTTTCCTACAGGTGGTGTTATCATTGGAAAAGACATCATTAAGCAAGGTTACAACAAAGGTAGAGGTTCATTTAAAATTAGAGGAGAAATTACAATTGAAGCTCGAAAAAATGGAAGAGAAAGACTAGTAATAAATTCAATTCCTTATCAAGTTAACAAATCTGTTTTAAATGAAAGAATTGCTCAATTAGTTAGAGAAAAAAAAATAGATGGTATAAGAGATATTAGAGATGAGTCAAACAGAGAGGGTATTAGGGTTTCTATTGATTTAAGAAATGGTGTCGAACCTGAAACAGTTAAAAGACAGCTTTATAAAAATACTCAAATTGAAAGTTCTTTTGGTTTTAATACACTAGCTATTGTTGAAGGCAAACCCAAGACTTGTAACCTTAAAGAATTTTTAGAAAATTTTTTAAATTTCAGAGAAAATGTAGTAATTAAGAAGACTAAATTTGATTTAAATAAGGCTGAAGAAAGAGCACACATATTGATTGGTTTGTCAGTTTCAGTTGAAAACTTAGATAAAATTATCAAAATTATTCGAAATTCCAAAACACCAGAAGATGCAAAAAAATCAATTTTAAATACTAAGTGGAAAATCAGTAAATCACAAAAAATGATTTCTCTTGTTGAAGAAAAAAAATCTAAAAACCTTTATAATTTATCAGAACCCCAGGTTGTAGCAATCTTAGAACTAAGATTACAAAAATTAACAGCACTTGGAATAAATGAAATAGAAATAGAAATAAAAAAATTAGCGGATTTAATAGTGAAATACAAAAAAATTATTTCATCTAAAAAAGAATTACTCAAAGTTATTAGTGATGAACTGAAAAATATTAAGGAAAAATTTTCAGTTCCTAGAAGAACAAAAATAATTGATGCAATTTTAAATTATGATATTGAAGAAACTATTCAAAAACAATCCGTATTAATAACTGTAACACTTCAAGGTTATATAAAAAGAGGGTCTTTAAATAATGTTAAAACACAAAAAAGGGGCGGTAAAGGAAAGACTGGTATTACAACTAGAAATGAGGACTCTGTAGTTCAGACATTATCTGTTAACACTCATACATCAGTTTTGTTCTTTTCTACAGAAGGTCTAGTATATAGGATTAAAGCATGGAAAATTCCTGAGGGCTCTTCTTCTTCAAAAGGAAAATCACTATTTAATATTCTACCATTAAAAAATCATCAATCTATCAGTTCTATAATGCCATTTCCTGATAGTGATGAAAATTTAAGTGATTATCAAATAATTTTTGCAACTGCCAAAGGTAAAGTTAGAAAAAATAGCTTAGAGGATTTTTCTTCTATTAATGCTTCAGGAAAAATAGCGATGAAGCTAGATAATAATGATAAAATTGTTGGTGTAAAAATATGTAAAGATAATCAAGATGCAATCTTAAGTACGAAATTAGGTAAGTGTATTAGATTTGATGTTAAAAAACTTAGAATTTTTAAAGGTAGATCGTCAAAGGGAATTAAGGGTATTGAACTTGCACCAAATGATGAAATTGTCTCTTTATCCATAATAGATAATGATAAAATTAAAAAAAATGGAAAAAAATCAAAGGATGAAAAATCGGAATTAAAAGCAGTAGAAAAATTTATTCTATCAATTACTGAAAATGGTTATGGCAAAAAAACTTCCCACTATGATTATCGAGTAACTAATAGGGGTGGAAAAGGAATAATTGGCATAGTAAATTCACCAAGAAACGGAAATATTTCATCTTCATTCCCTGTTTTTGAGGGTGATGAAATTATGATTTCTACCAACAAAGGAAGAGTTATAAGAATAGAAGTAAAAGAAATCAGAACAGCAGGGAGAAATACCCAGGGCGTGAGAATTATTAAATTATCAGGTGATGAAGTCGTAGTCTCTGCTATAAAGATTGAAGATAATTTGATTTAATGTCTAAAATTGCAATTTATCCAGGAACATTTGACCCAATTACATTTGGACATATAGATGTAATTAAAAAATCATTGAAATTATTTGAAAAAGTAATTGTTGCTGTCTCTGATGGTGAAAATAAGAGATATTTATTTAATGTCGATGAAAGAATTCAAATCGTTAAAAAAGCTTTATTTTCAGATTTGAAATTAAATAAAAAAAAAATATCTGTAATACCATTTAATTCTTTAACAACAGACCTATGTAAAAAATATAAATCAAATATTATATTACGAGGGTTAAGAGCCGTATCTGATTTTGAATATGAGTTTCAGCTTGCTGGGATGAACAGAAAACTAAATAATAATATAGAAACTTTATTTTTGATGTCAGATATTGAAAATCAAATCATTTCTTCAAAATTTGTAAAAGAAATTGTAAAACTAGGGGGAGATATAAAAAAATTTACTACAAAAAGTACAATAAATTCTTTAAAACAAAAATATGAATAAATTTTTTATAAAAATAATATTATTTTTATTAATTATAACCAATCAATCAATTTCAGAGGAGAACTTAATGATTTTAAAACTAAAAAATGGTGATGTTAAAATTGAATTATTTTCAGATGTAGCACCAAATCATGTTAAGAGAATTAAAGAATTAGCAGACAATGGAAAATACAATAATGTAGTATTTCATCGTGTAATAGATGGATTTATGGCCCAAACAGGTGATGTTAAATTTGGAAATTCAAACTCTGAAGATTTTGATTTAAGACGAGCTGGGATGGGAGGATCAGACTTACCAGATTTAAATCAAGAATTTAATAGTTTACCTCATGAAAGAGGAACTTTATCTATGGCTAGATCATCAGACCCAAATAGTGCAAATAGTCAATTTTTTATATGTTTCAAGCCTGCTCCTTTTTTAGATAGACAATATACTGTTTTTGGAAAAGTAATTGAAGGTATGGAATTTGTAGATAAAATAAAAAAAGGTGATGAAAAAAATAATGGTGCAGTATCAGATCCTGATAAGATTATAAATTTTAAATCTTTATAATCCTTGAATGGCATTGAAAAATTTTGCCTTTAAAATTTTAAAAAGTAATGCTTTTGCTAGAACTGGGTTAATTGAAACTCACAGAGGAATTATTCACACACCTGCATTTATGCCTGTTGGTACACAGGCTACAGTTAAAGCTTGTAAAATTGAAGATATCAAGAAAACTGGTTCAGAAATAATCTTATCAAATACTTATCACTTAATGATTAGACCAGGTGTTGAGCGTATACAGGGTGCAGGTGGACTTCATAAATTTATGAATTGTGAATTACCAATTTTAACTGACTCTGGCGGTTTTCAAGTAATGTCTCTTTCAAAGTTAAATAAAATTGATAAAGAAAAGGGTGCAATATTCAATTCTCATGTTGATGGAAAAAAATTTTATTTAAGTCCTGAGGAAAGTATTCGAATACAGTTAGGTTTAAACTCAGATATTTTGATGATTATGGATGAGTGTCCAAAAAATACCTCAGATTATGAAAGTATAAAAAAATCTATGGAATTATCTTTATACTGGGCTGAAAGATCAAAAAAAGCCTTTGGAAAAAATCCACATAAAGCTTTATTTGGAATTGTTCAGGGAGGTCTATTTAAAGAATTAAGATTAAAATCCCTAAATGAGTTGATCAAAATGGAATTTGATGGCTATGCTTTAGGTGGGTTGGCTGTTGGAGAAAGTCAAAATGAAATGTTTAAAGTTTTAGATGATGTTAAGTCAAATTTACCATTTGAAAAACCTCATTACTTAATGGGGGTAGGCACTCCGTCAGATATTTTAGGTGCTGTTAAAAGAGGAATTGATATGTTTGACTGTGTCCTTCCTACAAGATCTGGCAGAACGGGTTTAGCTTTTACATGGGGTGGTAGGTTAAATATAAAAAATAATAAATATCAAAATGATAATTCACCTCTAGATCAGGAATGTGACAATTTAAACTTAAACAAATATTCTAAGAATTACCTAAACCATTTGTTTAACACTAACGAAATACTAGCGTCTATGTTGCTTACACTTCATAATATCAATTTTTATCAAGAATTAATGACTGCAATTCGCAAAAATATCAACAACGGTACTTTTGATGAATTTCATGATAAATACATAAATAAGTTGTAAATTTAACAATTTTTAATATTTCTGGTTTGAATTATTAGAATAATTCTATATATACAATTTTCATTCACGGAATGATATGGGCCGTTAGCTCAGTTGGTAGAGCAATTCCCTTTTAAGGAATGGGTCGTTGGTTCGAGTCCAACACGGCTCACCATTCAAAGTTATACTTTAATTGGTGGATAATCTAATATTATTTCGTTGGTCCAATTTGTAATTTTTTTAATTCTATTGTCAGCAGATGGATGAGTACTCATAAATTCAGATGGCTCTTTACCTTTGTTAAATTTTTTCATCCTTTCCCAAATTTTTACAGTTTCTCGAATATCATATCCTGATAATGAAGAGAAAATCATTCCTAAATAATCTGCTTCGCTTTCTTGTTTTCTACTAAATGGGTTCATGATACCTAATTGTGATAATAATCCCACAGTATTCATTCCGGTAACTCTATTAACATCTGATAATTTACCACCACTAAGAATATCTATTACTTGTGTACTAGTATTTAATAAAACACCTCTGCTAGCTCTTTCAACAGAATGTTTAGCAACAGCATGAGCTACTTCATGGCCCATAACAGCAGCTAAACCATCAGTATTCTTAGTTACATCGAGCATACCACTATAAACAGCAATTTTACCTCCAGGCATACACCAAGCGTTTCTTACTTTTTTATTGTCAATTAAAATATATTCCCAATCAAAATTAGCAGTAGGATCATCTATTTTTTCTCTTTGGAAATATTCAGCAATAGCGTTTTCCATTTTCTTACCAATTTCTCTAATTTCATTTAATTTATTTATATCCTTACTTAACTTTTCTTTTTGTTTAATTTTTTCATATATTTGAGCAGCTTGAGCGTTTAGCTTAGCTTCAGGGATGATTTTTAATTGACGTCTGTCCGTAATTGGAGCTGTTGAACATGCATTTAAAACAAGTCCACAACACCCACAACCCATATATGTTAAAAATTTTCTTCTATTCATTTTTAATAACATTGATAATATATTAGTTAATCATGAATCTAAATAATAAAATTTTAGTTGTTCTATTTATTATTGCTATTACTTTTGTTATATATTCAAGTTTTAAATAAATGGCCAAAAATAAAAAAAAAAAATCATTAGCATTAATTTTAAGGAATTATTTTATTACAGGAGTTGTAGTTTTAATTCCAATAGGATTTACACTTTATTTGAGTAAAATTCTAATTGGAATTTCTTCGAAACTAATTCCTCAAAATATAAATCCCAATTACTATCTTCCATATGCAATACCTGGTATTGAAATAATAATTTCTTTAATTTTGATAACAATAGTTGGTGGGCTGTCATTATCTTTTTTAGGTAAAAAAATATTAAAATTAATTGATGATTTATTTAAAAGAATACCTTTTTTAAGAACTGTTTACTCTGCAATTCTGCAAATGACAGAAACATTTTCAAAAAAAGATGATAATAAAAAAAGTGTTGTCCTTGTTGAATATCCCAGAAAAGGTGTATGGGCAGTTGGTTTTGCAACTAGAGAAAACACTACTGAAATGGCTAAAAAGACTAATCAAAAACTTCTTAATGTTTTTATTCCAACAACTCCAAATCCAACAAGTGGATTTCTTCTTATGTTTCCTGTTGAAGATGTAATTTATTTGAACATGACTTTTGAGGAAGCCTCTAAATTTATAGTATCTGCCGGAACATCATCAGGCAATAATTAAACAATATCGTAAATAATATCTGCCTGATCATATAATTTCATTAGAGTTTTATATTTGCTAAGTTTTATATTTTTCTTTTCCATTTGTTTAATTTCTTTTTCAGCAAGTTCAAACAAATCATTGTTATGTAATGGATCAGCTAATTTAAAAATTTTTACACCACTTTGTTTAAAACCAAGTATATCACCAAAACCTCTCAACTTCATATCTTCTTCAGAAATTACAAATCCATCAGTAGAAGATTTTAATATATTTAGTCTTTTTTTTGCATTATCAGTAAGTGAAGATTTAAATAATAAAATACATGAAGATTGTTTTTCTCCTCTACCAACTCTTCCTCTAAGTTGGTGAAGTTGCGACAGTCCAAATTTATTAGCATTTTCAATTATGATCACGTTTGCATTAGGAAAATCAATACCAACTTCAATAATAGTTGTTGAAACTAATATTTTGGTCTTTTGATTTAAAAAATCTTTTAATATTTTTTCTTTATCTTCATTTTCAGTTTTACCATGAAGTAAAGAAACCTGATTTGGAAATTTATTTTTTAAAAATTTATATTTTTCTACTGCTGATGAATGATCAAGCTTTTTTGACTCTTCTATTAAAGGACATACCCAAAAAATTTGATTATTATTTTGGATTTCTTTTTTGATAAATCTTAAAATTTCATCAATTTTAGTTTCTAATTTACTATAAGTTTTAACTTCTTTTCTTGATTTAGGTTTCTCCCTTATAATAGATAAGTCCATATCTCCATAAACTGTCATTGTCAAAGTTCTTGGAATTGGTGTAGCTGACATTAATAATACATCGCAATTATCACCACCTTTGTCAGATAATTTTTTTCTCTGATTAACTCCAAATTTATGCTGTTCATCAATTATAATTAATCCTAGTTTATTAAATAATATCTTTTTTTGAAAAATTGCATGAGTTCCAAAAATTATATCAATCTGTTTTTCTTTTAATTTTTTTATTATCGTTTTTTTTTCTTTATATTGAGTTTTACTTGATAGAATTTCTAAATTAATATTTTTATCAAATATTTTTTTTGCAAGATTATAGTGTTGTTTAGCTAAAATTTCGGTAGGAGCCATCACCGCTATTTGAAAGCCTGAATTTACAACATTTGCTGCCGCACAAAGAGCAACTATAGTTTTTCCACTTCCAACATCTCCCTGCAACAATCTAAACATTTTTTGATTAGATTTAAGATCATTATTTATTTCATTTAGAGATTTTTTTTGGTCATTTGTAAGTTCAAAATCTAGTTTATCTATAAGTTTTTTTTGGGATTCATTTTTAAAAAATTTTTGTTGTTTTTTAATTTTTTTTATATTTTTTCTAATTTGAGAGTGAACAAGAAAAGTTGATAATATTTCATCAAAAGCAAGCCTTTTATAAAAATTTGATTTAAATTTACCGACATTTTCAGGCTTATGTAGTTGAATAATAGATTCATTCCATGAAATATTATCAAATTTTTTAAGAACGTGTTCATCATGCCATTCGTCTAAGATTGGAAGATTTGTCAAAATTTGGTTTATAATTTTATTATAAACATTTTCTGAAATACCTTCAGTTAAAGAGTATTTATTATGCTTATCTTTAATTATAGATGCATCCTTTGAGATATATTTAGGATTTGTTATTTGATATTTATTACGAAAATGTCCAACTTTGCCACTTACAGTAACTTCTTTATTTAATGGTAAGATCTTTTTTATATACCCCTCATAACTATTAAAAAAAATACAATCCATCTCTCCAGTTTCATCTTTACAGTATATTCTATTTGGTAGATTTCTTATTCTTGGAAAATTATATTTGTAAGGTACTAATGTTATAGTTTGCACCTCACCTATTTTGAGATCTTTTATTTTGGTAGACTTACTTCTATCTGTATAAGATTTTGGTAATCTCCACAAAAGATCAAATATATTATTAATTTTTTTTTTCTTTAGTATATTATAAGTCTTTATACCAACACCTTTTAATTTTTTAAGATCTGATAATAGATAATTATATGTATTATTGATCATATAGTATTATTATAAATTATTAATGAATAACGATATAGAAAATTTAAAAAAAAGATTAATTTATAGGTCTCAATACAGGGGCACTAAAGAAATGGATAAATTAATAGGAAGTTTTGTAAAATCTAATATTAATAGTTTCAATTTAGAGCAATTAATAGAATTAGAAAAATTTTTATCTATTGATGACGACTCATTATATAGATTTTACAACAATCAGTTAGATAATTTAGAAGACATAAACAAAGAACTAATTAAATTATACAAATCTCACATATATAAAAGTTAGTGGCGGAGAGACTGGGATTCGAACCCAGGAAAGAGTTGCCCCTTTGCCGGTTTTCAAGACCGGTGCTTTCAACCGCTCAGCCATCTCTCCGTGAGCTAGGTTTTATAATTAAAATTATTTAATTCAACTATAAAATAGTCTAATAGATCTATTATTAATCAATACTAATCAAATATGAATCAACAATTCAATAAAGGACTTTTATTAACATCTTTGGGGTCTTTTTGGTGGGGGTTTATTGGGGTAATCTATTTTAAGTATTTAGAATTCATAGGTTTTGTTGAAGTAGTTATTCATCGATGTATTTGGACAGCAGTTACTTTGATTATTACTTCATTTATTTTTAATAAGTGGAAAATTTTTTTTTTTATAATTTCAGATAAAAAAAATTTAATAGGATTATTTATTTCAGGATTTCTAATTTTTATAAACTGGTCTGTGTGGATTTATGCCGTTGCAACTGATCGTATAATAGATGCAAGTTTTGGATACTTTATAATGCCAATATTAAGTGTTTTTTTAGGGTACATATTTTTTAATGAAAAATTAAATCAAAGAAGAATACTTTCCATCTCTCTCGTATTACTGTCAATTATAATATTACTATTTTTTAGCTTTAAGTCCTTACCATGGGTTGGAATTATAGTTGGTTTGAGTTGGGGATTTTATAATTTGATAAGAAAAAAAATTAATGTAGATACAGATATAGGTTTATTAATCGAAAGCTTATTCATAATTCCATTTGCGTTAATTGCATTTTATATAGTTTATCAAAAAGGACTTAATGATTTTTCTATCAATAATCCTGGATTATCTTTATTTATATTATTAGCAGGTCCAATGACTGTAATACCACTTTTTTTATATGTTCGGGGTGTTGAATTATGTGGATTAGGACCGACAGGTATGATTTTCTATATTACTCCGACTTTACAATTCTTATTAGGTTTCTTTCATTATGATGAAACTTTTTCAATGATTAAGCTAGTTAGTTTTGTTTTGATTTGGATTGCAGTTATAATATATTTAAAAGACCTTTATGAGACTAATTAAATTTTTTTTGATTATTTTGATCTTAACTACTAAATTTAGTTATGCTTATGATGTTAATGATTTTAATAAATGGAAATTAGACTTTAAAAAGATTGCTTTAAAAAATAAAATATCAGAAGAAACCTTCAATCTTGTAATGAAAAATGTCAAATATCTTCCAAAAGTAATTGAGTACGATCGTTTTCAACCTGAATTTTATGAAGACACAAAAACGTATATTGGAAAAAGAACTTCTAAAAAGAAACAAAATAAAGGAATTGAATTTTATAGAGAGAACAAGGATTTAATTGATCTCGTTGAGTTAGAATTTGATATTGAGAAAGAATTATTATTATCTTTAATGGGTATCGAAACAAATTTTGGAACATATGTTGGTAAAATGGACATCTTATCTTCATTGGCAACTTTAAGTTATGATGAAAGACGATCTGAATTTTTTACAAATGAATTAATTACATTATTAAAATTAATCGAAACTAAACAGGTTGATTATAAAACTTTATACGGTTCATGGGCTGGTGCTTTTGGTTTTTTCCAATTTATGCCAACTACAATTACAAATTATGCAATAGATCATAATAAAGATAACAGAATTGATTTAAAAAATAATGAAGATGCCTATCCATCAGCAGCTAATTATCTAAAAAAGATAGGATGGAAAAAAAAAGCTCCCTGTTTTTATCAAATTGAACTTACTAATGATATACCAAAAAAATATTTAAATATTTCTGCTAAAAAAATTCATAATAAAAAAAAATTAAGTTTTTTTAAGAAATATATTAAGAATAACTCTAATTTAGATTTATTAGATGATGATATAAAATCAGCAATAATTACACCGGATAAAGATATTGTTCCTAATGCTGAAACATTAAATCCTGCCTATATCATATTTGATAATTATGAAATTATTTTAAGTTGGAATAGATCTTTAAGATTTGCTCTAGCTGTATGTACATTAAAAAACAAATTTGAAAATGAAATTTAAAACTATATTTTTTTTGATTTTTTTAACATTATTAAATGGATGTGATCAATTAATTAAAAGTAAACCCTCTAAATTAAATTTAAAACCAGAAAAAAAATATAAGAATATTGGATTTGCTTTAATTTATAATGAAGATCTAAAATTAAAAAATCTTGATCACAGATCTCTACAAATATTCCATAAAACGCTTAAAGCTAAATCGCAAGTTAAAATATCAAATCCTCTCAACAATAAATCTTTAATTGCTGAAATAAAATCAAATAAAGTAAATTTCTCTAATTTTTATAATTCAATTATTACAAATAGAATATTAGAGACACTTGAAATTAATCCTTCAGAACCTTACATCGAAATAGTTCTAATTTCTAATGACTCAACTTTTATTGCAAATAAAGCAAAAACATTTGATGAAGAAAGAGAAGTTGCTCAAAAAGCACCAATAGATGGAATACAAATTAATGATTTAAATAATAAATCAAAAAAAGAGATAAAAAAAAAATTGGATAAAAAGTTTTCTTATTCAATTAAAGTTGCTGATTTTTACTATCAAAATACAGCTAAATTAATGATAGATCGTATTAAGATGGAAACGTCAATCAACAATGCTAAGCTTATTAAATTATCAGAAACAAATTACAGGGTATTATTAGGACCTTTTAATGATATAAAATCACTCAAGGATTCTTTTGAAAAAATGAATTCACTTAACTTTGAAAATTTAGAAATACTAAAAAATGTTTAGAATTTTATATTTTTATTTTTTGGTAAGTCTTGCTTTAATATGCAATTCTTATTCGAATATAGATATCAAAGCAAGAACTGCTATATTACAAGATTTTTTATCGGGAGAGATTTTATATGAAAAAGAACCTGATAGATCTATATATCCTGCTTCAATGACAAAAATTATGACATCTATAATTGCATTTGATTTGATTAAGTCAGGTGATCTTAGTTTAGATGAAAAATTTATAGTTTCAGAAAAAGCTTGGAGACTATCTACAGCAGGTTATTCTTCCATGTTCATTATGGTTGGTGACGAAGTTTCTGTAGAAAATTTACTACTTGGGATCATTACAGCATCAGGAAACGATGCATGCATAGCTCTTGCTGAAGGAATAGCCGGAACTGAAGAAGAATTTGCAATTTTAATGACTGCTAAAGCAAAAACGCTTGGCATGAATAATACAAATTTTACAAATTCATCTGGTATAAATGACCCTGATAATTATTCAACAGTAAGAGATATATTAATTATGTCTAAATATTTGATTAAAGAACATCCTGAATTTTATGAATGGTTTTCATTTAAAGAATTTACATGGGACAGAACAGGGGGGGATCCTATTACCCAAGGAAATAGAAATCCACTTTTGTATAAAAATATTGGTGCTGATGGAATAAAAACTGGCTATTTAGCTGTAGAAAAATATTCATTAGCATCTTCTTTAATAAGAAACGGTAGAAGATTAATTGCTGTTGGAAGTGGTTTTGAGACAAAAAGTTCAAGATCGAGAGAGAGTTCAAAACTTCTAACATATGGTTTAACAAATTTTGATCTAATTGAAATTAATAAGTCTGACAAACCTATTGATAAAGTTGACGTTTGGCTTGGAAAAAAAAATCAAGTTGATGTTTATGTAAATGAAAACATTTATAAAACTATCAAAAAAGCTAAAAAAAGATTACTTAAAATTTCATTAAAATACGAAGGCCCAATTGAAGCACCAATTAAAAAGAATGATATCGTTGGTAAATTTAGAGTTGTTTATGATGATGAATTAGTTGGTGAGTATGACCTTTTAGCTTTAAATGACGTCAATAAAGTAAATATTTTTACTAGATTAATTAGATCTTTGAATTATTTAATCTGGGGCGATGTCTAATAAACCCGTAATTATTTTTGAAGGTATAGAAGGTAGTGGTAAAAGTCATCATATATCAAATGTTGCAAAATATCTAAAAAAAAAAAAACTTAAATTTATTAAAATCAGAGAACCAGGTGGAAGTCTTAATTCAGAAAAAATTCGTAAGCTTATCTTAAATAAGAAATCTGATTTTAATAAAATAACTGATTTACTTTTATATCTTGCTTCTAGAAGTGAAAATATAAAACAATTAAAAAAACATTATAAGAAAAAGATTATACTAATAGACAGATTTGTTGACTCTACTATAGCATATCAACACTATGGCTTTGGAGTAAATATAAAGTTGATCAAATTTTTAAACGATTTCTTGTTAAAAGACTTTAAAGTTGATTACACATTCTTAAATATCGTCAGCAAAAAAAATATGATAAATAGGCTTAAATTAAGAAAATCTCTTAATAGATATGATAAATTTAATAGTAAATTTTATGAAAATGTACAAAGAGGATTTTTACTAATTGCTAATAAAAAAAAGAGGAAATATAAGATTATTAATTCCAATTTAGATATCAAACTTAATCAAAATATAATTATTAAGAAAATAAATACATTGTTATGAATGAATTGAGTCCAAATAACCAAATTAATCTATATGGTTTAGACAACTATTTTGATGAATTAATAAAATTATACAATAAAAAGAAATTTCCAAATAAACTTTTATTGAGTGGTCAGAAAGGTTCTGGAAAATCAACATTAGCTTATCATTTTATAAATTATGTATTATCACAGAACGAGGATCATGAATATGATTCCAAAAATTTTAGTATAAATATAAAATCTTCAGTATTTAAAACAATAAATAATAAATCTAATACAAATTTGATTAATATTGATGTTAATGCAGATAAAAAATCTATTGATATCAATCAAATAAGAGATTTAATAAATCATCTTAATAAATCTTCTTTTAATAATAAACCAAGGTTTGTTTTAATAGATAACATAGAGCTTTTAAATGCTAACTCAATTAACGCTTTACTAAAAGTTTTAGAGGAACCCAACGAAAATACATATTTTATATTGATACATAGTAATAAAAAAATACTATCAACCTTATTGTCTAGATGTATTAATTTTAGGGTAACTCTTTCAAATAATGACTGTATAAATATTATTAATAAACTTTTGGGTGATAAATTAGAAAATTTAGTAAATGAAGATTTGTTAGATTATTATTTTACACCAGGTGAAATATATCATTTAGTGAAATTCGCGCATAAAAATGATTATGATTTATCTAAAATGGATTTGAAAAATTTTCTTAAATTATTAATTGAAAATGGTCATTTCAAAAAGAATCTTTTCATAAATACTATGACACATAATCTAATTGAATTTTATTTCAGGAAATTAAATCCATCATTTTCAAAAATTATTACAGAAAAATATAGTTATTTTGTTAGAAGAATTTACAACACGAAAGTATTTAATCTAGATCAAGAGTCATTATTTTTAGAATTCAATGAAGAAATTTTAAATGGATAAAAATTTTTATATAACAACACCTATATATTATCCTTCTGCAAAACCTCATATGGGTCATGCATACTCTAGTATTATTGCTGATTTCTTTGCACGATTTAAAAGAATTGATGGATATAACGTTAATTTTTTAACTGGCACAGATGAACATGGTTTAAAAATTCAACGTTCTGCAGAAAAAGCAGGGAAGGAACCTCAAATATTTTGTGATCAAATTAGTAAAACTTTTAGAGATCTTTCAGATACTTTAAATTTATCAAATACCGATTTTATAAGAACTACAGAGTCGAGACATAAAAAAACAGTACAACACCTTTGGAATGAACTTGAAAAAAATGATGATATATACTTATCAAATTATTCTGGCTGGTATTCAGTATCAGATGAAGCCTTTTATAACGAAGATGAAATAGAAGAAGTAGATGGAAAAAAAATTGCTATATCCTCAAAATCTCCTGTTGAATGGATTGAGGAAGAATCCTTTTTTTTTAGACTATCAAAATGGGAAAAGCCTTTATTAGAATATTATCAAGCTAATCAAGATTTTATTTCTCCAGAGTCTAGAAAAAATGAAGTTATTAGTTTTGTAAAAAGTGGTCTTAAAGATCTTTCTGTAAGTAGAAAAAGTTTTTCTTGGGGTATACCAGTACCAAATAATAAAAACCATGTGATATACGTTTGGCTTGATGCTCTAACAAATTATTTAAGTGCATTAAATTATCCTAATAAAGATGATGATTTATTTAAAAAATTTTGGCCAGCCACAATACATTTAATTGGAAAAGATATTCTTAGATTCCATGCTGTTTATTGGCCTGCTTTTTTATTAGCAGCAAAAATTGATTTACCAAAAAAAGTTTATGGACATGGGTGGATATTATCAGGAGAAGAAAAGATGTCTAAATCAAAAGGAAATATACTAGATCCATTAGAGATAATTAAAGAATATGGTTTAGATCCTTTAAGATACTATTTAATTAAAGAAGTCTCATTTGGAAATGATGGAAATATATCTCAAGATCGACTAGAAGATTGTATTAATAGTGATTTAGCTAACAATTATGGAAATTTATGCCAGCGTGTGACTGCTTTTGCAAATAAAAATTGTGATGGTAAAATTCCGTTAGAGATTAGATTTCAAGATGAAGATTTATTGATACTAAATAAGTTTAGAGATAATTTAGATAACATTAGGTCTAAAATTGACAATCAAAATATCAATTTTTACATCGACTATATTGTTAATTCTCTTTTTGAAGCTAATAAATATTTCAATGATCAAGAACCATGGAAAAAGAAAGATGATCAAATTAGATTAAATACTATTGTTTACACAACATTAGAAATTGTAAGAAAAATAAGTTTTTTAATGTATCCAATTATTCCAGAATCGTCTTTGAAAGTGTTGAATATTTTTGATATTGAGGAAAAAAAAGTGGAATTAAACTCAATTTCTAATAATGAATATTTAACAAAAGGTAAAAAATTAAATAAAATAAATATACTTTTTAAAAAAATAGAAAAAAAAAATGATTGACTCACATTGTCATTTAGATCATGAGCCATTACTAAGTGACTTATCTAACGTACTACAAAGATCTAAAAATGTCGGTATAGAAAAATTATTAACTATATCAACATCCTTTGAAAGTTTTGCCAGAGTTAAAGAATTAATCAATCGGGATGAAATGATATATGGTACTATCGGAATTCATCCTCATGAAAGCTCTACAGATATTATTACCTCAAAACAGATCATTGAAAATCTGAATGAAAATTCAAAAATTATTGGTATCGGAGAAACTGGGTTAGATTTTTATTATAATAATAGTGAAAAAGATCAGCAGATAGCGAGTTTTAAAGAACATATAGAAGCATCTATAAAAACCAATACTCCTCTAATCGTTCATTCAAGAGACGCAGAAAAAGAAACTTTTGACATTTTAAATGAATATAAAAATGAAAACCTTAAAATTTTGATGCATTGTTTTACTGGGTCGAAAGTATTTTCAGAGAAACTAATGACTTTAAACTCATTCTTTTCAGCTAGCGGTATCATTACTTTTAAAAACTCATTAGATTTACAAAATACTTTCAAATCTATTCCAATGGATAATATTTTAATTGAGACTGATAGTCCTTTTTTGGCGCCTGTTCCTAAAAGAGGAAAAAAAAATGAACCATCATTTATTGATTTTACTGCTTCAAAATTAGCTGAGATTAAAAATATATCCAAAAAAGATCTTATTAAAAAAACCTCAGATAACTTTAATAAACTTTTTTTTAATCTAAAATAATGAAATTTATCATTTTAGGTTGTGGTAGTTCGATGGGTGTACCAAGACCTGATGGTTTTTTTGGTAATTGCGATCCTAAAAATAAAAAGAATTATAGAACAAGGTGCTCTGCATTAATTAAAACTACAGATGAGAATATTCTTATAGATACATCTCCTGACTTACGACAGCAACTTTTAAGACATAAAATAAAAAAGATTGATAAAGTGCTATTTTCTCATATGCATGGCGATCAAACTCATGGAATAAATGATTTGAGATCTTTTTATATTAATAGCAGAAAACAACTCGATGTATATGCTGACAAATATACCTCCAAATATCTTAGATCTACATTTTCATATATTTTCAAAAGCTATTCAAAAGAATATCCCGCAACTCTTAAACTGAATAGTTTGCCCAAATACATAATTACAAAAAATAATAAAAAAAAAATTTTTATTAAATCAATTATGGTTGATCATGGTAAAGTTAAATCAAATTGCTTTATTATAAATAAAAAAATAGCTTACATTAGTGATGTGAACAAAATATATGCAAAAGATTTCAAATATTTCAAAAACCTTAAATACTTAATAATTGATTGTCTGTGGTATAATTTTCATCCATCACACTTAAATTTAGATGCATCATTAGCTTTAATTAAAAAATTTAAACCACAAAAAGCTATTTTAACAAATTTATCACCTGTATTAGATTACAAAGTCCTTAAAAAAATGCTCCCTAATAACGTTGTTCCCGCACATGATGGATTAACTGTCAACTTATAAAATATTTTCTATAGTTTTAATTATTTTTTTTGACATAGGTTTTGTCATAGACCCGAATGTATCTTCTATTTTACCGTCTTTATTAATTAAAATTTTGTGAAAATTCCACTTGGGTACACTTGATTTACCATGATTTTCTTTTGCCCATTTAAAAATTTCGTGAGCATTTTTACCTTTAACTTCAGTTATAGTTGTTAGTGGAAAGTTAATATTAAAATTTATTTCACAAAATTCTTTTATATCTTCATTATTATTTTTTTCTTGATTAAATGAATTAGATGGGACACCAAGAACAATCAAACCTTTTTCTTTATATAATTCCCACAACTTTTGTAATTCTTCATATTGATTTGTAAAACCACAATAACTAGCTGTATTCACAACCAAGATAACTTTATTTTTGTAATCTTTAAAATCAATTATCTCACCAGTTATACTTTCTATACTAAAATCATAAATTTTTTTTTCATAGTTTGCAGTAGCTGAAGTTTTAAAAAAAAACATGATTATAGATAATAACAATATTACTTTTTTCATTTGTTAGGTTTATTGGGAGTAAGTAATATCAAAAAATAACCAAATAAAGTGGATAATAAGGACCCAGTTAGTACCCCTATTTTTACACCATCCATATATTGCATATTTTCAGCAAATGCCAAATTACCAACAAACAAACTCATTGTGAAACCAATTCCTGTGAGAACTCCAACACCATAAAAATTGTACCAACTCGTATCATTAGGCATTTGAGCTACTTTTAATTTTATAGATATATAAGAAAATATAAATACGCCCAGTTGTTTACCTAGGAATAGTCCAAGTACTATACCAAGCGGAACTTTATCCAATAATGAAGCTAAAGATAAACCCTCTAAAGAAACACCCGCATTAGCAAAAGCAAACAATGGCATTATTCCAAAAGCTACATATGGACTTATTGCATGTTCTATTTTTATTAATAAAGAAAAATCTTTTTCTTTATTTCTATGAGGAATTGTCATAGCTAACAAAACACCAGCAATAGTAGCATGAATACCTGAGTTATGTGTAAAATCCCAAAGGAAAAGTCCGACAACCAAATAAGGTAGGAACTTTTTAATATTAAATTTGTTAATTAACAATAAAACAATAAAAGCTAATAACATTAGAGTTAAATACATAATACTCAAATCCCCTGAGTAGAATAGAGCAATAATAACTATAGCACCTAAATCATCAATTATTGCCAGAGCTGTCAAAAATACTTTTAATGATAAAGGAACTCTTTTTCCAAGCAAAGATAAAACACCCAAAGAAAAAGCAATATCCGTAGCTGAGGGTATTGCCCATCCATTTAAAGTTTCGCTATCACCTAAATTTATAAAAACATAAAATAACGCAGGAACTAGCATTCCCCCTACAGCAGCTATGATTGGTAATAAAGCTTGTTTAATATTAGAAAGTTCACCTTGTAAAAATTCTCTTTTTATCTCTAAAGTGACGAAGAAGAAAAAAATTGCCATTAAGGCATCATTAATCCAGTGTAAAACAGATAATTTTAAGCCAAAATTATTTATACCTATAAATAAATATTCATTTAAAGTAGAAAAATAAAGATCAGCTAATGGTGAATTACTAATTATCAATGCAACTATTGCTGCAAAAAGTAATATTAAACCACTTGCTGCCTCTAACTTAAAAAACCACTTAAAAGGACTAGAAATATAATTTATCATTTATTAATCAATTAAATTCATAAAGAATAAATATATATCATTCATAGTTTCAAATAAATTATATAATAATAGTTCAGTACCAGGAAAAATTCTCTCTAAGAATATTTTAAATGTATCTGCAACAATAATTAATGCGACAAAAGATATTAAAATAACAACTAGTAATGATAAAAAACCTCCAATAATTTTACTTCCAGATGATCTAATATTTTTTTTATCTGATAAACTTTTATTAGATTTATCAATCTTTTCTTCATTATTATCATTTGAAATTTTAATGTAATTTTCAATAACATCAGTATTATTGCTAAATTCTTGAATTTGTTCATCTTCAATTTTTATTTCTTCATTTAAATTTTTTAGAGAAATTTTATCATTAAGTTTGAAAAACCATTTATGATTACAAAAACCACATTGCAATGATCTGCCATTTTCAGGTACTAAGTTTAAATCAAGATCAAAACTTTTTTTACAATTTTGGCATTTAATAATCATTTTTCTTTATAACATATTCTTTATAAAATACTTTTTTTTTATAATATATAATGATGATTCATATAGATAATTGTAAAATTTTTTTATATCAAATTAAAAATTTAAAGTTATACATGAAACTCTAATTTACCAAAATGCAACATTTAATTTATAGATTAAGAATATTCCTATCTCTATTATTTTTATCGTTAAGTTTGAGACTAAATAGTAATTTTTTATCTGCTTTAATTTTGTGGATAAATATTCGAAAATTTAAAGAATATAATTCCACAAAAAAAGGTTCAAAAAAAATTTTGGTTTTTCCAAAATCTGGAGGTATTGAAGATTTAATAAGTTCATTCGCTAAGACTCAAAATAATCATTTAGTATTTTTTTGGCTACCAAGAATTTTTTTGAAAACAATATTTTCTTATTATTGTAAAAATATGACAAGTAAAGATTACTTTACTAAAGCATTAAATGTACAAGCTACTAAAGAAAAACAAAAATATGTCCTTTTTTTAACTAAAGTATTTAAATCTTTAGATAAATTTTCTTACTATGATGGATTTATCAGCTTTAACATATTTTACTATGCTGAAAAACCTTTCGATAAAGTTTGTAAAAATATAAATAAAAAATACATAATACTTCATAAAGAATCAGCATTAAGTCCTATAGAAGAAAAATATCATCCTAAATATTATGAAAAATTTAATGATAAATCATTAGCTCATAAAATTTCTATTTATTCAGAAAGTCAAAAAAAGATTTTAATAAAAAGTAATATTGCATCAAAAAATCAATTATCAATTATAGGATGTCCTAGATCTGATTATTCATTTAAATTACGAGATACTAAACCACATAACAAAACAATAGTTTTTTTTTTAATTGAAACTGACAGGTATGTACAAACTAATTTTCAAAAAATATCTATTAAAAAGAAAACTAATTGGAATAAACTTTATAAAAAAACGTTAGATTATTTAATTGAGTTTGCTCAAAATAATCCTGATATTAATATTATATTAAAAGGCAAAATTGGTGTACATGAAAAAAACCATTTTAATAACATTAGTCTTCCTGAAAATTGCACATTTATCTTCAAAGGAACAGGAGAAAAGTTTCTAAGAAAAGCTAAAATTGTTATTGCATTTAATTCAACTATTGTTTTTGAAACTATTGCTAGTAATAGAAATTTAATTATTCCAAATTTTAATAATGAGAATGTAACTAAGCATATTCATATGCATCAGATAAAAGAAAAAAAATATTTTGTTAATTCAAAAAAAATTTTTTTTGAAAAATTATGCGCCTTTATATCAAAACCTTATAAGAGACATAAGTTTTCTAAAGCAGAGGAAGAAACATTAAAATATTATCTTGGAAATATTGATGGTAAATCAGGAATTAGAATGAAAAATTTTTTAATTAATAATTTCAATTAAATATTAAGTATAAAATACATTTAATATTATTTTTAATTAGTTGAAAACATAAATAAGTAAGCTATAAACAGCTAATTCGGAGTGTAGCGCAGCCTGGTAGCGCATCTGGTTTGGGACCAGAGGGTCGCAGGTTCGAATCCTGCCACTCCGACCATTTTATGAAAAAAAGCAAAAATTTATATACCCAATAAAAGTCCTATGCAATCAGGGACAGGTAAGACTCATAAGTGGATTTTAGAATATGAAACAAACAATCCAACAAATAATCCATTAATGGGTTGGGAAAGTTCTTCAGACACTTACTCTGAACTTAAGTTGGAATTTGCTTCAAAAGATTTAGCAATTAATTATGCTAAAAAGAAAAAAATTGATTTTGAGATAATAGAGCCAAAAAAAAGAAAAACTGTAAAAAAATCTTACGCGGATAATTTTTTAAAATAATAGATGTTTAAATTTTTTACTCAAAAAAGGTGGTTTTTATGGAGTATACTAGGATCAATTTTCATCCTAATTTCAACTTGGTATCAAGTACAGTTGGATGTTAAAATTAACGAATGGTTTGGTGAATTTTATGATACTCTTCAAAAAGCTTTAACAACTCCAAACTCTGTATCTGAAACAGAATTTATTGGGTATCTTTTTTCATTTGCAAAAATAGCTGCACTTTGGATTATTATAGCAGTCTTTACTGGATTCTTTACTAGTCACTGGGTCTTTAGATGGAGAACCTCGATGGCTGATTACTATCATGAGCAATGGTTAAAAGCTCGTTTAACTGAGGGTGCCTCTCAAAGAGTTCAGGAAGACACTTTAAAATTTGCGAGAATTATGGAGGGACTAGGTACAGGTCTTTTAGATAGTAAAGAATCCAGTAAAGACTGCTATAATAATCCAAAGTGCAGCTATTTTTGCA
>JACWDG010000007.1 GCA_014654245.1 Pelagibacterales bacterium SAG-MED09
AGATAAAATAATTAAACTTTGTAAAAATCTGAATTCATTAAGTCCTTAAAAATATGAAAATTGTCTCTGATAAAAAATTGAAAGAAATTAAATTATACAAACCTATCACATTTAAAGATATGAGAGGTGAAATATGGACAAAATGGGAAAAAAAAATTTTTAAAGATTTAAATTTTAATCTTTCAAAATATACAAAATCAAAGAAAAATGTTTTGCGTGGTTTTCATGGTGATAAAAAATCTTGGAAGTTAATTTCTTGTTTAAAAGGTGAGATTTTGAATGTTGTTGAAGGAACTTTAAGTAAGAAATTTCAACAAGTACCTTTTGACGAAAATATTAACTGTGATGCCAAAAAATTTATTAAAATATTAAAAGATTTTTTAATTAAGAAAAATTTTAAATCAAATGAAAACCATTCTAAATGGTTAAATAGATGTGTTGAGTGGAAAGAAACTTACGATCCTGTAAAGAAAGATTTTTTTAAAAATACTAATACAGTACAACCTTATGCTTTTATTAGAAGACTTTCAGAAAAAATGGATAAAGATGACATATTAGTTGCTGATTGCGGAGGTAATATAGTTACTTGTAATCATGCATTTGAGACAAAAAAAGGTCAAAGATATTTTACTAATAATGGTAATTCACCAATGGGTTTTTCATTTTCAGGTGCGATAGGTGCATATTTTGCAAATCCAAAAAAAAGAATTGTATGTATAATTGGTGATGGAGGCATGAATATGAATATTCAAGAATTACAAACAATTAAGAATTATAATATAAATATTAAAACAATAATTTTAAATAATCACATTTATGGTATTACAAAAGCTTTCCAAGAAACCAATTTTGGTGGAAAATCAGAGGCTTGTGGACCCAGAGGCTATATTCCTCCTGATTTTATAAAAGTTTCAAAAGCTTACGGAATAAAAACCATGGAAATTAAAAATAATTCAGAATTTGATGAAAAAATTGATCAACTCTTAAATTGCAAAGAGTCTATTGTTGTAGATGTTGATTGCCATGATCATCATGAGTATGAACCAAGAATATTTGGTTGGAAAACTCCAATTGAGGATATGTATCCTTACATTGATAGAGATGAATTTAAAAAAAATATGATTATAGATCCAGTTGAAGGTTGGGAAAGTCCCATAATGCCAAAATTCATCAAATCAGATGAGGTTGGGGATGCTTAAGTTATTGAAAGTTTTCTGATAATTTTTTTAAATCATTCATAATGTTATCTTTTATGATGATATTTTTTTTATCATTTTTCTTATGTCTATAGAATTTGTTTTCACCAGGATAAAATATATTTTTAATACCCTTTATTTTTGGTAAGTTTTTAATTATTCTTATGTTATCACTAATTCTTTCATTAAAATTATTAACAAATAAATTTGTCTTAAATACAATAAATAGATGTCCAATATTTTGTGGGCCAGAAAAATCATCAAAAGGATCCTTAACTTTTCCGGCATGATTTCCACCTGTTAAAACACCACTTAAAATATCTACCATCCAAGCTAGACCAGAACCTCTATAACCTGCAATAGGTAATTGTACACCTTCAAGAGCCTTAATGGGGTCTACGGTGGGTTTTCCATATTTGTCCAACGCAACACCTTCAGGAATTTTTTGATTGTTTCTCGCCGCTACTCTAATCTTACCTCTATTAATCATAGAAATTGATGTATCAAGAATAAAAGGTATTTTTGAGTTTGTTGGACATCCAAAACAAATAGGGTTTGTACCAAATAAACTTTTTAATGCACCTTGAGGTGCTACTGCAGGAGGGGCATTTGTATATATAATTGCAATCATATTTTTTTTTACAGCTTGTTCAGCATAATAACCTGATAGACCATAGTGCCCACTATTTTTAACAGCAACTAAAGCAATCCCAGTTTTTTTGGCATTATCTATTGCTTTTTTTATTGCAATTTCAGCTGCTACAAAACCTATACTATCATCGGCATCTATGTGTGAAATTGAAGACGATATTTTTTTAATTTTAATTTTTGGTTTGGGGTTTATAACTTTTTTGCTTATTCGATCACAATACATTTTTAGTCTCGATAAACCATGACCATAAGCACCCACCATTTCTGCATTAATTAATGCTTTTGTAGAAATTAGAGCATCTTTGTGGGTAAGACCTTTTTTTTTAAAAATTCTTATTAATAATGATTTAAGTTTTGATACTTTCATATAAATAATATTTCTATATCATGTTTATAAAAAAATTATAATGTTAAAACTTAATAAAAAGCTAATCATAATAAAATTTAATTAAATTAAGATTTTATGAGAAATAAAAAATTTATTTTAATTACAGGTGGTGCTGGATTTGTAGGGTCAAACTTAATTAGATTTTTGTTACAAAAAACAAAGTTCAGAATTATAAGTTTAGATAATTATTCTTCTGGATATAAAAAAAATCATATTAGCAATCCAAGAGTAAAATATATCAAAGGAGAAACAAAAAACATTAGAACATTAATAAAACAACCAAAAAAAATTCATTCTGTTTTTCATTTTGGTGAATTTGCTAGAATTTATCAAAGTTTTATCAACATGAGTAAGTGCATTGAGTCCAATACTATAGGTACAAGTTCTATATTCAATTTCTGTCTAGAAAATAATATCAAGCTAGTTTACTCTGCTACTTCTGCTTCATTAGGAAACAGAGGAAATGATAAAAATTTATCTCCATATGCATTTACTAAATCAAAAAATTTAGAATTGTTGGAAAATTTAAAGAAATGGTTCAATTTTAAATATGAAGTAATTTATTTCTATAATGTTTATGGACCAGGACAAATTTCAAAAGGAAAAATGTCAACGGTAATTGGTATTTTTGAAGAAGCTTTTAAGAAAAAAAAAGCATTACCAGTGGTACTACCGGGTTCTCAAACTCGAAGATTTACTCATATAGATGATACAATAAATGTTTGTTTTTTTGCTTGGAAAAAAAATTTATCAAGACATTATTCTATTTCAAATAAAGAAAGTTTTTCAATATTAGAAGTTGCAAAAATGTTTAATTCTAAAATTAAATTTTTAAAAAAACGTCCTGGAGAAAGATATGGATCAGCATTAGCTCACATGAATTTGTCTAATAAAGTTTATAAATATTTCGGAAAAAAAAAACTTAAAGATTATATTAATGATATAATTAAAAAATAAAGTAAGCTTTTATTTTATAGTAATTTAATAGTTTAATCATATGAGAGTTATAGATACTACAACTTTTTTTGAAGAGAACATGATAATGGATATCAGATTTAATATATTAGATCCTTATGTAGACAAATTTATTGTTTGTGAAAGTTTGTTTACACATAGTGGTAATAAAAAAGATATCAATTTTAAAGTTAATGATTATCCAAAATTTAAGAATAAAATTATTCATTTAATTTTAGAAAAAGAGCCCGATAACCTGATACAAAAAAAAAATTTAAATGCACAAGAAAAAAGAATAAACAGTATTAACAGAATCAAGAACCAAAGAAATCACATTACAAATGTTATAAATGAATTTTCTCTAGAAGATTTTATTATATATAGTGACAATGATGAAATTCCAAATTTAGAGAATTTTGATTTAAAAAATTCAAAAAAAAAATTTATTATTTTTAATCAACAAATTTTTTATTATAAATTAAATTTGAGTTTACCAGATTTAAATTGGTTTGGTTCAAAAGCATGTAGAGTCAAAGATCTTAAAAGCATTGATTTTTTAAGAAATATAAAAAATCGAGAATATTCACTTTTTAGAGTAGACACTATATTTTCAGAAACCAAACATAATAGTGTTGAAGTGATAAATAATGGAGGTTGGCATTTTTCTAATCTAAAGACGCATCAAGATCTTCAAAAAAAATATCTTAATGATGAAAATCATGCAGAGTATGAGTTGCAAAATAGCTCATTAGAAAAAATTCAGAATAATATAAAAAGACAAATTGTTCCTTATAATTATGATGCCAAAAAAAATTCTCCAAACAGGTTTGATGAGTCAAAGTTATCAAAAGTTGATAAAACCATTTTGCCTAGATATATCCAAAAAAATATCGATAAGTATAAAGAATGGATAATTTAATATTATGAAAAATGTTATTTTTTTTTCTCACGCAGAAAAAGGACCATCAGGGGGCGCTAAATATATATACAGATGTTCAGAAATAATAAATAATATCAATAATTTTTCATCTCAAGTAATTCATATCAAGAAAAAAAAATCTTCTAAATTTAAAAATTCAATCAATAAAATGTTAAAAATAAATAAAAATTTATCGTCTGGATGGCAACTTAACGATATTACTTACGTAAAAAATTTTAAATACAATTGGTTTGATAATGATATTGTCTTAAAAAAAAATTTTAATTTTGATCATAAAAAAGACTTTATTATTTTACCAGAAATTTTTGCACATTTAGCAACTGATTTATTGATCAAAAGAAAAATTAATTATGCAATTTTAGTACAAAATGGATATAGCATTAACTCTACAAGTGATGAACAAAAACTTTTTAAAGCTTATAAGAATGCAAAATTTATTTTATCAGGCTCTAAGGATACTCAGAATTGTATAAAGTTGAGATTTCCAAAATTAAAAACTAAAATTCTAAAAGTTTCATATCATATAGACTTCGGTCATTTAAACTTTAACAAAAAAAGAAATATGATTATTTATATGAGCAGAAAATTACCTCAACATAGTAATCTAGTGATATCTTCATTGCAGCCCCACTTACCAAAAAAAATGGATCTTAAAAAATCTACATAATTTATCTTATGAAAAATATCTATCAATTATAAAACAATCAAAAATTTTTTTATCTTTTTCGTATTTAGAGGGGTTGGGATTACCACCTGTAGAGGCAGCATTAGCTGGTAATCAAATCATTGGATATACTGGCGAAGGGGGTAACGAATACTGGAAAAAACCATTATTTACAAAAATAAATTCGGGAGAAATAAATAGATTTGTGAAAACTGTGATTGAAAGAATTCACAAAGATAATTACAAAAAAAATTATTCAAAAAAACAACTAATCAGTCTTAAAAAGAAGTTTTCAAAAGTAAATGAAATTAAAAATATACAGAGGTTTCTTAAATTAATTTAACCTTTTCCACGCCAGGGAATGTATTTATCAATGAGTTTTCTTAAAGTTATATCAAATAATAAACCAAGCATACCCATGATGAATATTGTGATCCAAATTACTTCATATTGGAAATATTTTTTTGCAACATTTTCAACAAAACCAATACCAGTTGTTCCAGCTAAAAACTCAGCAGCAACTAAAGTGCCCCAGCACATTCCCACAGCAACTCTAATACCTGTCAATATTTCAGGAAGAGAGTTAGGAAATATTACATATCTTAAAATTTGTTTCTTTGATGCACCAAGTGAATGAGCCGCGTGGATTTTTGATAGTTGAGTACCAGATGCTCCAGCTCTAGCGGAGATAATCATAATTGATAATGAAACCATAAATAAAAGAAAAACTTTTCCTGTATTATCAATCCCCAATACAGAAATAATTAATGGTGCCCAAGCTAAAGGAGGGACTGGCCTGTAAAGTTCAATTAAGGGATCAAAAAAACCTTTTGCAAATCTGTTTAACCCCATAAATAATCCTAATGGAACTCCTATAAGTATTCCAAAAACTAATCCTAGGAAAACTCTCATAAATGAGTCCCATATATGGCCATAAGGAACTGGCACCTTTAATAAATTAAAATCACCAGTTACAATTTTAAGAACTCTACCTTTAAAGTTTTGTTTAACTATTCCATCTTTAGTATGAATTGGATATTCACCTGGTAAAATATCTGCAATAAAATCAGGTAAAATAAAACCAACAACGTTACTTATATCAACCATTTTTATCCATAAAAGAGGAACATCTTTATAGCCAACACTTGGTTTTGACATTAAGATAAATTTATTAAAAGTATCAGATGGTTTTGGAAGCCATCTTCCAGAACCTTGTTCTGAGCAATTTGCTCCACTAGCAACAATTGTTCCAGCTGGGAATAAAAAGATATCAATGAATCTTAACCCACCTTGAGCTTGTAGTTGCGCATTATCAAATTTAATAATAGCATTTTGCATTTTGTCTAACGCGTTTGGTGGGTATATACTTGCAAATTCTATTCTTCTTGCAATTTTAACAATATTTTTAGCATATGCTGAAGCTACTTCTCCACTATCATCCAGGCTTTTTCGGTAAATTTTAATATTATCTTTAATTTCTTTTATTTTATTTTTAAATTGTGGATTATGGTTTCGTAATTTAAAAAAATCTTCACTTATTAAATTTAATTCTTGAGCTGCAGTATGAAATTTTAGACCTCTATTTGTTGCTGGGATTAGAGGTACTTCTAATGTATTTTCTATTGAACCTGAACCAGCATTTATTTTTGTAATGCCCCAACCACCTTCGTCTTTTACAGCTTGCAGTCTTTCATTCAATTCTTGCTCAGTTTCTAACGGGTAATCTGGTTTTTGAAAATTTTCAGTTAAAAGGTTAATTTTACCAGTTATATCCTCTATTTTTTGTTTAGTTTCAACTTCAAGCAAATCTTCATTAGTTAATAATGGGATTAATTGTTTTGTCTTACTTATGAAATTAATCAGAATTGTTTTTTGTTCATCATTAAGTTCTTGAGAATTTTGTATCTCTAAAAAAATTATTTTAAGGTTTTTATTTTCCTGTTTAATTTGATTAGTGCTTTTTAATTCTCTTTCTTCAATAGGAAATTGGTATTTTAATCCTAGCAATGAATCATTAACCTTAGCTACCTGACAAAGCTCGTTAGCAGATTTTGGATAAAATCCTTTTGCAATATCCCATGAATAATAAAGCCAAATAAAAATAAGAAAACTACTTCCAACAATAATCCAGTGAGTTCCACCTAATGCTCTTTCAGGGTTTCCAAAAACAGCATCAACTTTTTCAGTCTTTATTAATCGTCTTCCATAAAGAATACAGCCTACAACAGCAAAGAATATTAGAAAAGTTACTATTTGTGTAAGCATCTAAATTTCTTTACCCATAATTTCTTCTTCCATATTCCATATCATTTCTAATATTTCATCTCGTTTAACAGAAAAATCTTTATTTTTTTTGATTTCTCTCAAATCCTCTTTAAGTCCCATTGAAGCAAACGGTAGATTGTATTCTTTATGAATTCGACCTGGCCGAGGTGCCATAACATATAATCTTTCACCAAGTAGTAATGCTTCTTCAACAGAGTGAGTGATTAGAATAATTGTTTTTCCAGTTTCTTTCCAAATTTTTAAAACTAAAGACTGCATTTTTTCTCTTGTTAAAGCATCAAGAGCTCCCAATGGTTCATCCATCAAAATTAAATCAGGATCATTTATAAGACATCTTGCAAGAGCAACTCTTTGCTGCATTCCTCCTGATAATTGGTAAGTTGGAGTGTTTCCAAAACCTTTTAGTCCAACAATTTCTAACCATTCATCAACTTTTCTTTGAGTTTCTTTTGGATCTTTTTTTTTCATTCTTAATCCAAAATTGACATTTTCAGCCACTGTCAACCATTCAAATAAAGCTCCTTGTTGAAAAACCATTCCTCTTTCAACACCTGGACCATCAATTTCATTATTATTTAAAGTGATGATACCAGAAGTTGGTCTAATAAATCCTGCTGTAATGTTTAATAAAGTTGTTTTACCACAACCTGATGGTCCAAGAACTGTTAATAACTCTCCTTTTTTAAGAGTGAAATTCAAATCTTTTAATGCATGAACTGTTTCCCCTTTAGGAGTCTTAAAAATCATATTTAGATTTTGTGAAACAAGATCACTCATAAAATTTTATATTAGATATTTTTTAAAAAAATAGGCACCAATTTATTAAATTGGCGCCTATTTAAAATTTAACTACCTATAAACTATAAAGGTAAGAAACTTGTATCGACATTTCCTTTTGGAGTGCCCATACCTTCTAAAAATTTATGTAAGTTTCCACTTTCCATAGATACTTTAGTCTCTTCTGGAGTTAAGAATTTCATTCCAGATAAAGTTTCTTTTAAGTCGGCAACTTTCATCTCAGAAGCTTTAGATAATGCATTTACATCATGTTTACCCGCATGATATCTTGCATTTGCTTCATGAGTAACTTCTACGAAAGTTCTAAGCATTCCTGGGTTTTCCTTCATAAACTTTGTTGTTACTGAAGTAATATCTATACCAAGTATTCCAGCATCTCTAGCTTCTTGAACTGTCAATAATCGAGTTCCAACTGCTGTAGCTGCTTTTATTGAATTACCACCAAATAAACATGCCATTACAACATCACCGCTAACTAAAGCAGCCGCACCTTCTGGAGGATCCATTTGAATAATATCCATTTTATTTCTATCAGCTCCAATTACTTTCATACTTTCATCAAAAACGTATTCAGCCATTGTTCCAAGAGGAACAGCTACTTTTTTGCCTTCTAGTTCAGAACCATTTGCTTTTGTAATTCCAGAAGCATTAGAAGTAACACAAGTTGTTCCTCCCATTCCGTATTCCATAGCAACATCAACTAATTTAATTGGTGCTTTAGATTTTACAGCATTTATAAATGGTACCAATCCTTGTGAGTAAGAAATATCAATATCTCCTGCTAACATGGCATCAGTCATCGCTCCACCATTGGAAAAAGTTGTCCATTTAACTGGAACTCCCATAGCTTTTGAATATCCTTTTTTAATCATCTCCTCTAAATTTGGACTTGGCCATTCTAGAAAGTAAGCTACTCTCACTTCATTAGCTGCTGAATTAGCAACAGATATAGATAGATTAAGAGCTACAATTGTTCCTAGAATAAAACTAATTATTTTTCTCATTTTTATTCCTTTGTTAATTTAATTAATTAAGAGTATTTAAATTCAATTTAATGAGGAAGTAAAACAAATAAAAATACAATTTGAAGTTGAATTATTTAAATGTTCATTTTGGGGGAGTTAAAATAATCCTTTTAAACAAATAAATTTAGTCTAAGAATTTTATTATTAATTAATTAACAAAAATTTAAAATTTACTATGAGCTCAGAAAATAGAACTTCAGTTCCAAATTCATTAAATGAACATTGGATGCCATTTACATCGAATAAAGATTTTAAAAAAAACCCAAGATTAATAACTGAAGCTAAAGGAGTTTATCTAAAGACTCACCACGGTAAAACACAAATAGATGCTAGCTCAGGATTGTTTTGTAATCCATTAGGTCATGGTAGAAAAGAAATTACAGAAGCTGTAACAAAACAGTTAGAGACATTGGATTATGCTCAACCTTTTCAACAAGGTTTCGGTGGATCATTTGAATTAGCTTCAAAAATTTCAAAACATACCCCTGGTGATTTAAACAAAATGTTTTTTACAATTTGTGGATCAACTGCGGTTGAAACTGCAATAAAAATCGCAGTTGCGTATCATAGAGCAAAAGGAGACGCACAAAGATTTAGATTTGTAGGGCGTGAAAGAGGATATCACGGAATGAACATTGGATGTGTTTCAGTGGGTGGAATGGTTAATAATGTAAAAACATTTGCAAGTATTTTAATGCCAGGTGTTCAACACATTAGACACACTCATTTACCAGAGCATAAATTTGTAAGTGGTCAACCAGAGACAGGTGATTATTTAGCAAATGATTTAGAAACTATTTGTCAAAACTTTGGTGGTGAAAATATTGCAGCTTGTATCGTAGAACCAATTGCAGGTTCAACAGGAACGTTAGTTCCACCTAAAGGTTATTTACAAAAACTTAGAGAAATTTGTGATAAGCATGGAATACTTTTAATTTTTGATGAAGTAATTACTGGTTGGGGCCGAACAGGTTCTAAATTTGGTTCACATGAATTTGGTGTAACACCAGATATCATGACAATGGCAAAAGCTACAACGAATGGAGTTGTACCGATGGGTGTAGTTGCATGTCACGATGATATTTATGATGCAGTAATGGATGCTTCACCAACCGGAGCAGTTGAATTATTTCATGGGTATACTTACTCAGGAATTCCAGTTGCAGTAGCTGCAGCTTTAGCTGTCCAGGATATTTTTGAAAAAGATGATATTTTTAATAGAGCTAAAAATTTGGCACCATATTTCCAAAAAGGTTTATTCTCTCTTCAAGATTTAGAGTCAGTAGATAACATTAGAGGATATGGAATGATGGGTGGTATTGATATGAAGTTAAATACTAAACCAGGTAAAGCAGGATATGAATGTTTTAAATCTTGTTATGAAGCGGGTGTAAACTTTAAAGCAACTGGTGACTGTTTAATTATTGCACCACAATTTATTTGTGAGGAAAAACATATAGATGAGATAATTGATAAACTTAGAACGGGTATTACCAATTATCAAAAAAATCAAAAAAACTAATTAGTTTTTCAAAAGTTAAAAAGAAAAGAGCTCACATGAAGATAGGCGTACCAAAAGAAATTAAGCCGCAAGAGAATAGAATAGGGCTTACACCTGAGAGTGTAAAAACTTTAGTTTCAGAGGGACACGAGGTAATAGTAGAAAATAATGGAGGCTTTGAAGCTGGCTTTGAAAACGATCAATATTCTAATGCTGGTGCTAAAATAGCCAATAATGCTTCTGATATTTTTAATGATGCTGAAATAATTGTAAAGGTTAAAGAGCCACAAAAATTAGAGGTGGATATGATTAGAGAAAATCAGATTGTATATACTTATCTTCATCTAGCAGCTGCAAAAGAACTAACTGAGGGATTAATTAATTCAAAAAGTATAAATATTGCTTACGAAACAGTAACAGATGATAATGGAAGATTACCTTTGCTTGCACCAATGAGTGCGGTTGCAGGTCGAATGTCAGTTCAAGCTGGCGCACATTGTTTAGAAAAAAATCAAAAAGGTAGAGGTCTTTTGTTAGGGGGAGCACCAGGAGTTACTGGTGGAACAGTAGTTATTTTAGGAGGAGGTGTTGTTGGAGAAAATGCGGCTGTAATCGCAACAGGGATGCAAGCTAAAGTTCATATTGTTGATAAATCTGAGTCAAGATTAAATGAATTGGTTAAAATGTTTGGTGATAAAATTATTCCAGAACAAAGTGATAAAATTGATTTAACTAAACTAGTTGCTGAAGCAGATTTACTAGTTGGTGGAGTTTTAATTCCTGGAGCAGAAGCACCAAAATTAGTTACTAAAGAAATGTTAAAATTAATGAAAAGAGGATCTGTCATTGTTGATGTAGCTATTGATCAAGGTGGTTGCGTCGAAACTAGTAAACCAACAACTCATGGTAATCCAACTTATATAGTTGATAATGTAGTACATTACTGTGTAGCAAATATGCCTGGTGGTGTACCCAGAACTTCAACAATTGCCTTGAATAATGCAACTTTACCTTTTTTAGTTAAACTTGCGAATAAAGGTTACAAAAAAGCTTTGAGTGAAGATAAAAACTTTCTAGCTGGACTTAACGTTCATAAAGGACAAGTTACTTATAAAGCTGTTGCCGATATATTTGGTCATGAGTTTGTAGATCCGTCTTCAGTGTTATGATGAAAAATGAAAAATATTTATCATTCAGATATTTATAAATTTGAAAAACCTGTAAATAGTTATTGGGAGGATACCGAAAAAGATAATTTTAACTTAGAAAAATTAATTAAAGATATTAAATCAGAAGTAGTTGTTATTGGTGGAGGTTATACAGGTTTATCTTGTGCTATTAATTTAATTGAAAATTATAATCTTGATGTAATCTTACTTGAAGCTGGAAAAGTAGGGTGGGGTGCTTCATCTCGTAATGGAGGATTTTGTTCATTTCCACCAACAAAAACATCTTTTAAAAATCTGCAAAAAATCTATGGAAAAGAAGAAACTAAAAAATTTTACAAAAATTCAATAGAAGGATCAAATTATACAAAAGATATAATATCAAATTATAATATTGAGTGTGATGTAACAGGAGAGTCTAATTTTATTTTAGCTCATCATCCCAATAAATTTAAACAAATCAAGGAACAAGCTGAAGTATATAAAAGTGAGTTTGGCATAGAAACTAAAATTTATTCTAAAGAGGAGTTTGACAGAATTGGTCATGGTGGGACAGAACAATTTGGAGCCCTTTCATACAAACCTGGTTTTGGAATTAATCCCTTAAAATTTGTTAACGGTATTACAAGGTATGCTTTATCAAAAAAATTAAGGATATTTGAACATACTTTAGTAGATAAAATTGATAAAGTTGATAGCTCTTATATTTTAAGAACTAAAGAAGGCTCTGTTAATACAAAAAAAGTTGTTGTTGCGACTAATGGATTTTATCAAGAGGGTTTAGTACCTCAAATGAATTCTAGAATTTTACCAGTAATATCAAATATTATTGTAACAAGAAAATTAACAAAAAATGAAATTGACTCACATAATTTTAAAACTTTTTCACCGATATCAAATACCAAAAATCTTTTATATTATTATCGAAAATTGAAAGATAATCGAATTTTATTTGGGACCAGGGGAGATTTTATTGGAAGTAACCAATCAAATTTTGAAAGGTCTAAAAAAATGGAAAAATTTTTAAAAAATATTTTTCCAAATTGGTCAAATGTTTCTATTGATTATAATTGGAGAGGATTGATTGCCATGTCTCTTAAACTAACTCCTTCGATTGGAAAAATTGAAAATGAGGAAATATATTACAGCTTTGGATATCATGGAGTTGGAGTCAGCTCAGCTCCATGGGCTGGAAAACAGCTTTCAAAATTAGTTTTTTCATCGAATAGCAAAGATCTAGATATTTCTAAAATATATAAAGGTCTACCTAAAAAATTTATTTTTCCAAGATTAAGAATATTTTATTTTAGACTAGCTGTTTTATTTTATAATATTAAAGACAAACTTAACATTTAAATTAGTTAAATTGATATTTGGTTAAGAAAAAAAACAAATTCAGTTGTTTAAAATCTATTTAAAATTTTTAGGTATTTTTGATTGGATTTTGACTCAGTATAGTTTTTTAGATGAATTCGTCTTTTCTTGTCATTTAATTTTAATTTATCTTTAAAAAACTTTTTTATCTTTTTTTCAAGATCTATGTGATCCCCAGTTTTAAAAGACATTCCTAACTTGCCATTATTAATTACCTCAATATTTCCACCAGGTGCATCGCTACAAATTGGAAATACACTATGATTAATTGATTGAACTAAAGCATTAGGTAATCCCTCCCATAGTGAGGCGTTTATAAAAAGATTAGCTTTGTTAAAAATATGTTCTTTATTTTTTATAAAACCTTTAAATATGACAAGTTTTGTTAAACCATTATCTTTTATAAACTTTTTAAGTTCCTCTATATTTGGTCCATGCCCAAAAAGCGTAAAGGTAAAATGTTGATCTTTTTTTATTTTTACCAGGGCTTTTAAGATCGTAAAAACTCCTTTTTCATAAGAAAGTCTTCCGACATAAATTATATTTTGTTTCCCTTTATTAGACCGTCTCTTTTTTTTATATTTTAAAATATTTTTAATTGAAGGTGGATGAATACAAATTATTTTTTTTAATTGAAATTTCTTTTTTATAAACATTTTCTCAAATTTTGAATTAGTAATTACTAAATCTGAAAATTTGTATAAGTTTTTTGCCAAATGATAAATTATCTTATTTTTTAAATTATCAACAAAATTATTAGAATAATTTAATTCTGAAATAGAGCTTCTTTCAGTTAGAATTAGTTTGATTTTGCTTAAATTTATTAGAGAAAATATTGATATTATATTTGCATAATGAATATTGGATATAAAAATTATTTTACTAAAATTTTTTTTCATCTCACTAAGCATTATTTTACGAATTTTTAAAATTGCAAATAATGTTCTCGATGAATTAATTTCAATTAATTCACAGTTAATTTTAATAAAGTCTTTTTTATATGAATTTTTACCTATAGAAATAACCAAAATTGAATAGTTTTTTTGAACCAAAAATTTAGATAGTTTGAGTATAGAAACAGCCGCACCGCCTTCTCCAAAATTAGGAAGAAAAAAAACTAATCTTTTTTTTTGTGAAGTCATTTGCCTTATTTAACTTATTCTAAGAATGGAAATCTAAAATTTTCTTATTCTTATATTTTTTAACATGCATATAAATATTCTTAAATTTATTGTGTTGGACTAAAATTATAAACATATCAGCTTTTTTTATATTTTTAAAATTTGTTTCAATATTCAGCTTTTTTGCTAAATTATGATTAATTGTAGGGTCATAAGCTACAATACTTGGTACTAATTTTTTTAATCTTTTAAAAATTTTATTAGCCAATGAGTTTCTTAAATCAGCGACATTAGGTTTATATGTTAATCCTGCAATGATAATTTTTTTATTTATCATTTTTTTATTAATAATTTTTTTACAAATTTTTTCGTAAATAAATTTTTCCATAGAATTATTTGTATTTCTTCCAGCTAACGTTACTTTGGTCTTAAAATTGAATTTATTTGCATAATAACTTAAATAATAAGGGTCAACTGGCAAACAATGTCCTCCCACTAATCCAGGACTAAAATTTAAAAAATTCCATTTCGTTTTTGCCAGTCTGATTACTTCATTAAAATCAAGATTTGTTTTATGACATAAAATCATCAATTCATTCATTAACGCAATGTTCAAGTCTCTTTGAGTATTTTCTATTAATTTAGATAGTTCAGCTTCTTTTATGTTTTCAGTCATTATAATTTTTTTTGAAATACAATTATAAACTTTTTTGATAGAGGGAATAATTTTTTTATTATGTTTAATTGAAACAACCTTGTTTATTTTACTAATGTTATGAATTTTATCTCCTGGATTTATTCTTTCAGAGCTATATCCAATGTGAAATTTAACATTTTTATTTTTTTTAATAATTTTTTTACAAATATATTCTGTTGTTCCAGGAAAAACAGTTGACTCTAAAAAAATAATATCATCTTTTTTAATATACTTACCGATAGTTTTGAAGGCTGACACAATATATCTTAAGTTCGGAATTTTATTATTATTTATTGGTGTTGGAACTGTTACTATAAAAAAATTGCATTTTTTTAGGTTACTTTCTTTATTTGTTATAATCGATTTGTTTGATAATTTTAGTTGATAGTTCTTAAATTCATTATTTACATCAATTTGATGATTTAAATCCTGAACTCTTTTTTTATCTATATCAAACCCTATTACTTGAAATTTCTTTTTTAGAGAAATAAAAACTGGCAAACCAACATAGCCTAGTCCTACCACACATGGAAAAATTTTTTTCATTGGAAATATATGTTTTATTTACATTAAAGTATAATATTATCAATTAACATTTTCTTTGTAAGAATGAATAAAATATTTTATTGGTCACCATTCACATCAAAAGTTGCAACAGTTAAAGCTGTTATTAATTCTGTTGAGGCTATTAACAACTCATATAAATATGACAATTTTAAAGCAAGTATAATTGATGCAGTACACGAATGGAAAGATTTTGAAGATGAAATAAAAGAAAAAAAAATTGAATTAATTTATCTTAATAAAAAATCGATTTTTAATAAGTTTAAAAAAGATGGTTTTTTAAGAAGTAGATTTGCTTATTGGTATATTTTTTTTAAATCTTTTTTTCCTTTAATTAAAACTCTTAAGGAGAATAAGCCAAAATTTTTGATTATCCATTTAATTACATCTCTCCCTTTATTTCTTTTTATTTTTAAAAAATTTGACTCAAAATTGATATTAAGAATATCTGGTTTGCCTAAAATGACTTTTTTGAGAAAATTTTTATGGAAACTAGCAATAAAGAATGTCTATAAAATCACTTGTCCAACTGATGATACTTTTAAAGATTTATCAAAATTTGAATTTTTAAAGGATAAATTATGTGTACTTTCAGATCCTATTCTTAGAATTAAAGAAATTCAAAAAATGAGAAAAAAAGAAGTAAAATTAAGTGAACCACTATCTGAAATTATTAAAAAAAAAAAATTTTTTTTATCAATAGGAAGATTCACAAAACAAAAAAATTTTTTCTTTTATTTAAATTGTATTCCAGAAATTTTGAAATTAGATAAAGATTTATTTTTTTTATTTATTGGCCAAGGTGAAGATAAAGAAAAATTTATAGAAATTTCAAATAGATTAAATATTTCAGATAGAATTTTAATAATAAATCATACAGAAAATGTCCATTACTTTATGAAAAAAGCTTATGCTTTAGTTTTACCATCATTATGGGAAGATCCTGGATTTGTGTTAATCGAAGCTGGGTACAATAATTGTCAAGTTATTTCAAGTAACTGTCCTAATGGACCATCTGAAATTATTGCTGAAGATGGAGGTTATTTATTTGAGTCTAATGTTGAAAAAAGTTTAATCGATACAGTACATAGTTTTTTACAAGACACAAAGAACAACAAATTGTCTAAAAAAATAATACTAAAAAAAAGATTAAAAAAATTTACTTCATTTCATCATGCTTCAAAATTAAAGCAAAATATTTTGAATTTATAAAATTAAGAAATTCTATAATAATTCTTGTACCAATTTATAAACTTTTTAATTCCAGATTTGTAGTCAGTTTTTGGATTATATCCTGTAATTTTTTTTAATAAGTTTGTATCAGACAAAGTTTGTTTTACATCTCCTTTTTGTAAAGGCATATAATTTCTAATTCCTTTTTTACCTAATTCCTTTTCTATTTGTTTTATAAAATTTAACAAAAAAACTTTTTTTGTATTGCCAATGTTCAAAATTCTAAATGGAGCAACAGGAGAAAGGCTGTCTTTATTATATTTTTTTAATTTTTTGTTATTTGGTTTTTTATTTATTAATAATTTAATCCCATTTATGACATCATCTATGTATGTAAAATCTCTATACATTTTTCCCTTATTATAAATGTCAATTTTTTTATTGTTTAATATTCCTTTCGTAAATTTAAATAAAGCCATATCTGGACGTCCCCATGGACCATAAACTGTAAAAAATCTCAGCATTGTAATAGGAACTTTCCAAATATTCGAATACGAATGAGCCATACTTTCGTTTGCCTTTTTAGTCGCTGCATAAATACTTAATTGCGATTCTGTTTTATCAATTTCTTTAAAAGGAATTTTTTTATTAGCACCATACACTGATGAACTTGATGCCATAATTAGATGTTTTACTTTGATTTTATGAGAAGCCTCTATAATATTGAAAGTACCAGTTATATTTGATTTCAAATAAACTCTTGGTTTATCTATGCTGTACCTTACACCTGCTTGAGCAGCCAAATGAATAACAATCTTAGGCTTAAATTTTTTAAAAACTTTATTTAGTTTTTTTTCATTTTCTATATTGGCCTTAGTGAATTTAAAATTATTAAATTTTTTAAGTATATTTAGTCGAGCTTTTTTTAATTTTATATCATAGTAGTTATTCATAGAGTCATACCCATAAACTTTATGATTATTTTCAAGAAGTGATTTTGTTAGATGAAAACCAATAAATCCAGATGAGCCAGTAATAAGAATTTTCATAGATAGTTTTAAAATCTTCTTTTTATTTTTTTCTTTCTTTTGTTATAATATTTATCACAAATAATGAAAAATTTACCCTCAAATTCAAAAGTTGTTGTTATAGGGGGTGGTATAATTGGTTGTTCGGTAGCCTATCATTTAACTAAATTTGGTTGGAAAGATGTAATTGTTCTTGAAAGGGATCAATTAACTTCAGGAACGACTTGGCATGCAGCTGGTTTAGTAAGTCAATTGGGTCCAACAGCAGCAATTACAAAAATTAGAAAATATAGCTTAGATCTTTATAAAAAATTAGAAAAAGAAGTGGATCATTCGGCAGGTTTAAGATTAAACGGTGCACTCTCTATTGCTCAAACAAATAGTCGTTGGCAAGAACTTCAAAGACAAGCAACTACAGCACAACTATATGACGTCGATGTAAGAATTCTTAATAAAAATCAAATTAAAAAAGAATATCCAATAATAAATACCGACGATGTAATTGGAGGGATTTTTATGCCTGGTGATGGAGCGGCAGATCCATCTGGTGTAACACATATGTTAGCAAAAGCAGCTAGAAAAGAAGGAGCACAAATTTTTGAAAATTCTCCTGTTGAAGAAATTTTAACCAAGAATGGAAAAATTTTAGGAGTTAGAGTGAATGGTAAAAAAATAGAATGTGAATATATTGTATTAGCATCAGGCATGTGGTCTAGACAAATTGGTGAAAAAGCAGGAGTTAGTATACCTCTTTATCCCGCAGAACATTTTTATATTATTACGGAACCAATTGAAAATCTTTCAAATACTTTACCGACTATAAGAGATTTTGATAATAGAACATATTTTAAGGAAGATGCTGGCAAATTATTAGTTGGAATTTTTGAAGGTAATTCTATTCCTGCTTGGGACAATACTAATAAAGTTCCTGAAGATTTTTCTTTTGGAGAATTTCAAGAAAATTTTGAACACTTTGAACCGTATTTAAATTCTGCTATAAA
This sequence comes from Pelagibacterales bacterium SAG-MED09, assembly GCA_014654245.1. Lineage (GTDB taxonomy): Bacteria > Pseudomonadota > Alphaproteobacteria > Pelagibacterales > Pelagibacteraceae > Pelagibacter. The sequence continues at coordinate 18,528 of JACWDG010000007.1, forward strand.
AAGATTTCCTATTTTGGAAACTGCAGGAATTAGAAAGTTTTTTTCAGGACCTGAGTCATTTACCCCTGATACGAATTCTTTATTAGGAGAAGTGCCTGGGATAAAAAACTTTTTCGTGTGTTGTGGTTTAAATAGCATCGGTATTGGAAGTGGAGGAGGCGTTGGTAAAGTTACAGCTGAATGGATGATTAATGGACATATAAATGAAGATATTTTTTGCTATGATATAAAAAGATTTCAAAAATTTCATTCAGAATTAGGTTTTATTAAAAAAAGAATTACTGAGTCATTAGGTGATTTATATGGAATGCACTGGCCATTCAAACAACATAAAACTTCTAGAAACGTGAAAACTCTTCCTCATCACGACAATTTAAAAAGTTTTGGAGCTTGTTTTGGTGTTTCAGCTGGTTATGAGAGACCGATGTGGTTTGCTCTAGATGGTGAAAGATCTGAGTATGAATACAGCTATAATTATCAAAATTGGTACCCATCGGCAGAATATGAAACTAATAATACTTTAAAAAACGTTGGTTTATATGACTTAACACCTTTCTCTAAGTTTGAAATAAAGTCTGACAAAGCGCATCAAGAATTACAAAAAATTTGCACTGCTAACATAAAGAATGAATCTGGTAAATGTGTTTATACACATATGCTAAACCCTGATGGAGGAATAGAGACAGATTTAACAGTTGTTTGTGTTGAGAAAAATTATTTTAGAATAATAAGTTCTGCAGCAACAAGAGAGAGAGATAAATTTCATATTAAAAAACATCTTTCAAAAAATATTGAATTAAATGACATTACAGATGATTTGTGTGTGTTTGGCTTGTTTGGTCCAAAAAGTAGAGATTTACTTAAAACTTTAAGTGAAGATAATTTTGAAAATGATCAATTTAAATTTGGATTTGCAAAGTTTATTACAATTGATGGTGTTAAAATCTGGACACAAAGATTATCTTATGTAGGTGAATTAGGCTACGAGCTATATGTAGATCTTAAAGACGCAAAAAAAATATACGAATTAGTTACAGAAAAAGGTAAAGATTTTAATCTTTCTAATTGTGGAATGCATGCAATGGATATTATGCGAATGGAAAGTGGATTTTTACATTGGGGACATGATATTTCCCCTGAAGAAAACCAGTATCAAGCAGGTTTAGCTTTTACTATTAGTAATAAAAAAGATGTAGATTTTATAGGTAAACAAGCTCTTAAAAAAATTAAACAAGACAAAGTTAAAACTAGATTTTCAATGTTCACTTTGAAAGAAAGTGAACCAGGAAAACCATTATTACTCCATGACGAACCTATCTATATTGATGATAAAATTATAGGAAGATCTACATCAGGAAATTATTCATTTAATTTTAAAAAAAATTTAGTATTTGGTTATATCAAAAATGATTTATCTAATGAAGAACTACAATCTAAAAATTTATTTATTGAAGTAGAAAAACAAAAATATCCTATCTCTATTCAATCTGAGCCTCTGAAACAAACAGATTTTAAAAATCTTTAATTAAGTTTGTTTTCTTAAAATAAAAACAAAAATTACTGAAGTTACCATCATGATTAATGCATAAGCGGCAGTTGGAACCATATATATCATATCATTACCAAATAATTGTATTCCCACAAAAACTGCCAAAGTTCCATTTTGGAGACCAGCCTCTAAAGATATGCATCTTCTTTGAGCAACCCCAGTTGCAAAAAATTTAGCAATATAAAAAGCTACAATCATCATTGTAACATTTAAAGTAAAAGCAATCATTCCAGCTTTTTCTAAAAACATAACTATGCTATCCCATTCCTCGATATAGATAGCAATAAAAACAATGCAGAATAAACCAATGGATATTCTATTGATAATTTTCATATTATTTACAATAAAATTATCTGCAAGTTTTCTAATAATCATTCCAATCAATACTGGAACAGTTACAACCAAAAACATTTTTAAAGATATACTGAGCATAGAAACCTCTTTTTTGACGTACGTAATGTCAAATAATTCTATTGATAAAAAAACTACATAAGGAACAGACACTATACTAATTAAACTAGTAATTGCTGTTAAAGATATGGAAAGTGCAACATCTCCATTTGCAAATTTTGTAAGTACATTTGAGGTTACACCACCTGGTGCTGCAGCTATTAACATTACACCTAATGCTAACTCAATTGGAGTTTTTAAAATAATTATTAAAAAATATGCAATAATAGGAAGCAATACCAACTGACACATTAATCCAATAAAAAATTCTTTAGGATTTTGAACCACTCTAGTAAAATCTTGAACTGTTAAAGATGCACCTAGTCCCAGCATTATTAATGCTAATGCTATTGGCGCTATTGTTGTTACTATTCCCATTTCCCTCTTAATGAAATTAATAATTAATTAACAGTACATTAAAAATTTTTTAAAAAAAAGTTTTTTATGAAATAGTCAAAAGATTAAGAACTTTTCTAATGAATTTAGCTTTATTTTTAAAAATTAATTTCTGATATGGAAGAATTTTTTGAACGTTAAAACCAGTTAAGATGTATTGTTTTTTTTCATTTAATCTTAAGTAATCATTTTTTATCAAGAACTTGCATTTTCTAATTACTGTTGCTCGAGGTATTCCAGTCATGTCAGAAACAGACATCGCACTAACACCGTTACTTCTAGCTTTATCACCTCTTATTACTGACTCATTAAATTCATTATAATCACCTGTAAATAGTTCTTCCTGAAAATCCACATACTTTTTTGTTTGATTGGAGCCGTTTCTTTTATCTAAGGCTTTTTTATAATTAAAAGCTTGGTTCATACAAACCGTTCCCCAACAGTGAAAAGCAGTTAAGTCCTCAAACATATCATGATATCCAATAATCATTGGAATTTGCATCCTATAAAACCATCTCCAACAAATAGAGAAATTTTTCTTTAAAACATTTTCAACTATTTTTGGTTCAAGTTTTTTTGTATAAAGTTTTTCTTTTTTAAGTATTTCTGAAATTTTTACAATATAAGCAGATGTATATTTCATTTGGTTTTCAGGCTTAATAAAACTAAACGAACTTCGATCAATTATAATTTGTTGTTTTTGTCTTTTTAGAACTCCCAATTTTTCAAGTTCTAAAACTTTTCGTCTAACAGTTTCTTTTGGTAATTGAAGTTTTTCACATATTTCTCCGATACTAAATTTATCTATTTGGAGAAAATTTTTTGAGTAATATTGTTCATAGCTTAATTTAATATTCATTTGATCATAAAACTGTAAAGTTTTCTCAACAAGTGAAATGATAATCATATATTTATAGTGATCTTTGAATGCTTGATAAACTGCATTCATCCATCTCCATTGGTGATTGATCCAATCTTTTCCTAATTGATCATAGTTAGCCATCATATGATCATAGACTTGCTCATCACCAAGTACTTTTGAAAAATCTATTTGTTGTATACTCATAAATATAAAAATAATATTTGAAACCCAAATTGAACACTTGTCAATTTAATAATGACCCAGATTGAACTATAGATGTTTTGAGAAATTTTTTATTTGTGGTTTATTAAGGTCATGAGTACTAAAGGCTTTGATGCAAATGTAAACCTTCAAGAGACCCCAAATCTAGAAGAATCTGCTGAAGGGCCTTTAAAAACTGAAGATAATTTAAAAAAAAGAGTTGATATAAATGTTCTTACAGCAAGAGCTAAAGCAATCCAAGACAAGGAAAATGCAAAAAATAGGTTCATTTTTTTTGTTTTTGTAATTGCGTTTGGGGTAACCGGAGTTTTCTTCACAATATAAATTATTTGTAAATTTTTATATTACATGTTTTAATCAATTCATGAAAAATACCATCTCATCAATAAAAGATAAAATTGCTCAAAAATATACTTTAAATGATGAAACTTCATATAGCAAAAAATCAACAGACATAAATATTTTACTAAATAGAGTTAAGGAAGATCAAAAAAAAGAAAGTAGAAAAAAGATATTATTTACAGCCGCTACATCAGCAGGAATTCTTTTGTTTGGTTTTTTAATATTCTAAAAAAAAACAATCTAAGTATTCATAATTTAAGATAATCATCATTAAGTAATGATATTTGTATCATTTTAAGCTATTTGAATCATTTTTTAAAAGTAGTATAAACCGACAATAAACTTGGCGGGGTAGCTCAGTTGGTTAGAGCGCGGGACTCATAAGCCCGAGGTCAGTGGTTCGATCCCACTTCCCGCTACCATTTAAAAATGTATAAAAAAAAACATCAAATTCTTGAAAATATCTTGTTAAAGATTCCAAGATTATCAAATATATTTTACAAATATTCTTTTAAAAATAGATTAGGAAAATTTTTAAAAGTATTTCAAAAGAAAGTTTCCATAGATTACGTTTATGATATTGGAGCTTACAAAGGAGAATGGTCTGAGTTTTATAGTAAAACATCACTTCCAAAAAGTAAATTTATTTTGTTTGAGGCAAATAAAGCTCATTATGATACGCTAAATAAAAAAAATTTTGAATTTTTTAACGTTATTTTAAGTGACAAAAAAAAAATCGTAAATTTCTTTAATAATAATAATTCTACTGGTGATAGTTATTATAAAGAAAATACATTTCATCATAAAAATCTTAAATCAAAGAAATTATTAGCTGAAACATTAGACAATATAAAAAATAAAAATAATCTACCAAGTCCTGATTTGATCAAAATTGATACACAAGGATCTGAAATTGATATTTTAAAAGGTGCTAAGGATACTTTAAAGAAATGTAAGTTAATATATATAGAGTGCCCAATTGCAAAATCAAATGATAATAATTTAAATTTTGACGATTATATTAATTTTATGAAGAAAGTTAATTATATCCCACAAGAAATTTGTGAAATACACCATTTTCATGGTTTTCTATTTCAAATAGATATTTTATTTATGAGAAAAGATTTATATAAAAAATTTAATTTTGATAATAAACTTTTAAAACACATATTTTAAGATTATCTAAAAGAAAAAACTTAGTGAAAAAAATTTTAAAAAACTTCAAATCTTCACCTCATTCATCTATTAAATGGGATAATTATTTTGAAATTTATGAAAATTGTTTAAATAGATTTATAAATAAAAATATAACACTAGTTGAGATAGGCATTGGTAATGGTGGATCTTTATTTATGTGGAGAAATTTTTTAGGAAAAAAAGCTAAAATTATCGGCATTGAATTAAATCCAGAGGCTAAGAAATTTGAAAAATACGGATTTAAAATTTTTATTGGGGATCAATCAGACCCAGCTTTTTGGAAAGATTTTTATAATAAAAATGGAAAAATAGATATCTTGATAGATGATGGTGGTCATACGAATCTTCAACAAATTACTACTTTAATGGAGTCAGTTGAAAATATGAATAATGGAGGTGTAATTTTAATTGAAGATACTCATACAAGTTTTATGAATTATAAGGGTTTTAAAAATCCATCAAAAAATTCTTTAATCAATTTTACTACTAATATTATCGAGAATTTACATAGAAGAAATCCCATGGTTAAAAAAAGAATGAATGATTTGTCTAAAAAAATTTATTCTATAGAGTATTTTGATTCCATAGTGTTATTTAATATAAATAAAAAGAAGTTGAGCTATAGTAAGAATTTACATAACAACAAAAAGCTAAATCCACATTTTATTGATTATAGATTTAAAAGGCCAAATGCTATAAAAGAATATAGTCAAGAAAATTTCGTTACTGGCTTCTTTAAATCAAAAATTTCAAAAAAAGGGTTAATTAATAGAGTATACGAGAACAATATTATAAAAAAATATCTCAAAAAAATTAAGAAATAATGACTAATTTTTTATTTAATAATTTTTAGATATCTATTTATATTCATTGATTGTTTTCTTGGAAATTGCTTACCAAGTATTTTTTTAGATGAAACTGGTAAAACTTTTTTGTTAGTCTGTTTTGCAAAGTTATATATAATTTTTGTAGGGCCTCCGACGTTCAGGATTCCTTTATAATCAATTAATTTTAGAAGATTTTTTGCAAATTCATGGTGATACATAAAGTTTGTTTCAACATCATTGAAGGCTTTTTTATGCACAAAAGGTTTTTCTGTCATACAAAGTCTTAAAATCAACGAGTTATCATACATTTGTACCGCACATTCTCCACCAAATTTAGATAATGCATATTTATTTATTGGGAAAACTGGATCATTTTCATTGTAGTTACCCTTTATTCCTGGATAAACATAATTTGTTGAAAAATAGATGAGTTTAATCTTTTCTTGACTACAAACTTTTACAATATTTGAAGTTCCAATTATGTTTGTAGTTATACTCTCCTCAATATTTTTTTCATGAATATCCATTGGTCTTGATAAAGCAGCACAATGTATTAAATAATCTGGTTTGATTTTTTTCAAATACTTTTTGATTGAGCCAAGATTCTTCAAGTTTAAAGTTTTTTTAGAGGGAAAATAAAATTTTCCCTTTTTTTTTATCTTTTTAAAAACTTTGGCAAATCTTCCACTTCCACCAGTCATTATAATTTTTTTTATCTTCATCGAAAATTCTCATTTCTTAAATCATTAAATAAAATTGGCCAATCAAGACATTTTGAGTATTTCTTAAACCAAAATGGTAAAAATCTCTCAGCTAAAAATGCATATAATCTTATCTTACCGTAACCATTAAGATTAAAACCAAAAATTTTTTCACAATTAAAAAGCCATTCAAAAATACAATCGTAATATCTCATTAATAGTTGCGGTGATTTACATATAAACATATTTGCCTGATTAAATGAATTATTATTGTACACATAGTATTTAAAATCATTTCTATCATTTTTATTTAGCACTTTAATTGCTTTATCGAGTACTCCATTTCCATGAAACATATCAAAATGAAATTTTATAGTTCTTCCACTTTTAAAAATTGATTTGGGGTTGTTAACCATTGCTAATTTACCATATTTTAAAATCTTTATAAATTTAATTTTTTCTAAATTAATTTTTTCAGCTAAAATTACATCATAACTATCCCAAGATTTTGGTACTTCTTTTAAAATTTTATTTTCGAATCTTGTTTCTGAATTATTTATTTCGTTATTATTTAACCAGAATCTTCTGTATGCACAAAATCCAACCCAATTTTTTTTTTTAAAAATATCTATTTGATTTTTCCAAATCCAGTAATGAAACGAATATTCACCATAATAGATATTTTTATTAGAAATATTTTTTAGAGTATTGTCTCTTAGCCAACTATCCTCAAAATAATTTTGACCTAAACCAACTGGCTCATAGCCAATTTTTTTTACTTTATCTAGCAATTCATTATGTATGCACAAACAATAGATTTTTATTTTTTCCATTCAGAATTTAATATCATTAAATCTAACATTTTTTTTATCTTTTAATGATAGAATTGGTTTTTTTATTCCCCAATTAATTTTTAAATCTTTATCATTCCAAATAACACCAAATTCTGAGTCTTTATTTCGATATTGAGTACAGCTGTATAAAACTAAATTTTCTTTTTTAAGTCCAACAAAACCATGAATAAAACCAGGCGGAACATAAATTGATTTAGCATTTTTATCACTGATAATAATTTTAAAATGTTTTCCAAAAGTTTTTGAATTTTTTCTACAATCAACAACCACATCGAGAATACTTCCTTTGAGTACTGAAACATATTTGCCTTGGGGAAAATTTTTTTGCATATGTAAACCTCTAAGTACATTTTTTTTAGAGTTAGATACCACATTAAATTTAAATTTTTTTTTAATTATTTTTTCAACAAGAATTTCTCTAAAATAACCTCGGTTGTCGTAGAAATTTTTTGAGTCAATTATTACTAAATCTTTAAATTTTGTTTTGATAATCCTCATTTAAATTAGCTTCTTTAAATATCTTGAGTAGTCACAATTTCCATAAAATTTTATTGAATCTTTAATATTATTTTTATTTATCCATTTATTGTTAAAAGCTATTTCCTCCAAACAAGCAATTTTAAGTCCTTGTTGATTTTCAATTGAAGAAACAAATGTACTAGTTTTGTAAAAATCATCCATAGATCCTGTGTCAAGCCACGCCCCACCTCTGCCAATTAAGTCAGCAAATAATCGGTTTTTTGATTTATAAAAATTTAATAAATCTACAATTTCTACTTCTCCTCGTTTTGATGGTTTAAGTTTTTTTGCATATTTAACTACATGATTGTCAAAAAAATATAATCCAGTAATAGCTAAATCAGAAAAAAATTTCTTTGGTTTTTCTTTAATTTTTATAATTTTATTTTTTTGATTTATTTTTGCAACTCCAAACAACTCTGGCTTTGAAACTTTATGCAAAATTACTCTAGCACCTTTATTCAATTTAGTATTATTTAAAAGTAATTTACTTAAACTTTGTCCATAAAAAAAATTATCACCCAAAATCATTGCAACATTTTCTTTTCCAATAAATTTTTCACCAATTACAAATGCATCTGGTAATCCTCTAGGTTCGTTTTGCTCTAAATAATTAATCTTAATTCCTAAATTATTTCCATTTGGAAGAATTTTTTTATACTGCTCAAGTTGGCCCTTATTAACAATTATCAAGATATCCTTAATTTTTGCTAACATCAGAATTGATAATGGATAAAAAATTAAAGGTTTGTCGTATATTGGAAGTAATTGTTTGTTTACAGCCTTTGTTAAAGGACTCATTCTAGTTCCTTTACCACCAGCTAATATAATGCCTTTTTTAATCATCTTTTTCCCAATCTACTTACAATATCTCTTTTTGATAGAGTTTTGTAATAAGATCTATTTCTAATATACCATTCTAAAGTCATTTTTATTCCTTTTGAAAATTTTGTTTTTGGTTTCCAGCCTAGTTTTTTTTTTATTTTATTACTATTTAACGCATATCTAACATCATGTCCTGGACGATCTTTTACAAAATTTATTTTAACTTTATTGCCTATCTCAACTAATTTTTTTGATCTTTTTAAAAGCTCTTTAGTAACTTCTAAATTATTCATATTTTTATTAGACCCTATATTATAAAATTCACCAATTTTGCCCTTTAAAAAAACTTTTAACAAAGCCTCACAGTGGTCTTTTACATAAATCCATTCTCTAGAATTTGTTCCTTTACCATAAATAGGTAGGGGTTTGTTATTTAAGATATTATAAATAAGTTTTGGGATTAATTTTTCTGGATGTTGTTTTGGACCATAATTATTTGAACAATTAGTCACTATTGCAGGTAAATTATAAGTTCTTACGTAAGAACTTACCAAATGGTCAGAAGCAGCTTTACTTGCTGCATAGGGTGAGCTTGGTTGATATGGATATTTTTCATTCGATCTACCAGTTAATATATCACCATAAACCTCATCTGTGGAAATATGAATTAATTTGGAATTATTTGTTTTTGAAAAAGTTTTAAAACTTTCTAAAAGATTATAAACACCAACAATATTA
>JACWDG010000008.1 GCA_014654245.1 Pelagibacterales bacterium SAG-MED09
TCCAGAAGTACATCCATATGCTACACAATCAAGTTTTTGGTCAGGTAAAATATTTTTTGTTACTTTAGGAATATCATCTGCCATTTTTTCTGCTTCTTCCATGGTTTCAGCAACAAACATATCTCTCACTAAAGATATACCCTCTCCTAATGGAACATCTCTATTTTCAGCTTTTGATTTTGCATCTTTATATATCTCAAACCTTTTCTTAAGTGCTTTAACAGTTGGTATCCACATAATTGTATTTAAACCATTTTGTGCAGCCCACTCAATCGATCTAGCACCATCAACAACTTGCCATATAGGAGGATGGGGTGATTGTTTAGGCTTTGGAACAATACTTATTTTTTTTATTTCATTTGTTTTTGTGTCTAAAAATTTTTCACTTGGAGGGCTCATGTCATGTTGCCAAACAAAGTTTGGTGATGGATAAGTGTAAAACTCTCCTTTATGACTAAAAAACTCCTCGGTCCAAGCTTTTTTCATAATTGTTAAAGACTCATCAAATAATCTAAAGTTTTTAGCTTGGTCTTTAAGATCGGCTTCTTTATTCATATTAATTGCCTCTCTTCCATAAATTCCTCTACCAATACCAACCTCGACTCTACCTCCAGATAATTGATCAAGTAACGCTATGTCTTCAGCAAGACGGATTGGGTTATGAAATGTAATTACATTACAAGCTTGGCCAATCCTAATTTGTTTAGTTCTAGCAGCCGCATCAACACCCATCATTAATGGATTCGTGCAAGACTCCATTCCTTCATGATTAAAGTGGTGTTCTGTATACCAAATAGAATTCCAGTTATTTTCATCACAATAAGTTGTGATCTCTTTAGTTTCGTCTAACAATTGATTATATGGTTTATGATCCCAATTAGTGGTGTTGCAAAAATATCCAAATTTCATTCTAACCTCCTTAAATAATTAAATCTAAGACGATTGATCCCACTTTCGTATTTTATAAATATCGACGAGTTATGTATCGCTCGATTAAGACTGTATTTTAACTAGACTATTTAATCAATATATATTTAATCAGACTTTAAATGAAACTAACCAAAATAAAACCAGAATTTATCAAAAAACATAACCCTAGAGTAGGTTTAATTACTTTAGCAAGTGATTTTAGAATCGAAAAAGATTTCAATAATGTAATTTATGGTAAAGAGATAGATTTATATTGTAATAGAATTCAAAGTTATAATCCCTTGACTACTGAAATGTTAAAAAAAATGGCAGATGATATTCCTAAAGTAACAAAAAATATTTTACCTGACCAAAAACTTGATTGTGTAGCATATGGATGTACTTCTGGAACAATCGCAGCAGGGTATTCAACTATTTTTGAAAAAGTTAATTTAGCAAAGCCTAATACCAAAGTCACAACACCAATAACATCCACAATAAATGCACTAAAAGCTCTCAAGATAGAAAAACTATCAATCTTTACTCCTTACACTAATGAAATAAATCAATCAGTCATCAATTATTTTAAAAAAGAAAAAATAAATATCTCTGAGCTAACCTATTTTGATATAGCCTCAGATTTAGATATAGGAAAAGTTAATCCAGAATATTTATTTGATGCACTTTCTAAAATAGATTTAAATAATAGTGATGCTTTATTTGTTTCTTGTACTGCATTACCAGTGCTTTCAATTATCAAAGATTTAGAAAAAAAAATGGGTAAAATAGTTTTATCTAGTAATCAAACTTTGATTTGGGATACACTGAAACAGATTGATTTTAAGAATGAAGTTGTAGGTTATGGCGAATTGTTTAATAATTAGATTATGAATTTTACTAACGAAGAATACAAATCAAGATTAAAAAAAGTTCAAGCTTCTATGCAGAAAAAGGGCATTGACCTTTTAATTTCACAAGACCCATCAAATATGAATTATTTAACAGGTTATGACGCTTGGTCATTTTATTATGCCCAATGTGCTATAGTTCATGTCAATGCTGAAGAACCAATTTGTTTTGTAAGAAATCAAGATGCTGGAGGCGCATATATAAAAACTTATCTAAAAGATGAAAATATAATTAAGTATCATGAAAGATATATTCATACTTGGCCACTTCATCCATATGATGCTCTAGTAGATTTAATTAAAGAAAAAAAGTGGGATAAACTTTCCATTGGCCTCGAAATGGATAGTCATTATTTTACAGCTTATTGTTTTGAAAAAATAAAACAAGGTTTGCCGAATGCAAAAATTTTAGATTGTGAAAGATTAGTTAATTGGGTGAGAGTTATAAAATCTGATGCCGAAATAAAATATATGAAAGCCGCAGCTGAAATTTCCCAACTAGGAATGAAAAAAGCTTTTGAAGTTGTTAGTCCTGGAGTAAGACAATGCGATGCAGTTTCAGAGATTTATGCAACATTAATAAAAGGAACTCCTGATTTTGGGGGAGATTATTCATCCATAGTTCCAATGATACCAACTGGAAAAGGTACATCTGCTTCACATTTAACATGGTCAGAAGATAAATTTGTAGAAGGAGAAGCTACAATCATTGAATTATCAGGTGTTAATAAGAAATATCACTGTCCTATGGCTCGTACAGTTCTACTTGGAAAACCAGACCAAAAAAAAATTGATACTATGAAGAAGACGAATGAAGCACTTCAGGCAGGAATAGATCTAGTTAAAGAAGGAAATACTGCTGATGATGTTGCCCAAGCTTTTTGGAAAGTATTAGATAAATATGGAATAGAAAAAACTTCAAGGACTGGATATTCCATTGGTATAGGATATCCACCTGATTGGGGAGAACATACTTTAAATATTTCTAAAAATGATATGACAGTCTTACAACATAATGTTACTTTTCATATGATTGCAGTGATGCAATTTGGAAATTGGGGAGTTGAAGCATCTGAAGCAATTAGAGTTACAGACAAGGGTTATGAATTATTTTGTAACTTTTCTAAAGAACTTCATGTTAAAAGCTAGTTATTAGGGGTTGATATTTATACTTACAAATGTTTTAAATTCATAAATTTATTTCAATGAATAAAGAATTCGTAAAATTTGATAAAGTAGATAAAAGTTATGACGGTAAAATACTTGTCGTAAAAGATCTTCAATTAGATATTGAAGAAGGTGAATTTGTTACCATGTTAGGACCTTCTGGTTCTGGCAAGACCACTTGTTTAATGATGTTAGCAGGATTTGAAACACCTACCCATGGTGAAATTTATTTAGATGGAAAAGCAATTTCAAGTATTCCTCCACATAAAAGAGGAATAGGCATGGTATTTCAAAATTATGCTTTATTTCCACATATGACTGTTTACGAAAATTTAGCGTTTCCTTTAAGGGTAAGAAAAATTCCAAAAGATGAAGCAGATAAAAAAATTGATAAAGCATTATCAATGGTATCCCTTCAAGGTTTTGCTGATAGGATGCCAGGACAATTATCGGGAGGTCAGCAACAAAGGGTAGCAGTTGCAAGATCTTTGGTGTTTGATCCACAATTAGTTTTAATGGATGAGCCATTAGGAGCTTTAGATAAAAATTTGAGAGAGAGCATGCAGTATGAAATTAAACATATTCATGAAAATATTGGTGTAACAGTTGTTTATGTTACACATGACCAAAGTGAAGCTCTTACTATGTCAAATAGAATTGCAGTTTTTAATGATGGAAAGGTTCAACAACTTTCAAGCCCTGATGAACTTTATGAAAAGCCTGTTAACTCTTTTGTTGCAGAATTTATTGGAGAGAACAATACATTTGCGGGTGAGGTTTCAGATATTTCAGGTGGAAAGTGCAAAGTGAAAGTAGCTAATACAGAAATTTTAGCAAATCCTATATCTGTAAAAGGAAAAGGTGAAAAAACAAAAATTTCTTTGAGACCTGAAAGAGCACTAATTAATCCAAGTGATAAAATGGATAACATTCATTCAGGCAAGATTGAAGAAGTAATATATCATGGAGATCATACACGAGTTCGTATTAACGTACTGGGAAACGATCAATTTATTTTAAAAGTTCCAAATAGTTCAGCTAACATGGACATCAAACTTGGTAAAGACATCAAAATTGGTTGGAACAGTGATGATGCGAGAGCATTAGACCCAAAATAAACAACCCCAAATCTTTGTATAATATAGTCAAAAGGGCTGTTGACTCTCATTATCGATCTTGTTGTAATCTGTTTTTATAAAAAAACGTTTAAACGGAGGAAAAATGAAAACACTTAGTAAATTATTACTAGCCATTTCTTTTGCTATCTCTGTAACTACTTCAGCATTTGCAGTAACTGCAGTGTCTTGGGGTGGAGCTTACACAGAGTCTCAAAAGTTAGGTTATGGTGATCCTACTGGTAAAGCCCTTGGTATAACTATCAACTGGGTTGATTATTCAGGTGGATTATCTGAGATCAAAGCACAAAAAGAGGCTGGCAAAATCACGTGGGATATAATTGACGTATTTGCTATGGATACTATTAATGGTTGCGATGAAGGATTATTTGTTGAATTTGATTTTGACAAAGACTTCCCACCAGCGCCAGATGGAACTCCTGCAAGTAAAGACTTCTTTACTTCAATGCCAAGTAAATGTGCTGTAGGAAATATTTTATATTCTTGGAACTATGCTTATAACAAAAATAATGTTAAAGGCACTCCAAAGACTATCAAAGATTTCTTTAACACAAAAAAATTCCCTGGAAAAAGAGCTATCTATACAAGCGCTTTGACTAACTTAGAGATCGCTTTAGCTGCAGATGGTATTAAACCAGGAAAAGGTGGAGATAAAATCTACAAAGCTTTGAATACTGAAAAAGGTGTTGAAAGAGCTATGAACAAGATCAAAGAACTATGTACAGATCCAAAAGGTGGATGTGTATTTTGGTCTGCAGGTGCTCAACCACCAGAACTATTAGTTTCAGGTGAAGTTGTAATGGCTACAGGTTGGAATGGTAGATTCTTCAATGCTGAAGTTGGAGAAGGTGCGCCAATCGTACAAGTATGGGATGGACAAGGTCTTGACTACGAGTATTTCGTTCAAGTTAAGGGTGGACCAAACGATGCTAATGGTATGGCTAAGAAAGCTTTAGCTATGATGACTAGTACAGAAATGTTAGCTGGAAGTGCAAAATATATTGCATATGCTCCTTGGAGAAAATCTTCTATAGCAATTATGGAAGCAGGAGAGCCTTGGTATAAAGATGGTAAGACTAATATGGTACCACAAATGCCAACAGCACCACAAAACACTAAAAACTATTTCTTAGTTGACCCTATCTTCTGGGCTGACAACGGAACTGAGCTTGGTGAGAAGTGGGAAGCAATGAAAGCTGGTCTATAATTTAAGTTTTATTAAACTTAATTATATATTATAATTTAAGGGCGGTTATTTAATAACCGCCCTTTTTTATTTATGAGCTCAGAAACACAAAAAATTTTAACAACAGACGGAATACCTTTAGAGGTAAGTCTAAAGAAAGCTGAGAGAAGAAATAAGATAAAAGCTTTTTTACTTGTTGCTCCATTATTATTATTTTTGATTATTACTTACGTGTTCCCAATTGGTGACATGCTCTTGAGAAGTATTGATGATAAAATGGTAACTGAAATGCTTCCTAAAACATTTAAAGCAATGGAAAAGTGGGATGGAAAAGAATTACCAGAAGAAGAAGTTTTTGAAGCTTTTTATTTAGATTTTAGAAAGTTAGTTGATGAAAAACGTGAGGGTAAATTGTCAACCCAGCTTAATTATACGAAAAATGGATTTAAAAGTATTATTAAAAAACTGAGAAGAAAATCAAAAAACTTTGAAGAAGGAAATTACAAAGAACAAATAATGTCTGTTCATAAAAGATGGGCTAATATTGAATATTGGCAAGCAATCAAAAGAAGAGCTCCAGCAATTACTGGTCAAAAATATCTAAAAGGTATGGATATGTATCAAAATGAAAGTGGAGAAATAGTTAGTGTTGCAGAGGATAGAAGAATTCATAGAATTTTATGGCTAAGAACTTTGGAGATTGCATTCTTTGTAACATTGTTTTGTTTTTTGATGGCCTATCCTATAGCTCATTTGTTAGCTACTTTACCCATGAAGTATAGCAACTTATTAATGATCTGTGTCCTGCTTCCATTTTGGACATCATTACTTGTAAGAACTGCCAGTTGGATGATCTTGTTGCAACAACAAGGGGTGGTAAATGATTTTTTTGTTGGAATAGGTTTAGTTGCTGATGATGCAAGACCAGAAATGATGTATAACAAAACTGGAACATACGTTGCAATGACACAAATTTTATTGCCTTTTATGGTTTTACCCCTTTACAGTGTAATGAAAACTATTTCACCAAGCTTAATGAGGGCTGGAAAATCATTAGGTGGAACACCAATTGTTGCTTTTTGGAAGGTTTATTTTCCTTTAACAATTCCTGGAATTGGAGCTGGTTGTTTGTTGTGTTTTATTTTAGCTATAGGATATTATATAACTCCTGCTTTAGTAGGAGGAGCTTCAGGAACACTGATTAGTAACCAAATTGCATTCCACATGAAGAGTACACTTGATTGGAGCTTTGCATCTGCAATGGGTCTAATGTTGCTTACTGGAGTTTTAGCAATTTATTGGGTTTATAATAAATTAGTTGGAATAGACAATATTAAATTAGGATAAAAAAAATGGCTTTACCAAAACATACAGAACTACATTACAGAATTTGGCACTATTTTTATTTATTTATTTGTGGTTCAGTATTCTTTTTTTTAATTGCGCCTTTATTTGTAATCTTTCCACTATCTTTTAATGCTGAAGAATTTTTAAGTTTCTCTGATGGTATGAAAAGTTTGGACCCAGATGCTTTCTCATTAAGATGGTATAAGGATATGATTTATGGAACTAAAAATCCATGGGGTTTAGCTGCTAAGAATAGTTTTATAATTGCAATCTTTGCAACAATTGGTTCAGTTCTACTTGGTACTGTAGCTGCTTTAGGTTTAAGCAGCAGGCATATGCCTTACAAAGGAATCATAATGGCAGTATTGATCTCTCCTATGATTGTTCCTTTGATTATTTCAGGTGTAGCAATTTTTTTCTTTATGGCTAAAGCAGGTTTAGCAGCAACACATACAGGAATTGTTTTAGCACATATTATTTTAGGTACTCCTTTTGTGGTGATTACCGTTACAGCTACTTTATCTGGTTTTGATCACAGCGTAACAAGAGCCGCAGCAAGTCTTGGAAGTAATCCTGTAAATACTTTTATGAAGATTACTTTACCATTAATTTTACCTGGTGTAATTTCTGGTGGGCTATTTGCATTCGTAACATCATTTGATGAAGTTGTAGTTGTTTTATTTTTGGCTGGACTTGAAAATACAACTATACCAATTCAAATGTGGACAGGTTTAAGAGAGCAATTAAGTCCTACAATTCTAGCAGTTGCAACTTGTTTAATTATTTTATCTACTTTAATATTGGTTACCGCTGAGCTTTTAAGAAGAAGATCTGAAAGACTCAGAGGAATAAATCGATAGTAAAATTATTTCATGAAGATTAAGAACGTAGTAGTGATTGGCTCAGGAACAATGGGTAGTGGTATTGCAGCTCACTTATGTAATGCCAATGTACCTGTTACGCTGCTTGATTTAAAAACAGAAATAAGTGAAAAAGCCAGAGAAAGAATTCACAAATCAAGACCCCCTCTATTAATTGATAAATCAAAAATAAATAATATTAAAGTTGGAAATATTCTAGATAATTTTGATGTCGTAAAAGATGCTGATTGGATTGTAGAGGCGGTAGTTGAGAGAATTGATATCAAACATGAAATTTATGAAAAAATTTTTAAAGTAAGAAAAGATGGTGCAATAGTTTCATCCAATACATCTTCAATTCCTATCAAAGTTTTGTCTGAACATTTATCAGATGTTGAAAAAAAAGATTTTTGTATTACGCATTTTTTTAATCCAGTGAGATACATGGGATTATTAGAAATTGTTAAAAATGAGAATAATGATCTAAATAAAATTAATCAGCTTAAAGAATTTTGTGAAATTGAACTAGGTAAGGGGGCAATTGTTTGCAATGATACTCCTGGTTTTTTAGGAAACAGAGTTGGTGTTTATGCAATGCAAGTTGCAATGACTGAAGCTTTTAAGATGAAGCTTTCTGTTGAAGAAGCAGATGCAATTTTTGGAAGACCGATGGGTATTCCTAAAACAGGTGTATTTGGATTGTATGATTTAATTGGCATTGATTTAATGGCTGATGTATTGAAAAGCTTTATTAAAGAATTACCAGAAACAGATGAGTTTCATCAAGTTGCAAAAGAAATTCCACTAGTAAAAAAACTAATTGAGACAGGCTATACAGGAAGAAAAGGTAAGGGCGGTTTTTATCGAATGAACAAAACTGGAGCCAATAAAATCATGGAAGCTATCAACCTTGAAACTGGAGATTACTCTCTTAGTAAAAAGATTGATGTTAAATCGGATAAAGTGGATCTAAAGAAATTAATCAATAGAAAAGATAAGTATGGTGAATATGCTTGGTCAGTTTTATCAAAAATAATCAAATATGCTTCCTCATTAGTTCCAAATATTACAAGAGAATTTAATGATATAGATGAGGCAATGAGACTAGGTTTTAACTGGGCCAAAGGTCCTTTTGAGATGCTTGAAGAAATAGGTGTAAAAGATTTCTTTAATAGAGTTGATGATTTTGCAGGTAATAAATTTCTAGAAAACTTATCAAAAACTAAAAATGAAGATTTTTATGGTGAGAGACAGAAATATACGAACATAGAAACTTTAGGGAAAGTTAAAAAAACAGCATCTAGCCTAGATGGAAACGACTCTGCAAAAATTTATAGGTTTAATGATTATAACATTGTTGAATTTACTACTAAAGCTAATGCATTGGATTATGACTCAATGGATGCTTTAAAAAAAGCTACTGACAAACCTTTAATTATAATAAATGAAAGTATGCAGTTTTCTGCTGGAGTAAACTTAACTTATACAATGCAGTTTGCTGATAAAAAGGATTTCAAATCAATTGAAAAATTTATCAAATATTTTCAAGAAACATGTAAACATCTAAAATATTCAAAACATCCAGTTATTTCAGCTCCATCAGGATTAACTTTAGGTGGAGGATTTGAAGTTATGGTACAAAGTAATTTTGTTGCATCACATACTAACATTGTCGTTGGATTAGTTGAGACTATTGTTGGATTAATTCCGGCTGGTGGTGGTTGCAAAGAAATGCTAGCAAGATGGCTAAGTACTGAAGAGGCAAAGGCAGATCCAAATTACGCACCACTTAAAGTTTTTGATATAATTGGTTATGGGAAAACAGCTACCTCTCCAGTTGAGGCAGAACCAATGAAATATTTAAGACCAGAAGATAAGAAAATAATGAATAGAAACAGTTTATTAGAAGTTTCTAAAAAAATACTCATGGAAAATAAAAGTTTTAAAGCGCCAAATGAATTTAAATTTAAACTACCAGGCAAGGCTGTAAGAGGAGAAATGGATAAAATTTTAGATAAACTTTATAATGATAAAGTTATTTTAGATCATGGTGTTGTAGTCGCGAAAGAATTAGCACATGTCTTAAGTGGAGGAGATACCTCAATTGATAAAACTTTATCAGAAGATGATTTATTTAAATTAGAACTTGATGCTTTTATGAGATTAATTGAAACTCAAAAAACCCAAGATAGAATAAAGCATACCTTAGCTACTGGTAAACCTTTAGTTAATTAACATCCTAATTGAATTTATAAAGTCAGGTCTTAATACATATTGAGACTTGTCTAGATATTTAATTTTTTCTAGAGCTTTTAAGCCATAAATTACTTTTCCAATAGGAGTGTATTCAGTTTCATACAAAGGTTCATCTCTCAGCACAATAAAGAACTGGCTATCTTCGGTATTGTATTTTTGTGTTCTAGCTAAAGCAACACTACCTTTATCAAAATCAAAAGGTGCATCTACTTCAGAATTGATAGTTCCTAATCCTGATTTTCCTGTCCCAATTTTTCCATAATCTATATTCCCTCTCTTCCCAAACTCTAAATCTCCAGCCTGAACAAGTGTATCTTTAATTACTCTATGAAAAGCAACATCATCATAAGCCCTGGATTTTACCAGAGTTATAAATCTTTTAACTCCATTAGGAGAAATCTCAGGATAAAGTTGAATTATAACATTTCCACAAGGTATACTTAATATGGCTATGTTAGCAGGATTATCAAATTTAATTTTATTAGGATCATAATCTTTAACAAATAAGCATTTATTTTTTATTAGAAGGAAAGAACCTAACGAAAAAATTGCTAAAGTAATTATGAAAATAAAAATTACTTTTTCAGATCTAGATGCCTTAACTTTTTCAATCATAAAATAAAGTCTTTATCAATTTTTAATAAATTTTTTTTAATAAATTGAATCTTTTTATTTAAAATAGGATCAATATTACTTAAATCTGAATCAATCATTAAATGCGAGAAAACTTCAGCCATATCCTCGGAAGCTGTTGACCTAGAATACTCAGTGAAAAACCCATCTGTCTTTTTATAAGTATCTAATCCTATTTTATTGGTACATGTAGAACATTCTGAATATTTAAAATTTTCAACATTCAAATTTGACCATATTTTTTCATTAAATAATTCTTTATAACTGTCATTTATTATATGAAATACTTCATGATGAATTACTCTTTCAAAATAACTTTCATTAAATTTTAAGTCTAGAATTAAAGTTTTCATTACATTATCTGGGATACCAGCAGTTTTAATTTTTGATATAGACAAATCCTCACAAAGAACAATGTATTTTAGATTTATTTTTCTTAGAAATTTTTGATCATATCTATCTAAATTTTTTTTAATAATCTTATATTTTTTATCTAGAAATTTTTTTTCTGAATTAAAACAATTAATATTGTTATTTACACCTATCGTGAATGGTTGTTTAGCGTAAACATATCTTAGTTTATTTGAAGTATTTATCTCATAAACTTCAAGATTAGGAATCTTTATCAAGTTATAAATTGTATCAGCTTGTGCTTGAGTTAAGATAAATAAAGACAATAAAATTAATCTAATTAAGTTCATAAATTTACATATAGAAGATATTCCAATTTAAAAGAATGTGATACAATTTTACTGTGAAAAAAAAAAGAAATAAAGATCCAATCCAGCCAGTAAGTGGAACTAAAGTACCAAGGTTTGCTGGACCATCAACATTTGCAAGATTACCCGAATTAAGAGATGTTGAAAGTTGCGATGTTGCGATAGTTGGAATTCCATTTGATGCTGGTACAAGTTATAGACCAGGAGCTAGATTTGGCCCTCAAAGTATTAGACAAGCCTCAAGACATTTAAGAACAAATTATCATCCAAGCTACGATGTAGAGCCTTTCAAAGTTCAACAAGTTGCTGATGCAGGGGATATTACTTGTAACCCATTCAATATAGATGAAGCAATAAAACAAATAGAAGTTGGTGCAGAAGAGTTATTAAATAAAGTAGGTGGAATTATTAGTCTAGGAGGCGATCATACAATTGCATTTCCATTACTTAAGGCTATAAATAAAATTAACAATGGTCCGGTAGCGTTAGTTCATTTTGATGCTCATTTAGATACTTGGGATACTTATTTTGGTGCTCCATATACTCATGGAACTCCTTTTAGAAGAGCAAGAGAGGAAAATTTATTTCTAGATGATGCATCAATGCATGTTGGTATTAGGGGTCCTTTGTATAGTAGAGATGATATTAAAAATGATGAAAGTTTTGGATTTAAGATAATACATTGTGATGAATTTCAAACTCAAGGTACCGACAAAATAGCTGAAAGAATAAAAAAAAGAGTAGGAAATAATCCTTTATATTTATCAATTGACATAGATGTGTTAGACCCAGCATTTGCACCTGGCACTGGCACACCAGAAATTGCAGGAATGACCACAAGAGAAATGGTTAATGTAATAAGGGGATTATCAGGTCTAAATCTTATTTCTGCCGATGTGGTTGAAGTTTCACCAGCATATGATCATGCAGAAGTCACTTCTCTCGCAGCTGCTACAATTGTATATGAGTTAACAAATCTGTTTGCAAAAAAATAAGGAAAGGTTAGGAGTCTGGGATGGAAAATAAAAAAAATTTTTATATTGATGGAAAATGGGCTGCATCAAAAAGTAAAGAAGAGATCAAAGTTATTAATCCAGCAACGGAAGAAAATTGCGCTGTCATATCTTTAGGAAATAAGGAAGATGTTGACTTTGCAGTTAGTTCAGCAAAAAAAGCATACAGCTCTTGGTCATTTTCAACAAAAGAAGAAAGAATAAAACTATTAGAGAAACTCTATGAAAATTATAAAAAAAGATGGGCAGATATCGCAGATGCAATTACTACTGAAATGGGAGCTCCAAAAGATTTTGCAACAAAGTTACAAGCTGGCACTGGAGCTGCTCACTTAAAATCCTTTATAAAATATCTAAAGAATTTTGAATTTGAAAAACCTCTTGGAGAACATGCTCCTAATCAAAGATTAATTTATGAGCCTAAAGGAGTGTGTGCTTTAATTACTCCATGGAATTGGCCAATGAATCAAGTTTGTTTAAAAGTAATGCCAGCATTAGCAGCTGGTTGTACAATGGTTTTAAAACCATCTGAACTTGCTCCGTTATCGTCAATGATTTTAGCAGAACTTATAGATGAGACTAGATTTCCAGCAGGAGTATTTAATTTAGTTAATGGAGATGGAGCTACAACTGGTGATGCTTTGACTAGTCATCCTGATGTAAATATGATTTCATTTACTGGATCAACAAGAGCAGGAGCTTTGATTTCACAAAACGCTGCAAAAGATTTTAAAAGAGTGAGTTTAGAATTAGGTGGTAAAGGAGCAAATATAATTTTTAAAGATGCTGATCCTGAAGCCATTGAGAGAGGTGCATTAAGATGTTTTAGAAATTCAGGACAATCATGTAATGCTCCAACAAGAATGCTTGTTGAAAAATCGATGTATAATGAAGCTATTGAAAGATTAAAAAAATATACAGAAAATTTTGAGGTAGGTGATCCTAAAAAAGAAGGAGAACATATTGGGCCTGTGATTTCTGAAACTCAATATAATAAAATACAAACCTTAATCAAAAAAGGAATAGATGAGGGTGCAAAATTAATTGCAGGTGGACCTGGAAAACCTAAGGGGTTTGAAAAAGGATATTTTGTAAAACCTACGGTGTTTGCAGATGTTAATAACGATATGGACATTGCAAGGACTGAAATTTTTGGTCCAGTTTTATCGGTTATACCATTTGAAAATGAAGATGAAGCTATTAGAATTGCAAATGATACTCCTTATGGTTTAACAAATTACATTCAAACTCAAGACCCAGAAAAAGTTAAAAGAGTTTCAAGAAGAGTAAGATCTGGAATGGTTGATGTTAATGGTGCAGGTATTGCAGTCGATGCACCATTTGGAGGATTTAAACATTCAGGTATTGGTCGCGAAGCTGGTCAACATGGTTTGGAAGAATTTTTAGAGGTTAAAGCTGTTGGAGGCTGGAGCTAATTTAAAGTAGATTGTTTCTTCAAACCATCTAAAAAATTTAAACATTTTTTTAATTCATTAAGTTCTATAAATTCATCAACCTTATGTGCTTGCTCAATAGAACCTGGACCACACACAACTGTACTAATACCAATTTCTTGAAATAGTCCAGCTTCAGTTCCAAAAGAAACAACTTCTCTCGAATTGTCACCAGTTAAACTTGAGACCAGTTCGCATGCTTCTGAGTCTTTGACACGATTAAAACCTACAACTTCGCCAATAATTTTTTTTGTTATTTTAGAGTTTGGAAATATTTTTTTCATCTCAGGTAAAAGAATTTCATTTGCATATTTATCTATTTCTTGATTTAAAAAAACTCCATCTTCTTTTATTACTGGTCTTGTTTCCCACTCGACACGACATTTATCAGCTATTACATTGTGTGCTATCCCACCAAATATTCCACCAACTTGTAGTGTTGAAAAAGGTGGATCAAATATTGAATCGTTTGGAGTTCTTTTTTTTAATTCTTCTCTAAGCTCAATCAATTTATTTGTGTATCTAGAAGCAAATTCTACTGCACTTACACCTTTATGTGGCATTGAGCTATGTCCAGCTAGTCCCTCAAAATAAGTAGTATATTCGTAGCAACCTTTATGAGCATCTATAATTTTCATTTTAGTTGGTTCTCCAATAATACAAATTCCGTCCTGAATTTTTCTTTTTTTAAGTTCTTCAATTAATATTGGGGCACCTAAACACGCAGTCTCTTCATCAAAGGTAAAAGAAAAATGTATATCTCTATTAAGTTTTATTTTTGAAAAAGTTGGAGCAAAAGCTAAGGTACATGCAATGAAACCCTTCATATCACATGAGCCTCGTCCATAAAGTCTATTTCCTTTGATAGTTGCTTTAAAGGGATCGGTGCTCCAATCTTTTGAAACTGGTACTGTATCAGTGTGACCTGATAAGATTATAGGTTTAATACCATTTGATTTATTAGCTTTGATGGTTGCAAATAAATTAACTTTTTTCTTTTCATCATCAAAAGTTTTAAAAGATGATGCACCTAATTTATTGAGATATTTTTCACAATAATCTATTAAATCACTATTATCCTCACCAGAAATAGTTTTGAATCCAATTAAATCAGATAAGATTTTGACAGAATCATCATATAATTTATCTAAATTTACTTCTGTACTCATAACTAATAATTAATATAAATACTGCATTTATGAAAGAACAAATAACATACGATGTTTTTCAAAAAGTTGATATTAGAGTAGGAACTGTAATTTCTGTTAAAAAAAATGAAAAAGCCAGAAAACCTTCCTTGGTTATTGAAGTAGATTTTGGAGAAGAGATGGGAGTTAAACAGTCTTCAGCTCAAATTACCCATTATTATAATGAGGAAAATTTAAAAGGAAAACAAGTTATAGGTGTTTGCAATTTTCCAGAAAAAAATATTGCAGGGGTAGTTTCACAAGTTTTAATTTTAGGATCAATTGATAAAGATGGAAAAGTAATTTTGGTTCATCCATCTCAAAAATCAGAGAATGGTCTACCGATAGCTTAGCTATGCACCCTGAAATATTATCTATTTCTTTATTTTGGTTTGTAACAGCTTACACGCCTGGACCTAATAATGTTGTTGCCTCATACTCTGGTTTTAACTTTGGAATTGCAAAAACTATTCCACATATTCTTGGAGTAACTCTAGGCTTTACCTCACTTGTAATATTTTTATCAATTGGGTTAATTAATTTCTTTAAACTTTTTCCAGTTATTCAAACTATTATAAAATATTTAGGAACTTTATTTTTAATTTATTTAGCATATAAAATTTCATTTTCGATACCTTCGGATGATGGTAAAAAAGAGAACCCTGTAAAATTTATAGAAACTTTTATTTTTCAATATCTAAATCCAAAAGGTGTTACAGTTGCTATAATAGTTGTATCCACTTACGTTGAATTAGGAGAAAACTACTTTAATTATGCGACTCAGGTTGTAGTTTTGGCTTTTTTGTTTTCCATATCAAGCATCACATTATGGACCTTTATTGGAAAATTTTTGAGGAAATTTGCGACAAATGATAAATTTATAAATTACTTTAATTATGTTATGTCAGGACTTCTTTTATTAAGCATTACTACATTTTATATATAAAATATGAAACCAGGAAATAAAAACTCTTTTAATTCAAAAAGTAAAATTAAAATTAACAATCATGAATATGTTTATTATTCTATAATAGAAGCTGAAAAAAATGGTTTAGATGGAGTTTCCAAACTTCCAAAATCACTAAAAGTTTTATTAGAAAATTTACTTAGATATGAGGATGGTTTAACAGTAAATGAAAGTCAAATTATAGCAATTAAAGATTGGCTTAAAACAAAAAAATCTATTAAAGAAATTGCATATAGACCTGCAAGAGTTTTACTTCAGGATTATACTGGAATTCCTGCTGTAGCAGATTTAGCAGCGATGAGAGAGGCAGTTAAAGAAAAAAACAAAGATCCAAATAAGATAAATCCATTATCTACAGTAGATCTAGTCATTGATCATTCCGTGCAGGTAGACCAATCAGCAAAAGAAGACTCTTTTGATAAAAACGTTGAAATAGAATTCAAAAGAAATGGTGAACGATACTCATTTTTGAAATGGGGTCAGAGTGCATTTGATAACTTTAGAATTGTTCCTCCTGGAACTGGAATTTGCCATCAAGTAAATTTAGAATATTTATCTAAAGTTGTTTGGACAGATAAAGTAAAAGACGAGAATTATATTTTTCCTGATACTTTAGTTGGAACAGACAGCCATACTACAATGGTTAACGGACTATCAGTTTTAGGCTGGGGAGTAGGTGGTATCGAGGCTGAAGCTGGAATGTTAGGTCAGCCAATATCAATGTTAATACCAGAAGTTATTGGTTTTGAAGTAAAGAATAAATTACCAGAGGGAACAACTGCTACAGATTTAGTTTTGACAATTGTAAAAATGTTGAGAGATAAAGGGGTAGTTGGAAAATTTGTAGAGTTTTATGGGGAAGGTTTAAAAAATTTAACTTTAGCAGATAGGGCCACAATAGCAAATATGGCACCAGAGTACGGAGCTACTTGTGGTTTTTTTCCAATAGATGAAGAAACATTAAAGTATTTAGAATTCTCAGGCAGAGACAAGCAAACAATAAAAATAGTTGAAGAATATGCAAAAGCACAAGGTCTCTGGTCGAGTTTTGATATTGAATTTACAGATAAATTAACACTAGACATGTCTTCAATAGTTCCTACAATTTCTGGGCCTAAAAGACCTCAGGATAAAGTTTTACTTTCAGATGCTTCAAAAAGTTTTGAAGAGAGCTTTAAAGAAGTTACAAAAAAGAAAGATTTTAATTCATCAAAAGTTACAGATACAGATTATAAAATTAAAGATGGAAGCATTTTAATTGCAGCAATAACATCTTGTACGAACACCTCAAATCCCAACGTATTAATTGGGGCTGGCCTTTTAGCTAAAAAAGCTGTGGAAAATGGCCTAGATAAAAAACCATGGGTAAAAACATCATTAGCACCAGGATCTCAAGTAGTTACTGATTACTTAGAAAAGGCTGGATTAAATAAATATTTAGATAAATTGGGATTTAATTTAGTTGGATATGGCTGTACAACTTGTATAGGAAATTCAGGACCTTTGGCAAACAATATCATTGAAGCTATACAAAAAGAAAATTTATATGCTGTATCAGTTTTATCAGGAAATAGAAACTTTGAAGGAAGAATATCTCCACATATTAAAGCAAATTATTTAGCATCACCACCTTTAGTGGTTGCATATGCGTTAGCAGGTCATATGTCTTTTGATTTATATAAAGATTCTTTTGGCAAAAATAAAGACGGTAAAGAAATCTATTTAAAAGATATCTGGCCATCAAATAAAGAAATAGAAGATACTCTAAAAACTTCTTTAAATGCAGATATGTTTATTAAAAGATATTCAAATGTTTCACAGGGACCAAAACAGTGGCAAGAAATAAAAACTGAAAAAAGCAGTATTTATAATTGGGATGAAAGCTCAACCTATGTGAAAAAACCACCTTTTTTTGAAAATTTGCCAGATCAACCTGAAGGATTTAAATCAATAAAAGATGCAAGACCTTTATTAATTTTAGGAGATATGATTACTACTGATCATATTTCACCAGCTGGGAATATTCAAAAAGAGAGCCCAACTGGAGAATATTTTATGAAAAATCAAATTTTACCAAAAGATTATAATTCATATGGTTCAAGAAGAGGAAATCATGAGGTTATGATGAGAGGCACATTTGCAAATATTAGAATAAGAAATGAAATGGCCCCAGGTACAGAAGGAGGATACACAACATTATACCCCGAGAGAAAAGTAATGCCAGTGTATGATGCAGTTAAGGAGTATAAGAAGAGAAACACTGATCTAGTAGTTATAGGTGGAAAAGAATATGGCACAGGATCTTCAAGAGATTGGGCGGCTAAAGGTACAAAATTACTTGGTATCAAGGCTGTTATTGCTGAAAGTTTTGAGAGAATTCACCGATCAAATTTAATTGGAATGGGAGTTTTACCATTACAATTTAAGAATAATATGAATAGAAAAAACCTTGATTTAAAAGGATCAGAATTAATAAGTGTGATAGATATTGAAAAAGGTATTAACCCTTCAGATATGATAAAAATTGAAATAAAATATGCCTCAAGTGAAATAAAAATAATTGAAACCTTATGCAGGATAGATACAAAAAATGAACTCGAGTACTATAAAAATGGTGGAATACTTCAATATGTTCTGCGAAATATGATTTAATTATGGATGAGGAAACAGCTATTATTAATAGTAATACAAGAAATGAAAAAATTAGAAATTTTTTTATAAATAATAGAAAAATACTTATTTCAATTTTTATATTTATTTTAACTGTTCTTGTAAGTTATTTTATATTTGTAGAATATAAAGATAAACAAAAATTGAAAATTTCAGACAAATATAATTCTACTGTAATAGAATATACAGAAAATAATAAAGATAAAACTAAAAACTCTTTAGTTGATTTAATTTATAAAAATGACTCTACTTATTCACCACTTTCTTTATATTTTATAATAGATAATGAATTAATTTCTGAAAGATCAAAGATTAACAGTTTATTTGATAATATTATCCAAGAGACATCATTAGATAATGAGATTAAAAATTTAATAATCTATAAAAAAGCTCTTTATAATGCTAATGAAGTTCAAGAGAATGATTTACTAGACATACTTAAGCCAATCATAAATTCTGATAGTATTTGGAAATCACATGCTCTGTATTTGATGGCAGAATATTTTTATTCTAAAGGACAAAAGCAAAAATCTAAAGAATTTTTTTAATCAAATACTTGTTCTAGAAAATGCAAACGAAGATTTAAAAGTAGAGTCAAAAAAAAGGTTAAATAGAGATTTAAGTGAATAGAGTCATAATTTTTCTAATTTATATATTTTTAATAACTGGCTGTTCACTTAATAAGAATTCAAAATTTTGGACAAAAAATCAAAATATTCAAAAAGAAAACGAAGAAATATTTAAGGAGATATTTGCTGAAGAAGAAACCTTGGTAAAAGAATTTAATGCAAATGTTTCAATAAATTTAGGAAATTTAATAAATAATGACTCTAGCAAAAGTAATTACTTTAATAATGATGGAAGATTAAATTATGATGGAAAGCTTAATAAATCATCAAGATTTAAATTTTCAAAAATTAAAAATTTTCATAAATTTGAACCTAATATATCATTTCAAGAAAAGAATTTGATATTTTTTGATAGCAAAGGTTCGGTATTAAAGTTTGATGAAAAATCAAAATTAATTTGGAAAAAAAATTATTATTCAAAATTAGAAAAAAAATTAAACCCAATATTACAATTTGCAAATGATGGCTCGACTCTAGTAGTAGCTGATAATATTGCAAAATATTTTGCATTAAATTTAGATAGTGGAGACATACTATGGTCTAAAAATAACTTAGCTCCATTTAACTCTCAAATTAAAATTTATAGAAATAAATTTTTTATAGTTGATTATTCAAATACATTAAGATGTTTTTCGTTGAAAAATGGAAATGAATTATGGAATATTAAAACAGAAAATTCACTCATTAAGTCTCAAAAAAAACTATCTATGGTTATAGTGAAAGATCAATTATATTTTAAAAATTCTATAGGTGATATTAGTGCTGTTGATATAAATGAGGGTGAATTATTATGGCAATTACCGACCCAAACTAGTTTTACTTATGAAGCAGCTTTTTCTTTAGAAACCTCAAATCTTTTAACAGATGGAAATACACTATTTTTTTCAAATAATAAGAATCAGTTTTTTTCTATCGATCTTGCTACAGGAAGTTTTAATTGGGAAAATAAAGTTAATACAAGTTTAAAACCAAGTTTAATTGGAAATTATATTTTTACTATTTCCTTAGAAGGATATCTAATCGTAATTGAAAAAAATAGTGGAAATATTATTCGAGTAACTGATGTGTTTAGAAATTTTAAAGCAAAAAAAAGAAAAATGATAAAACCTGTTGGTTTTATTGTTGGTATTAATAATATTTATTTAACCACAGATAACGGAAAATTGTTAGTTATTGATATTAAAACTGGAAAAACAAAATCAACTTTAAAGATTGATAATGATAAAATTTCAAGACCTTTCATTTTAGATCAAAATTTATTTGTTGTGAAAGATAATGCTATTATTAAGTTAGATTAATGCTTCTTAAATTGTTGGAAAAACTAGGTCGAAAAAAAATTGTATTAGATAGAGGTCCTTCTCATCCAAAATTCAGTGAAGCAAAACCGTGGATGAATAGATATTATGTTCTTTTGCGACATCGTCCCAAATGGTTTCCTTTTAATATTTTAATTCATGAAATGTTAGCAGATGATCATGGAGAAGGAGTTCATAATCATACATTTCCTTATATTACTATTGTATTAAGAGGAGGATACTGGGAAACTTTAGAGACAGGCAGATATTGGAGACCCCCAGGATACATTGGATTTAGGTCAGCAAATAACTTACATAGAGTTGATCTTAAGCCAGGCACCAAACCTTTAACTTTATTTATCTCTGGACCATTTGGATTAAGAAAAGGACCCAGATCACAGTATGGACTAGACTTTAAAACAAAAAAATGAATTTAAATTTTTCTTTTTTAAAATACTGTAAAAATAAAAATTTTGAAATTAATAAAAATCAATTAAAGATAATTGATGATTTAAATGATTATTACAAAAGTAATTTTAATCAAAATTTATTGACTAAATTTTTTAAAAACAAAAAAAATAAATTAGCTTTTTATCTTGTTGGAGATGTTGGTGTAGGTAAAACGATGATATTAGATTTTTTCTTTAATAATATAACTGAAACAAAACTTAGACTTCATTTTAATGAGTTTATGATTAAATTTCATAATTTTATTTTTGATAATAAAAATGAAAAAAATGGAATAGATTTATTTGTGGGAGACTTAAGTAAAAAAGTTAAGTTAATATATTTTGATGAATTTCAAGTTACTAATATTGTTGATGCAATGATTTTAGGTAAATTGTTTAAAAAAATATTTGAAGAAAATATAAAAGTAATTTTTTCATCAAATATAAGAATAAAAGATCTTTATAAAGATGGTTTACAAAGAGATCAATTTATACCTTTTTTAAAAGTTTTAGAAAACCATTCAAATGAAAAAGAATTAATTATTAATGATGATTATCGTTCTAGTAAAAATAAAAATTTAGATAGATTTTTATATCCAATTATTCAATCTAATAATTTTAAATTTAATAAATTTTTTAGGGAAATTACAAAAAATAAAAATAAGACAAAAAAAGTTTTAGAGATAAAAGGACGTAAATTAGAAATGAAAAGTTTTTTTGAGGGAATTGTAAAATTTGATTTCAAGGAATTATGTGGAAGAAATTTAGGATCTGAAGATTATATAAGTATTGCAAATAACTGTAATTTTATTTTTATTGAAAATTTACCAGATTTCAATGAAGGTAATTTAAATCAACAACAAAGATTTATAACTTTTATTGATATAATTTATGAAAAAAAGATACCTTTAACGATTACATCTAATGTAAATTTAGATAAAATTAATTCTGCAAAAAGTATAAAAGAACCTTTTAAAAGAACAATCAGCCGTTTGTATGAGTTAACTTCGACGAATTATAATTAGAATATGATACAAAAATTTTTTGATTTAATAATAAACACAAATGGCCAAAAACTTTATGAGTTCACTGACCAAACAATTAATTGGATAAAAAAAAATGAATTTAAAAATGGTGTATTGAATTTAAATATTCAACACACTAGTGCATCATTGATTATTCAAGAAAATGCAGATCCTGATGTACAAACAGACTTGATTAATTTTTTTAATAAGATAGCTCCAATGGATAATTCTCTGTATACTCATACAGCAGAAGGTAAAGATGATATGCCTTCTCATATAAAGTCATCTTTAACAAATAATCAAATTACTCTTAGTATTAAGGATGGTGAAATTATACTTGGGACTTGGCAAGGCTTATATCTTTTTGAACATCGATTGAACACTCAATCAAGAAAAATAACATTTCATTTTTTAGGTGACTGATATTCTTTATCTATAAGGATTATAAGCCCATTGTAAAATAGCCTGCCTTTGTCTTTTTCTACATCCTAAATCGCCTTTTTCACAATTTTTTTCAATTGCTAAAACGTGCCTTCTAAAGTTTTTCCATCTTTTAATTTGAATTTCGTCAATATGAGGAATTCGTCTTCCATTAGTAAATCTACAATACCATTGAAACCAACCTAGAGGATCTTCTTTAAAAATCCATCCTTTTTCAATCCAATGTTCTCTAGATAATCCTGATACGATCTTGAACCTGTTTAAGTTTACATCAAAGGTTTTACTTAATGTTACATTTTTAAACCATGTTTTTGGATATTCTTTTACATTCAATCCAAAGTAAGCACCTCCAAAAACACCTAACTCCATCATTTTTTTTGGTGTTAGTTCTGGTTTAAAAATTTTATAAAAATCTAGATTACCAACCTTTTTTTTGAGTATTTTTTTCATTAAATCTTTTATTGGTTTATTAGTTTTTGATACATTCTCTGGTCTGTATCTCCCTCACAACCAATTAACATTACATTTGAGTCTTTATTTAATCCGATTTTTTCTTTTATTTTTTCATCCTCACAACTTGTAATTAAACTGATTACGCCAGGAGCTGAGTTTTCTCCTGCAATAATCTTTTCATCACTAAAACTGGCATTTCCAAGTAATTTCATTGTATTTGCTATATCATCATCAGGTAAACTGATGCAGTACTTAATGGAATTTTTTAGAATTTCCCATGGGACTAATGATACTTCTCCACAAGACATTCCACCCATTAAACTCTCTCTTTTAATATCAATTTTTTCAATTTTTCCAGTTCTAATACTTTCCATCACACATGCAGCACTATCAGGCTCAACCACAATAGTTTCAGGTATATTCTTTAAATATCTAGCAATACCTGCAACCATTGCACCAGCCATACCCCCAACCCCGGCCTGTAAAATGATATGAGATATGTGATTATCTTTTAATTGATCAACTATTTCTTTCATCATCACTGTATATCCAGCCATAGTATATTTAGGAATAAGAGTGTAATCTTTCCAAGCAACATCTTGAACAATTTGCCAATTATTTTTTGTTGATTGCTCAATACATTCAATCAATGATTTTTCATAATTTCCTTTAACTTTAACAACATCAGCTCCAAGATCTGTCATTGCTTTTCCTCTAGCATCACTAACAAATTCACTAATAAATATTTTACATTTTAATCCTAATCTTTTAGCACCCCAAGCTACTGATCTACCGTGATTTCCTGCAGTGGCTGTAGCAATGACAATATCTTTATTTCCCTGGCTGATTTTTTCTACAGCGTAAGCGCCACCAAGTGCTTTAAATGATTTAAGATCAAATCTTTTATTCTCATCTTTATAAAAGATTTTATTTAAATTTAATTCTTTTGAAAGTTTGTTTAATTCAATTAAAGGTGTTTGAGAATAATTTTTCCAACTAGAAATACTTGAATAAGCTTCATCTATATCTTTTTTAGATAATGAGTTTAAAATTTTATTTTTATCAAATCTATATTTTCTATTTTCTAGGAAATTTGAGTATTTCCATAAATGACCATTTGAAATAATAGTCATAAATTAACAATCTAAAGTATTATTTCTTTCCCAACTTGTAATAGGTCTTTTTTTATTGAAGGCTTCTTTTCTTTTAAAGTCTTTGATTTCTGAATTTTTTAATTTAACGTAACTTTTAATTACATCTTTACCAAATGCGTTATTCAATGACTTACTGTTTTCTAAAAGTTTAATAGCTTGTTCAACTACGTTTGGTAATTTTTTAAGTTTAGGGTATTTTTTATAGTCAGTATACATATTACAATGTAATGGTTTTCCTGGATTAAGTTTCTTATTTATACCTTCTAAACCAGCTGCAATTATTCCAGCTTGAAGTAAATAAGGATTTGCAGATCCATCCATTAATCTAAGTTCAAATCTTCCTGGATCAGGTATTCTAATCATATGAGTTCTATTATTTCCCGTATAAGAAATACTACTTGGAGACCAAGTTGCTCCAGATTTCGTTGGAGGTGCATTAATTCTTCTATAACTATTAATTGTTGGATTAAAGAAAGCTGATAATGCTTGAGCATTATTCATTATTCCTCCAAGAAAATTATAAGCTAATTTACTTAATCCTAAATTATCTTTTTTGTCTAAAAATTTATTATTTTTGCCATTCCAAACAGAAACGTGGGCATGGCAACCGTTTCCAGTTAAGTTGTGGAAAGGTTTCGGCATAAATGTAGCTCTCAATCCATGTTTCTCTGCCAAACTTTTGACCATGAATTTAAAAAAAACGTGTCTATCAGCAGTAATTAAACTATCAGTATAATCCCAATTCATTTCAAACTGGCCATTAGCATCTTCATGGTCATTTTGATAAGGTTTCCATCCAAGAGCAATCATACTGTCACAGATTTCTTTTATTAAGTCATATCTTCTCATCAAAGCTGATTGATCATAACAAGGCTTTGACTGAATATCTCTTGGGTCTGCAATTTTAGAACCATCATCTGAAATTAAAAAATATTCACATTCTACACCTGATTTCATTTGAAGTTTTTTTTGAGATAATCTTTTAATTTGTTCTTTTAACATTATACGTGGTGAAGCTTTGACTGGTTTTCCATTCATATATAAATCAGAAGCTAACCAACCAATTTCTTTATTCCAAGGTAGTTGGATTAAACTATTTGGGTCAGGCACCCCAAACATATCGCTATCAGCAGGAGTCATATCTAGCCAGGTTGCAAATCCAGCAAATCCAGCACCATTTTTTTGCATTTCTGATATTGCTTGTGCTGGAACTAATTTAGATCTTAAAACACCAAATAGATCCACAAAGCTTATCAAAAAGTATTTAATTTTTTTTTGTTTTGCAATTTGAGATAAATTTTTTGGCATCCTTTTATCTTATGTATTTAAAGGATTTCTAGCAATCATTTTTTTTCATTGTTTCCAGGTATCCAATTACTTCCTGCTAACGGTACTCTAGCCATGGCTGCTGCTTCAACTGTTAAAGCACATAAATCCTCAGGCTCAAGATTATGTAAACTATTTTTTCCACAAGCCCTAGCAAGTGTTTGAGCTTCAAGTGTCATAACTTTTAAGTAATTTGTAAGTTTTCTACCTGCTTTGATTGGATCTAGTCTTTTCATAAATTTTGGATTTTGAGTAGATATACCCGCAGGGTCATTACCTTCATGCCAATCATCATAGGCACCAGCAGTAGTTCCTAATTTTTTGTAATCTTTTTCCCATTTTGGATCATTGTCACCAATAGCAATCATTGCTGCACTCCCAATAGATACTGCATCTGCTCCTAGAGCTAAAGCTTTTGCAACATCAGCTCCATTTCTAATACCTCCAGAAATAACAAGTTGAACTTCACGATGAACATCTAAATCTTGTAAAGCATCAACAGCTGGTCTAACACATGC
This sequence comes from Pelagibacterales bacterium SAG-MED09, assembly GCA_014654245.1. Lineage (GTDB taxonomy): Bacteria > Pseudomonadota > Alphaproteobacteria > Pelagibacterales > Pelagibacteraceae > Pelagibacter. Next base: position 25,703 of record JACWDG010000008.1, read on the forward strand.
TAAAGTTGGTTGACCAACATTTTCAATAAAGACTTCTTGCGTTGCAGCCGTACCACCTTGCATACCATCAAGCACAACAACATCTGCACCAGCTTTAACTGCTAAAGCTGTATCGTAATATGGTCTTGCACCAGCTATTTTTACAAATATTGGAACTTGCCATTTAGTTATCTCTCTTAATTCTAATATTTTAATCTTTAAGTCATCAGGACCTGTCCAATCAGGATGTCTACAAGCAGATCTTTGATCAACTCCTTTTGGCAATGTTCTCATTTTCGCAACTCGATCATTAATTTTTTGACCTAACAACATTCCGCCACCACCAGGTTTTGCTCCTTGACCTATAACCACTTCAATAGCATCTGCTTTTCTTAGATCATTAGGGTTCATTCCGTATCTTGATGGTAGAAGTTGATAAACCAAGTGTTTAGATTGACCTCTTTCTTCTGGCGTCATCCCTCCATCACCGGTTGTTGTTGAAGTGCCAGCTGCACTTGCTCCTCTTCCTTG
>JACWDG010000009.1 GCA_014654245.1 Pelagibacterales bacterium SAG-MED09
ATTGTTTATCCAACTTTTTCGAATGTGAGCAATACATCCCTTAACACTACAATATCAAATGAATTTGGAGTAAAAGTTTCAACTATAGAACATTTAATGGGAGCTTTATTTATTATTGGAATTGATAATGCTCTAATTGAAATTGATAGTGAGGAAGTGCCAATTTTAGATGGATCAGCAAAGGAATTTGTTGAAAAAATTTTATTAACTGATTTAGTTTTTAGTAGTAAGCCAATTAAAATTATAAAGATTAATAAAAAAATAGAATTTCAAGATGGACCTAGATATGCTTCGATTGAACCATCCAAACTTAGCTTAGATATTGAATTTGAATTAAACTATAATAACTTAATTATTGGAAATCAAAAAAATAAAGTAAATGTTTACAACGATGAACTAAAAGACATACTTAACTCAAGAACTTTTTGTTTGTATGAAGACATAGAAGCGATTAGAAAAATTGGTTTAGCCAAAGGTGGCAGTCTAGATAATGCCATTGTGGTTAAAGGAGAAAATATAATGAATAATGGTGGTTTAAGAAATTCCAAAGAGTTTGTGAATCATAAAATTTTAGACTGCATCGGAGACTTATTTACAAGTGGCTATAGAATTATTGGAAGTGTAAAAACTTTAAGAGGAGGACATTATTTAACAAATCAATTACTGAGAAAAATCTTTAGTGATAAACAATATTATCTCTATCAAGATCTATTCTTTTGAAAACTATACCAGTATCTGGTTCTGCTGGCTTAATAGTTAGGTTTACAATTTTACCGCTATGTAACCCTACACCTCTAAATTGAACAAATTTTTTTAAAGTTTTTTGATTTAATAAACTCACACATACAATTTACTAGCTAATGCCAAATTCTTGAAAACAACAAATGTTACATGAAAATACAATATTAATTAAAAAATCTAAAAAATTTTTCAAAAAAACCATTATTTTTCAATATTTTTTTAGCTACAAATACTTCATTAATATTGAGACCATCAATATTATCATTAGCAACCTTAGTAATATCTTTATAATTTAGATTATTAAGACTTTCCAAATATTCGTAGCTAAGGATCTGATGCACTGAAATTTGGTATTTAGAAAATATTTTTTTTAAATTCTTAATTATTTGATTATTTAAAAATATAAAATCAACCTCTATTATTAAATTTTTGCTATCTACGGTGTCTGGTAAATAATCATGTAAAACTCCATCGATGATAAATTTATTAATTACCATATGAATTATCTCATGATCAGGTGAATATTTTTTAAATTCATTTCTTATATTGACTAAAACATCTTTTATTTGACTATGGTTTATATCTGTTTTATCAAAATTATACTTAATTGAGGATTGAGCTAATAAAAAATTATCATTTTCAAAAATTAAATAAATTTTTTCTACAAAATTTTTTAATTTTTTTTCAATTGTAAAAAAATTTTTATCTAAAAAAATCTCTAATGAAGAATAAATTTTTTCTATTGAATAATCATCAATAAATATTTCCTTTATTAAACTAGACCCTCTTGCAGGGTTAAAAGATGTAAATGAAATTTTATTTTTTTTTATTATTAAAAAAAAACGATTTTCTTCTTTTTCATTCATTAATAACTAATATATTATTTTGACGAAAATCTATAATTTTGAAATCATCAAACTCACTTTTATTAATAATTTCATTTAAAATATTCAGTTTTTCCACAGTAAGATTTAAAGGCATTTTAAAAGTTAATCCATTTTCTGTAACTACATCCCATCTTTTAGATTTAAAATAATAAAAACTTTTTATTGTTTTAAATTCAAAATTTGACTCATCTACAATTTTTTTAAAATATAAAAAATTATTCACATCAACATTTCCAAAAATGTATGGTAAATCTGGATTGGTCATATTTATTTTTATTAATTTTCCATTACTTCCCACAAAATAATTGATATTATTTTTTTTTGTAACAGCTAAAAATTTCGTTTTTTTAATTTCAATATTTAGCGTTGATGGATAAATCTTAAAAACTTTTAATTTTTCTACTATTCCATTTGAATAAATCTTTTCAGAAATGTTTATTTTGTTAAATAAAAAAATGTTCATATCCTTAAATATTTTTAATTCATTATGTAGTTGAGTTGATTCTTTAATGCTCAATCCCTCTATGTTTATTTTATTAATCAAATAAAAATCTTTTGGTAAATTGATGTTATTTACAGTTACTAAGGTAAAAAATAAAAATAAGTAGATAATTATTTTTTTACTTATTCGTTGACGCATCATCTAATAATAATTTAATTAATTTGATAAAATTAATTCCTTTATGTAAAGAGATCTCAGGGACTAATGAAAGCTTGGTCATGCCAGGTTGAGTATTAATTTCTAAAAGGTAAAAATTATTCTTATAATATTTAAAATCTGACCTTGTTACACCTCTACATCCTAGCAAATTATGTACCTTGAAAGCAATGTTCATCAGTTCATTATATTTATTTTTAGTTAAATCGACTGGAATAATATGCTGGGTTTTTGCTTTAGAATTATATTTTGCCTCATAATCATAAAACTTTCTTTTAGGTCTTAACTCTATAGCTCCCAACTTATTTTTTCCTAAAATTGCAGCTTGAATTTCTCGTCCTGGAATAAATTCCTCAATTAAAATTTCTCTGTATATTTTTAATTTTTTTAATTTGTTAATTAAATTAGAATTACTACAAATATATACATTCACACTTGATCCTTCATTGATTGGCTTAACAACAACTGGAAAATTTAATTTTTTCTTTATTATTTTGATAAGTTCTTGATTAGATATGTCATAAGAATATTTTATATATTTCGGGGTCAAAATTTTATTTTTAATAAATATTTTTTTTGAAATTTCTTTATCCATAGCTTTTGCTGAAGCAACAACACCTGAGTGTGTGTACGGAATTCCGATACTTTCTAAAATAGATTGAATATATCCGTCCTCACCAAATTGACCATGTAGGGCATTGAATATGATATTTGGTTTAAATTTTTTAACCACACCAAACAAATTTAAACCTGGTTCACAAGTTAATATTTTATATCTATTATTTTTTAATTCTTTAGCAACTTGATAACCAGTTTGTAGACTGATTTCTCGCTCCTTTGAGACACCACCTGATAATATCAAAACTTTTTTTTTCAATTTTCTAAAATTTTTATTTCTTTCTCTAAACTTATACCAGTTTTCTTAAATACACTTTTTTGAACAAAATTAATTAAATTTTTCATCTCTTTAAATGATGCATTGCCTTTATTTACAAAAAAATTAGAGTGTTTATCTGAAATACAAGCATCACCAAATTCTGTATTGGCTGGGACAGATTCTTTAATTAGTTCCCATGCTTTTCTTGATGTTTCTTTTATTGGATTTTTAAAAGTACTACCACTAGTTTTAATTTTAGTAGGTTGGTTATTATTTTTCTTGTCTTTAAGTTCTAAAATTTTTTCTTTTATTTTTTTTGTATTTTGTTTTTCACCTTTAAAAGAAGCACTTAAAAATATTATATCGTCAGATAAATTATTACTTCTATAATTAAAATCGATTTGACTTCCAGGAATAGTTAATACATTTCCACTTTTATTTACAGCCTGTACTGAAATTAAAATATCTTTTATTTCTCTCCCAAAGCAACCTGCATTCATTTTGATTCCACCTCCAATTACTCCGGGAATACAAGATAAAAATTCAAATCCTCCTAAACCATTATCAGCTGCAAAATCAGCTAATTTTTTATCCAAAACTGCTGCACCAGAAATTAGTATATTTGAATTTAGTATAGAAATTCTATTAAAGTTTATTCCAAGTTTAATTACAACACCGTCAAATATTTCATCAGTTATTAATGTATTTGAACCAGCTCCTATTATATGAATTTTTTCTCTATTATTAAGAGTTTGTAATAATTCAACTAAATCTTTTAAATTGTTTGCTTTATAAAAAACTTTAGCCTTACCACCTATGTTAAACCAATTTTTTTTTTTTAAGTCTGCCTCATAGGTAATATTAGTTTCAAATTTCTTAAGTATTTCTTTTAATTGACTTATTTTCATTACATCAAACTTGGGAGTTCTTTCATCCAACTAGAAATTGATCCCGCCCCCATACCTATAACTATTTTTTTACCATACATGCTGTATTTTAAAAAATTTGCTAATTGAGACTTATCCTCAACCATAAATAATTTAACCTTAGAATTTTTAATAATTTTCTTTGCAAAGTGTTCATAATCGAATCCTAATTTAATTTTTTCGCCAGCTGAATAAATTGGACATAAAATTACAGTATCAGCATCTGTAAAGGCATAAGTGAATTCATTTTTTAAATCTTTGAGTCTTGAAATTCTATGAGGTTGAAAAATACACACTTTATCATGTCTTTTAAAAACCTTTTTAACACTTTGTAAAACAACCTTAATTTCAGTAGGGTGATGTGCGTAGTCATCATAAAAGTCAATATTATTATACGAAAAAATTTTGTTAAATCGTCTTTGGACTCCTTTAAAGTTTTTTAATCCTTTTTTGATTTTATGTATAGGAATACCTACTGTTAAAGAAACACCAATTGCACCAACAGTATTTCTAATATTGTGAATACCAAGCAAAGGAATATTTATATCTTTAATAAATAAATGATTTTTATTGGTCATTTTTACTTTGAGATCAAACTTAGAAAATGATCTATACTGCCTAATATTTTTAATTTGAAGATTTGAATTTTGTTTTTGACCATAAGTGTAAAAATTTTTATTTTTTATAGATTTAATTAATTCATTATTAATTTTATCATCAATACAAATAAATGATTTACCAAATGAGGGAACTTTATTTATAAACTCAATAAAATATTTTTTTAAATCATTCATTGATTTATAAAAATCCATATGTTCTCTATCAATATTAGTTAATATTGAATATGTTGGGGCTATATGAACAAAGCTTCCATCAGACTCATCTGCTTCCAAGATAGACCATTCACTCTTACCTAATTTCGCAGTATTTTTAATTGAATTTATAACTCCCCCATTGATTATTGTGGGATCAAGCTTTGTCTCTTGAAAAATAGATGCAACTAGAGAAGTGGTTGTTGTTTTTCCATGTGATCCAACCACAACAATATTTTTCATTAAAGATACTATGCTAGCTAGCATCTTGCCTCTTTTAATTATTGGAATTTTCTTTCTCTTTGCTTCAATTAATTCGATATTATTTTCTTTAATTGCAGACGAGACAACAACAATTGTAGCATCCTTTAAATTTTTCTTTCCTTGATTTAAAAAAATTTTTATTTTTTCTTTTTTTAATCGTTCTATGTTTTTATTATTAATAACATCACTCCCTTGAACTTTGAATCCTTTGCCCTTCATTATTAATGATAAGCCACTCATTCCTATGCCACCAATTCCTATAAAATGGATTATTTCTTTTTTTGCTATCTTAATTTTCATTGATAATTTTTTGTAACTTTTGATTTATATCATTCCATGAATTATCATAATTTAATTTTTCTAAATTTAATTTTTTATTAGTCAAAACAGACTTATCTTTTAATAAATTCATCATAATATCTAGCATTTTTTCTTTAGTAAGAATTGTTTGATCTAAAACCCAACAACAACCTTTTTTTTCATAATATTGAGCATTCTTCATTTGATGATTGTCTTTAGCAGTTGGTAGAGGTATGGCTATAAAAGGTTTATTTAATATTGAGATTTCTGCCAAAGATGTAGCTCCTGCTCTAGTAATACATAGGTCACACATATTTATAAGATTAATAAATTTTTCTTCAAAATCAAAAATTTCATTTTCTATTTCATTTGAATCATAAAAATCTTTTAGTCTTTGAATATTTCTTTCACTAGTTTGATGAATAACTTTAATTGGAAATTTTTTTGAGATATTAATCATTGTTTTTAAAATTAATTCATCAAAAATTTTGGCACCTTGACTTCCACCAAAAATTAGAAAACAAAACTTTTTATTTTTTTCACTAGACTTTTTTATTTGGTAAAAAGATTTAAAGACTAAAGGTTTAATTAATTCAATTTTATTAGAATATTTTTTTGGAAAATTAAGTAATTTATCAGAATAACAAAATATTTTTTTAGAAAAATTTAAAAAAAATCTATTTCCTCTTCCCAAAACCATATTAGGTTCTACTAAAAAGATTGATAACTTTAAGATTTTAGCCGAAATAACTACAGGTAATGACATGTATCCACCAATTGAAATAATTTTTCTTATTTTTTTAGCTTTTAAAAATAAAAAAATTTTAAAAATTGAATAAATTAATTTGATTATTTTATGGGGTAAAAAAATACTTAGATCAAATCTAGGTGTATCTATTACTATGGTCTTTTCTCTATTATTTGATAAATATCTTAATCCTCTCAAATCAGTTGAGATAAATATCTCGTATCTATCTTTTAAATGTTCTTTTATTATCTTAGCGGGTATAACATGCCCACCTGTTCCACCTGTGGTAATTAATATTTTCTGCACTTTAAATTTAAACTTTTCTTTTTGTTAAATTTAAGATTATTCCAGATAAAATTGAGACACTAATTATTGATGAACCACCATAGCTTAAAAACGGTAGAGTCATTCCAGTTGTTGGAAATAATCTTATATTTACACCAATATGTATCATTGCTTGTAATAATATCAAACTCACACAACCAATTAAGATTAATCTCGTTTTATTATCAGACTCTTTTTCAACTTTTTTAAAAATTGAATAAATAAATACCAAAAATAAGACCAATATTAACATTATTACAATTACCCCAAATTCCTCAGATATAACTGAAATGATATAGTCTGTATGAGCTTCAGGAACCCTGTTTTTTAATATGCCTTCACCAATTCCCTTACCAAAATATCCACCACTTATAACTGAGTCTATTGCCTTATCTGATTGAAAATTGTGTGTTCCGTTTTCTGAGTCAAAAAAAGATAACAATCTATTTTTTATATATTCAAATTTTGGAATATAAAAAACAATATATAATAAAGAAATTATTCCAATTAAAGAAATTGAGATAAGAATAAATAAATTTATTCCTGAAACAAAAATTAAAATCAACCAACTAAATCCAATCAATAAGGTCTGTCCGAGGTCTGGTTGTAAAATTAATAAAAGTATAATTATTAATGTTAAAGAAAAAGAAATTGAAAATTTTATAGTAAAATTAGAAAACTTTTTATTTGAAATAATTAAAGCTAACATAACAATAAAAAAAGGTTTTACCAATTCAACTGGTTGCAATCTTGGTAAAAATATTAAATCTATCCATCTTGTTGATCCTTTTACTTCAATGCCGATAAAAGGAACTAAAATTAATAAAATAAAAGATAGTAAAAATATATATATTGAGATTTTATAAAGTGTTTCTTGATCAATATAAGAAAATATAAAAATAATAAATAGACCAATGAAAACAAAAATTAAATGCTTAAAAAAGAAAAAATAACTATTTGTTTCAAGTTTATCTGAAGCAATTAGAGAAGTTGATACTAAAGAAAAAAATAAACCAATTAAAAATAAAGTAATTATTAAACTTAAAATGAATTTATCTAAATTTTTCCACCATTGATAATACGAAAAATAACTAAAAACTTTATCTAACATTGATATACTTTCTTATTATTTTATTAAAATATTCTCCTCTATCTTCAAAATTTTTAAAACTGTCAAAAGATGCTGCTGCTGGACTAAAAAGAATAGTTTTTTTTGAAGAATTATCTTTTTTAACATCTTTAAATAATTGATCTAGTGCTTTTGTTAAATCAGAAAACTTTTTATGCCTTATCTTTTTTTTTAGATCAAATGAAAATTTTTTTTGATTAATTCCAAAAATATAACCTTTAATATTTTGATAATATTTACGAGATAAACTGAATTTATCACCTTTTTTTGGTATTCCTCCCATTAACCAATAAATATTATTTTTTTTCTTAAGCATTTCAATTGAAGATGAATAGCTTGTAGATTTTGAGTCATTAATTATTGAAATATCTTTATTGTTAAAAATGATCTGTTGACGATAATTCAATCCTTTAAATTTTTTAACTGCTTCTATCAAATTTATTTTTTTAATATTAAATATTTTAGCTAATTCAATGACAAATGATAAATTTTCTTTATTTGATGCTGTAAAAAAATATTTATTTTTAAATATATTTATAAAATTTTTTTTTAGTTTTGTGTCAACTTTAATAATTTTACTTCTATATTTTATCTTTTTAATTTTTGTCTGAGTATATTTGTCATATTTATTTATGAATGCGATGGAATTTTTATTTTGATTTTTTATAAGCTTAAGTTTTGCAGAGATGTATTTATTCATTGTTTTGTGTCTTTCTAAATGATCTGGAGAAATATTGATTATTGCAGCATATTTAGATTTGAACAATCTACTATATTCTAATTGATAAGATGAAGCTTCAATAACAAGAAGAGTATTATTTTTAATATTTTTTAAAGATAGAATTGGATAACCAATATTTCCAGCTAATCTAACATCATATTTTTGCTTTTTTAAAACTTGATATAATAACTGACAGGTAGTTGATTTACCATTAGTTCCAGTAATAGTAATACATGTATTCTTATAAAAAGAAAAAAAAATATCTAAATCTGAATAAGTAATTTTTGAATTTTTTTTTAAGAATTTATTTAATTTACAATTTTTATTATCTATTCCTGGACTTAACACAATTAAATCAAATTTAATTTTTTTAACAAGACTTGAGGAAATTAGTTTTTTTTTAGTAGAATTATTTAATTTTATATTCTTATTGTCATCAAATAAAAAAACTTGATTATTTTTATCTAAAAATTTAAAAGATGAAATACCACTTTTTCCAAGACCATAAACTAAAATTTTTTTATTAATAAAAATATTTTGATTTTCATTCATTATCTTAATTTTAAAGTGGCTAAACCTATCATAGCTAAAATGATTGAAATTATCCAAAACCTGATCACAACTGTTGACTCAGGCCAGCCTTTCTTTTCAAAATGATGGTGTATTGGTGCCATTTTAAATATTCTTTTTCCAGTAAGTTTATATGATATTACTTGAACCATTACAGAAACTGCTTCCAAAACAAATAGGCCACCTGTAATTGCCAAAACAATTTCATGCTTTGTTATTATTCCTACTGCTCCAAGAGAACCTCCTAAGGACAATGAGCCAGTGTCACCCATGAAAATCTTTGCTGGGGGAGCATTAAACCATAAAAAACCTAAGCATGAACCTATTATTGCTCCACAAAAAATTGATATTTCTCCAGTCCCTTCTATGTACGGTATTTGCAAATAATCAGAAAATACAACGTTACCTGTTACGTAGCTAATAAAAGCAAAACATGCTGCTACCAATATCACTGGAACTGTGGCTAATCCATCTAGGCCATCTGTAAGGTTCACAGCATTAGATGAGCCAATTATAACAAATACAGAAAATGGAATAAAAAACCAACCTAGATTTATGATCAAATTTTTAAAAAAAGGAAAATATAAATTTGTGATATCTTGATTGTCTACAAAATACACAAAAAAACTTACTCCTATTATTGCCAATATGATTTGTAAAATTATTTTTAATTTTGATGATATTCCTGAAGAGTTGCTATATTTGATTTTTTTATAATCATCTAATGCCCCTAACAATCCAAAAGAAATTGCTATGTATACACAAAATAGAATATTAATATTAGATAAATCACTCCAAAATAGTACTGAAATCAATAAGCCTAGTAAGATAATTACTCCACCCATTGTTGGTGTTCCAATCTTCTTTATAATATGGCCTTCTGGACCATCATCACGTATAGGATTTAAAATATTTTGATTAGAAAAAAATCTGATAAACGGACCACCAATAATTAAAACAATCACCAAGGAAGTAAAAACAGATAAACCGGTTCTAAATGTTATATATTTAAAAACATTTAAAAATCCAAAGGTATCAACAAAGTTTAGTAAAAATTGATATAGCATTATTTAAATCCTTTTATGTCTTTTACTATCTGATTGAAACCTGTCGCATTTGAGGCTTTGATCATTAAATAATCGTTATTATTTATGTCTTTTCTTATTAATTTTATAATTTGAGACTTATTATATAAAATTTTACCCTTTTTTGATTTAGAGAGTTTCTGAAATATAAATTTAGCATCATGTCCTTTAACAAATACTTTATTAATTTTAGTTTTGTTTATTACAGGTGCTATGGATTTATGAAGTCTTTTTGAGTGCCTACCAAGCTCTAACATATCTCCAATTAAAAGAAATTTTTTTGATTTTTTTGACTCAATTTTTTCAAAATTGAGAATTGCAGACTTAAGAGACAAGGGATTAGAGTTATAGCTCTCATCGATTAAATTAATATTTTTATTCATAATCTTGATGCGTGAAATATCTCCACGACCCTTGGGTGTTTTAAAATTTAAAAAAATATTTTTGTCTAATTTTGAAATATCTAGGTAAATACTCATAACAGCTATTGCTCCCAAAATGTTATAAATATTACTTTGAAAATTGTTCATAACTAGAAAGCTTTTTTTCAAAGTATTAGACTTGATGTTAATCAAAAATTTCTTACCACTTTTTCTTATATTCTGTAAACTAATATTTGATTTTTGATTTTTGATTCCAAAAGAAATTACTTTTAAATCTTTTTTTAAAGAAATAGTTCTATGCAATTTAAAAAAACTATCATCTGCATTTAACACAACGAATCCTTTTGGTTTTGTGTTATGAATTATTTCTGACTTAGCCAAGGCAATATCTTTAATGCTTTTGAAATTTTTTGCATGTGCATAATTAATATTGGTAATGACACTTACATTGGGTTTGATAATTTTAGACAAATTATCTATTTCACCCTTTCTATCCATTCCAACCTCTAAAACACCATAGTTGTCATCATAATCTAAATTAAAAAGACTTAATGGAACTCCATATTTATTATTAAATGATTTTGGAGATGTGCTCACCTTAGAAATTTTTTTTAGTGAATTACCCAGCAATTCTTTTAGTGATGTTTTTCCACAACTTCCTGTTATTGCAATTATTTTAGTATTTATATTTTTTCTAAAGATTTTCGCAATATCTGTTAAAAATTTTAACGTATTCTTAACTTTAATTTGACGACGTTTATTTAAATTTTTTTGAATTTTATTTACTATTGCTAACGAAGCTTTATTTTTAAAAGATTGTTTTACAAATTTATTTCCATCATTTTTTTTTCCTTTAATTGCAAAAAAAATGTCATTTTTTTTAATTTCATTAGAGTTAATTCTTATTTGTTTTGATTTAAATGAAAAATCTAATTTTTTATGACCGGAAACTTCTTTAATGATATTTAATTTTAAATTATTGGACAAAGTACGATTTTTAATTTGAATTAAGTCCAAAATTACTTTTTTATCTGAAAAGAAAATTTTTTTCTTACCAATATCCTGAATTTTTTCATGTCCTTTGCCTGCAACAAGCAAAAGGTCTCCAGTTGTTAACTCTTCAATTGCCTTGGCTATTGCTTTAGCTCTATCTGAAATTTCTACTACTTTTGTTTTTTTTATTCCAACTCTTATATCTTTTCTAATTTTATCTGAATTCTCAAATCTTGGATTATCATCTGTGAGATATATTTCGTCTGAAAAGGTATCGGCTATTTTTCCCATTTTTGAGCGTTTGTTTTGATCTCTATTTCCTCCACATCCAAATAATAGAATTATTTTTTTTTCTGGAAATTGTTCTTTTAAATTTAAAAGACATGTTTTTAAAGCATCAGGAGTATGGGCGTAATCTAGAATTACTTTTGATCTATTTTTTATTATACCAACTTTTTCAAATCTTCCTTCAATTGGCTTTATTTTAGATATAACATTTAAAATTTTATTTAGATTTAAACCGCTTCTTTCTGCAGCAATAATTGCCATTAAAATATTTTTTATTTGGATTTTTCCGATTAAATTAACTTTTATATCTCTAATAGTATCTTTATTCTTAATTTTAAGTAGCTGAGATTCATCCTGAAAAGAATGCGCCAAAATTTTCAACCTTTCATTTTTATCCTCTATAGCATTAAGTTTTAAATAATTTTTTTTAGCAATTTTTTTTATATGAGTGAACTCTGGAATTTTTGAGTCAGTTATTATGTTTCCATTTTTTCTTATGAGGTTTTTGAATAAATAAAGTTTTGCTTTTAAATAATCTCTTAAATTTTTATGATAATCTAAATGGTCTTGAGATAAATTTGTAAATATTCCTGTGTTAAACATTAATCCATCTAATCTATTTTGATCTAGACCATGACTCGAGGCTTCCATGATTACGTTATCTATTTTATAATTTTTAATTTCTTTTAAAATTTTTCTTAACTGTATTGGGTCAATAGTTGTATTTGATAAGTCAAAATTTATTTTTTTTGAACGGACTCCTAAAGTCCCAATCGTAGCGGCTTTTTTATTGTTTAACGTTAAAATTTGATAATAAAAATCAGCTATTGATGATTTTCCATTTGTTCCTGTAACTGCAATAAGATTATTTGGTTTTTTTTTTAACAATTTAAAAGAAATTTCAGCTAATAACTTTCTTGGATTATTAACTTTTAAAAAGATGATATCTTTATACTTATGCTTTATATCTTTTTTTGAAATTATTATTTTAGATCCTTTACTAATTGCGTCTAAGATATATTTATTTCCATCAAATTTTGAGCCTTCAATAGCAAAAAAAATATTATCCTTTTTAATCTTGTTGCTGTCAAAAGCTACACCAGAAAAATATATTTTATGATATTTTCTATTTAGATTTTTTATGAAGTTTCCAAGATACATTTTTAATAAACTTCATTATATTTTGTGGCTAAAATAGGCCCAATTTTTTCAATAATTTGACCAACTACTTCTACAGATGTCCATCCTGCAGTATTAAATGGTGTTCCTTTATATTTAATTCCTGAACCATCTCTATAATGATAAATGTATTCACTATTAGTCTTTGGCTCATCTAACATCACTACTAAAGTATATTTAGGATTAGATGTTGGAAAAATAGAAGCAAAAGTATTAACTTTTTTTTTTGAATATCCGCCTAAACTACTTTTTTCAGCTGTTCCCGTTTTTCCACCAACCTCATATCCTTTAACATTGGCTAAAGAGGCGGTTCCCTCCTTTGTTGTCACAATTTTTCTAAGTATGGGGTTGATTTTTTCAGAGACATCATTACCGAGAATTTTTTTTTTTTGATCATAATTTTTTTTTTTAATCAAAGTTGGACTTACTTTATAGCCTCCATTTACAATTATTGCGTAGGCATTGACTAATTGAAGTATAGTAGTTGTAATACCATGACCATATGAGGTAGTTGCTAGTTTACATTTTCCCCAATTAAAAGGAATTGGGATGCCAATTTCCTCAATATCAAACTTAATAGGATTAATTAAATCTAAATTGTTCATAAATTCTTTAAATGTTTCGATGCCTAAAGATTGACCAATTTTTACTGATCCAATATTTCCAGATCGAATTAGTATTTGCTCAGCTGTAAGAGTTGATGGAATTTTTTCATCATATTCACTGATAGTGTTTTTTCCACATTTCAATCTTTTTTCTAAATCTTTAAATTCAGTATTTGGTTCAATAATACCCTCGTGAAATGCAGCTGCTAAGGTAAAAGTTTTAAATACAGATCCAAGCTCATACACCCCTTTTGTAGCTCTATTTATATAATTAACATCAGTAATATTAACTCTTAAATTTGGATCAAAATCTGGAATAGAAACTAAGGATAAAATTTCTCCGTTATTTACATCCATTAATATTGCTGCACTACCCTTTGCTCTAAAAATTTGATTATACTTTATCAGTTCTTCTCTGACTAAAAATTGAATATTTTTGTCTACTGTTAATTTAATAATATCTTTATTTTCCTTTAATTTATTATCTAATGATTTTTCTAATCCTGAAATACCATTATTGTTATCATCAATTTGTCCAATAATGTGACTGAATAAATTTTTTTGAGGATAAACTCTAGTAAGTTTTTCCTCTGATTTAATGGATTTATCACCAAGCATCATTATTTTTTCATAATTTTCGTCTGAGATTTTTTTTTCAAACCAGAAAAATTTTTTTTTATTAAAATTAGACTTTATTAATTGGTAATCTTTATTTGGAAAAATGTACCTTAAGTTTAGTAATAATTTTTTTTGATCAATTATCTCAATTGGATTTATTCCTATATCAATTGAACTTACTGTTTTTGCTAAGAAATTTCCATTTCTGTCTACAATATCAGCTCGTTTTAATTTATTATAAGTTTTAAGCTGATCATTCTTTATATTACTTGAGCTTCTTGACCCAAGATGAATCAAATGAATTGTATAAATTAAGGAGATAATAAAAAAAATGAAAAATATAAAAGCTACACGATTAAATTTAATTTGAATATTTTCTTTTTTTTTATCATATTTGAATTCATTATTATTTTCATATAATATGTATCTATCTTTATTATTCATTTAATTTCCTGAAATTTTTAAGTCATTAACAATAATTTTATTATCATTAATTTTAAGAATTTTTAATTCGTCTAATGATTTTTTAATAAGAGAATTTTCAAAATATAACTTTTGATATTCTACTAATTTTTCTGAAGAACTTAAATAATCAAACTCTAATTTTGAGTCTTTAAGTCTATCTTCTAAAAAAAATATATTTTCTTTAATAGAATAAATTTGCTCATCGAGATCTTTTGTGGAATTCTTTATTAAAGTTGTGCAAATAATTAGACCTAATATTAAAGGAAGAACAATAAATTTTTTCATAATTTAGTTCCTAAATTTTCAATTTCTAATAAATCAGAAAATTTCTGAGCAATGTCAGTTTCTATTTCGAAGGTATCTTTGCTTTTAATTATATATCTCAATTTTGCTGATCTTGATGGTTGGTTTTCCTTTATCTCTTTCTCAGACGGAATAATTGGCTTTTTTTGGGGCATCAAAAATGATATTTTTTTTTGTTCAATCTTTGGTTCATATCTAGAAATACTTTTATTCTCAGTTAAATTTTTAAAAAAATATTTTACAATTTTGTCTTCAAGAGAATGAAAGGTTACAACTGCTAAAATACCATCTTTCTTTAAAACTTTTACAGAATTAATTAAGCCATATATTAATTCACTGATTTCATTGTTTACAAAAATTCTTAAAGCTTGAAAAGTTTTTGTTGCACTATGAACTTTAAAATTTTTCTTTTTTTTTGATTTTTCAATAATATTAACAAGATCTTTTGTGTCTATTTTTTTTAACTCTCTAAATTTAACAATATTTTTTGCAATAATTTTTGCATCATTTTCATCACCAAAATATTTTATAATTTTTTCTATTTCTTTTTCTTCTAACTTATTTATGGCCTCATTCGCTGAAAATTCATTATGACCCATCATCATGTTAAGCTTTCCAAGAGAATTAAAAGATAAACCTTTTTTTGGATCTTTTATTTGTGTGTAGGAAAACCCTAAATCAAAAACAATTCCTTTTACATTTTCATTTCTTAATTTTAGATTGCCTATTTTACTAAATTTTAAATTTTTAAAAATAAATCTCTCTGGAAATTTTTTTTCTACTTCTTTAGCGATTTTTTCACTTTCAACATCTCTATCTAAAGCAATGACTTTTGTATTTTTATATTTTAAAATTTCTTTTGAATATCCTCCTTGACCAAACGTGCAATCAATAAATGTGCCACCATGTTGAGGGGAAATAACACTAACAATATTTTTTAGCAGTACAGGATAATGCTTTATATCATCTAGTACTATGGTGGCGTCCATTTATTTTTTTGAAGACCATTAATTTTTTTGTCTTCTTAAAAATGCTGGTATTTCTAAATCATCGTCTTGATCTTCATTATTATTTATAGACAATAATTCATTTGAGTTAGAAAGCTCACTTTCATTGTTAAACAAATCAGGTGCATCCGACTCTACACCAAATTCACTTAAGTCATTCTTAATCCCTTGTTCACTTAAAGAATTTTCCTCTTGTTTAAGAGCTTCAGAAGTAAAAGAATTTTCCTCTTGTTTAAGAGCTTCAGAAGTAAAAGAAATTTCGTCTTCTTTAATTGAATTTTCTATTATATTCTCAGCTACTTGGTTTTTTAGCAATTCCTCGTGATACTGGTTATTAACCTGATTAACATCATCTTTAATCTCCGTATTAATCGCTTCAGATGAAGCTTCATTTTCAATCTTAAGAGCATTAGCACCATGAATTACTGGGTTTGAATTATTAGTTGTGAAATTAAATGATGGTGTTGGCCCAACATTAGAAAAATCAGAATAACCAGTATTTCTATTTTGTATACGATGAACCATATTAATTACTGATTTTGCCTCAGGTTGTTGGCCATCAAGAGAAGTTGCAACAATTGAAACTCTTATTTTGCCCTCAAGAGCTTCATCGGTTATTGCACCTATAATTACTTCTGCATCTGCTTCAACTTCTGATCTAATTTTGTTTACAACTTCGTCAACCTCAAAAAGTTTAAGATCTTTTCCTCCAGTTATATTAACTAATAAACCTTTGGCTCCTTTTAGTGTATAGTCATCAATTAGAGGGTTGCTAATAGCCATTTCAGTAGCTAGCATAGCTCTACCTTCTCCTTCAGCTTCACCAGTTCCCATCATCGCTTTACCCATTGAAGCCATTACAGTTTCTACATCAGCAAAATCTAGATTTATTATTCCTGGTCTAACCATTAAGTCTGTAACACTTTGAACTCCGTGCATCAAAACATTATTTGAAAGATTAAATGATTCTTCGAAAGTAGTTTGTTCATTTGCTATTTTGAACAAATTTTGATTTGGTATAACTATAATTGTATCTACATGTTTTCTTAATTCTTCAAGTCCAATTTGTGCTCTTTTCATTCTTGACGGACCCTCATATAAAAAAGGAAGTGTAACTACTCCTACAGTCAGTATATTTAATTCTTTCGCAGCTCTAGCTATAACATGCGCTGCGCCTGTTCCAGTTCCGCCTCCCATTCCTGCTGCAATAAAAACCATGTTTGCACCCTGTAAAACATTAATTATATCGTTTAAAGACTCATCAGCTGCAGCTTGGCCAATATCAAGCTTAGCACCTGCACCTAAACCTTTTGTTAAATTTAAACCAATTTGAATTTTTGATTTTGCTTTACTATGTTTTAAATCCTGTGCATCTGTATTTACAGCTATAAATTCTACACCTTGCATTCCATTATCAATCATTTCATTGATTGCATTTCCACCTGCTCCTCCAACTCCTAGAACTAATAGTCTTGGCTGTAATTCCTTTATCTCCGGTGTTCTTATATTAATTGTCATTTTTTATCCCCCTCATTATTATTTAGTTCGTGTCCCACTTAAGGCTAGCACGATTCAAATTTGATTTTTTCTTCGCACTAAACTTAAATTTTTCAAAAGCTATTGGTTCCCAAATTTGGAATGTTTTTCCTTGACCAACAAACAACATACTATTTTTAATTTTTGCATGTTTTAATAATTTTGATGTTAGTGAAATTCTTCCTTCACTATCAAACTGTAAATTAATACTCTCTGATAATATTGAAGTTGCAAAAAAATCTCTTGTTTCTTCAAAAGGATTCATGGAGTCAATTGTATTTGAAATCTTTTCTATTCTATCTTGTGGCCAAGCTTCTATAGATTGATGATTAAATGATGGATAACAAATTACTCCATTATATCCAAGGTTAGAAAGATAAGACCTAAAACTTGCAGGCACTGATACCCTTCCTTTCTTGTCCAATTTGTTTTCGTAGGTCGATAAAAACATAATTCATAAATCTCTATAATCCCTTATTTGGGAATATATGGGATATTATGGGTTTTTAATAATAGAGTCAATAGCTTCTATTTGGAATTATTATAGATAATAAAATGGATAAAAAAGTGAGTCAAATCGTGAACATTTGTTTTGAAAATTTTATAAATGATTTGCCAGATAAACTATAAGCCGGGTTCTGTCATTTAAACTTATCATTTGTCTAGACTTAAGATCACTCTTAAGTTCAAGCAACTAACCCTGATGACCAGCCAAGGATGGCTTTTAGTTTTTCAACGATGTCATCTCTACTTAGTCTTGCTCCCAGTGGGGTTTTCCAGCGTTCATTGTTACCAATAGAACCGGTGTGCTCTTACCACACCTTTTCACCCTTGCCATGTTATGGCGGTTTATTTTCTGTGGCACTATCCCTAGGGTTGCCCCCGCCAGGTATTACCTGGCACTGTATCCTTGCGGAGCCCGGACTTTCCTCTTTAAAAAAATTTAAAGCGATAAATCATTTATCTGGCAGAATAGGTTTAATACTAAACTAAAAAAGTTCAAGTAAAATTAACAATGTTTTTTGAGTAGATTATTACTTATAATTAAACATTCCTTATCAATTTGACCACTTATCAATTCCTGTCTGAACCTTCTTTGAAAAGCATTAGTAATTGATTCTAGGTGTAGATCTTTATTAAAATTTTTTGAAAATTTTCTTGAATATCCAATTTTATATAAGTTTTTATAAAATAGTTTTACATCTTCATCATTAACCTTAACTCGTCTATTTTTTTTTAACAAACTAGTTGATAAAGAATGCCAAAAACCAATTTTATTTTTTGCTAAATATTTCCAGGGAAATTTTTCTCCTGGATCTTTTTTTCGATTTGGCGCAATATCCGAATGTCCTAAGATATTTTTTTGTTGGATCTTATATTTTTTTATTAAATATTTACTTAAACTCAAAATTGAATTTATTTGTTTTGTAGAATATTTTTTATAATTAAATTTGTGTCCAGGATTATTAATTTCTATACCTATCGAATATCTATTTAATGACTCATAACTTTTCCATGATGATTTTCCAGCATGCCATGAGATATATGAGTCAGGAACCATTAAGATTATTTCTCCATTGTTTTTTATGAAATAATGACTACTTACCTCAGATTGTATTCTTGTAAGTTTTTTAATAGCTTCTATCTCATTTTTCATGCCTGTGTAATGAAAAATTAAAAATTTTATTTGTTTGGGGTTTCTTTTGATTGGATTAAAATTTGGTGAATAGTTTAAGTCTATTTTTAAAGCCATATTTAAGTCAATTTTTACACTAAATCTCGATTTATTTTATCTAGATATACATTATATAAATAAGTATATTAACACATAATGAATAAAATTTTACTAACATCTTTTTTGACATTTTTAATTATATTTGGTGCAAATGCAGGCACAGATGGAGTTAATGAACTATCAAAAAATAAACCTAATCAAGTTAAAGATTGCTTTGAAAAATTAAATAGAGGCACTTTTGCACTTAACCAAGGATTAGATAAAGTAATTTTTAAACCAGTTGCTAAAGCTTACAGAACCTTACCTTCACCTGTTAGAACGGGTACAAGTAATGCTCTAATAAATCTTTCTTCGCTTATAACAATACCGAACAACGTTTTGCAAGGTGAACTTAAAACTGCTGGGGTAAATACAGGAAGGTTTATAGTTAATACAACTATAGGAATTCTTGGAATATTCGATGTTGCAACAAAAATGGGATTTTCAGAATATGAGAAAGAAGATTACGGTCAAACTCTTGGTGTATGGGGTGTTGGCCCAGGTTGTTATATAGTATTACCAGTGTTAGGACCATCAACTTTAAGAGATACAGCAGGTTCATTCATTAATGTCATGGGTGGAGATCCTTACTATAATATTTCACAACACGGTAACAACGAATATTTAGATAAATCTGATTACATGTTAACAAAAACATTAACTGCTATAGATTTCAGAGCAAATAACATAGAGACGTTTGATAATTTAGAAAAAAATTCTCTTGATTTTTATGCATCAGTAAAAAGCTTATATCTACAAGACAGACAAAGAAAAATTGCTAATACTAAACCAAGTGCAACTATTGAAATTTTATACGAAGGTGATTGGGAAGAAATAGAAACCCAATAAAATAAATATCAATAATGATATCAAAAAAAAAAATTATACTTATTTCGATTGTATTTTTTAGCTTTGTAAATATTAATTATTCCAGCTCCATAGAGCCTGATGTTTTTGTACAATCAACAGTTAATAGAGCCTCAAAACTTCTTTCTGAAGATATTTCAAAAGGTGAAAAAATTGAGAAGCTTAAATTAATTGCTAGAGAGACTGTGGATATTCGAGGGATTGGTTTGTATACACTTGGTTCAAAAAGAAAAAATCTAAGTGAGGAAGAAAAATTAATATATTCGAAGCGTTTTGAAGAATATTTTTTAAAGAGTTTTTCTAGTAGGTTAGCAGAATATACCAATCCAGAGATAGATGTATTTGCAAAAGAAGTGCTGAACAAAAACTATACAATTGTTAAAAGCACTTTAAAATCTACCAGTGAAAGACCTGAGATA
Organism: Pelagibacterales bacterium SAG-MED09; assembly: GCA_014654245.1. Classification (GTDB taxonomy): domain Bacteria; phylum Pseudomonadota; class Alphaproteobacteria; order Pelagibacterales; family Pelagibacteraceae; genus Pelagibacter. The sequence continues at coordinate 20,480 of JACWDG010000009.1, forward strand.
AGTATTGATTGGAGAATTTATACAAAAAATCCAGACCTGCCATTAATTAGAGATTTAATTATTGAGGGATTAAGTTTGGCGAGAACTCAAAAAGAAGAATTCGCATCAGTTTTAAGCACTAATGATGGAGACATTAATGCGCTTTTTAAAACTTTAGAGGAATTCTCTAAACAATAAATATTATAATATAATTCTGGTGGGCCCGCCAGGACTCGAACCTGGGACCAATACATTATGAGTGTACTGCTCTAACCAACTGAGCTACAGGCCCTATTAAGTTATCAAGCTTTTACTTTGTTTTCTTTCTTCATTCAAGTCAAGAAAAGACAATCATTATCTAAAACGTTTTTTATTAATAAGTTATTTGTACTTTATAGTTTGAAAAATCAATAAGAGATATGATCAAAGATCTGTTAATTAAAAGCCAGATATTGAATTTGGAGAAAATTTAAAAAGATACGTGGTTATATCGAATCTTTATGATAATTGTATGATTATGATCAATTAAAGATATCAATACAATAGTATTTAAATGCTCAAAATAATAGAAATTATAGGACCACCGGGATCAGGAAAAACCTTCATAAGCAATGAATTAAAAAAAATTAAAGTTAATAATAAGCAAGTATTTTTTCATAGTGGTCAAAAACAAACTAATAAATTTAATAATTTAAATTTTTTTTTCAAAATTATCATTAATTTGAAAGTAATAACCACTATAATAATTTTTTATCTTATTTTCAGTAAAAGATTATTCTTAAAAAAAATATATAAAAGGAATTTTTTTTTTAGGGTTGGTTTAATTATTTATAGAGACTTGATTTCTATTGAAATATTAAAAAAAACTCTAACAGATGGTAAATATCTTTTAATGGAACCTGGTATCATTATGCACTTTTTACAAGACTATTTTTATACTAAAAGAAAAATTTCTAAGATAGAAATTCAAATCTTTAATAAAATTTTTGTAAAATCAAATTTTATAGTTTGCACGTATTGTAATCATAAATTGTTGATCAAAAGAATACACTCAAGAGAAAGGGGGGTGCCTCAACGGATGAGTAACTTAAACTTAAAAGAAAAAAATAATGTAATAAAAAAATCAATTATTGAAATAAAGAATTATATATCTAATAGCTCTAACCTAAATTTGAAAATTATAAGGATCAATACATCTAAAAAGATCAAAAATATAAAAAAAAATATTATGGAACAAATAATATTACAATCTAAGTAATTATTTTACAATTCTTTTACACTTTGTCTAAACTCATCGCTAATTTCGATTAGCTCCTCAAAAGTTCCTTGTGCTTTAAGTTCTCCTTTTTCTAATAGAAAAATTTTATCACATTTTCTTACAGTGCTTAAGCGGTGTGCCACCAAAATTTTAGTAATTTTATTTTTAGAATTATGCACTGCTTCCATTACAGCTTTTTCTGTTAAGCTATCTAAAGCACTCGTAGCCTCATCTAAGACTAAAACTTTGGGTTTATGATAAAGTGCTCTAGCGATACCAATTCTTTGACGCTGACCTCCTGAAAGTCTAATGCCTCTTTCGCCAATAGGTGAGTTATATTTTAAAGGTAATTCATTAATAATAAAATCATGCACATTTGCAATTTTAGCAGCATGTTCAACTGCTTCATGGTCAATATCTTTTATATTAACTCCTAAAGCAATGTTTGCAGCAACTGTATTATCTGTTAAAAAAATATGTTGAGGTACATACCCAATTGATCTTTGCCATGATCTAATATTGTTTTTATTTATTGTTTTTTCATCAACCTCTAAAGTTCCTTTATGAGCGACTAACAAACCCAGAATAATATCGATAGTAGTAGTTTTCCCACTACCAGTTTTTCCTATTAAACCAATTGTACTATTTGCGGGAATTATAAGATTAATATTCTTTAACGCTGTTTTTTCAGAATTTGGATATCTATAATTAACATCTTTTAAGATTATACTTTTTCTTAAATCTAAAACTTCTTTATTTTTGTCTTGATTTTTATCTTGTATATCAGGTTTAAGCTTTCTAAGATCATCATGTAAGGAGTCAAGAGCTGGACCGACTATACGCAAATAAGTCGTAGCAATATAAATTTTTTGTATTGTTGGTAACAAACGATATCCAGCAAATGCATAAAGCGCAATTAATGGCAAAACATTATTGAGACTTCTACCAAGTGTCATTAAGTACAAAATAATTAGTATCATCCCCCCAAAAGCGATTGCCTCTAGAGAAAAACGGGGTATTTGAGTTATTATCTCTGTTAAAGCTGAATGTCTTGCTATTCTATGGGCCGGTTTTGCAAATTGATCCAAATAAGTTTGCTCAAAACCTCCCATCTTTAACTCTTTGGAACCACCAAAAGCTTCATTTAAAATTTTAAATCTTTGCGCATTTGCTTTGAAAATTTCTTTCCCAATCTTACTGACTAAATTTTTATTAAAAGTATACACAATTACATAAAATATACTCATTATAAGGATAGCAGTAATTGTAAGTTTCAAATCAACAAAAACTAATAAAATGAATAGTGTAATAGTAATTATTATGCTTGTAATTAATGAGATCATTGGACTTAATCCTTTTCCAATAACATGTGAAACTTCGGAAAGTATTGTTTTGCTCAATGTTGCACTATTGCGATTCAAAAACCAGCTGTAAGGTTGATACAGGTAATATCCTAGCAAACGCTTAGAGATATTATATTTACACATTTCAGAAAAACGTGTTTGAGAATACATCGTAAGAGCTTTAAATGTAAGAGAGAAAATCAATAATAAAAAAACAGCTATTCCTGTTGCAATTAAAAATTCATCTTGAGTATCTATCCCAATAATACTTCCTTTTTTAAAAGCTTCATTTAAAAAAAAATTAGACTCTATAATTTCAGGGTTTGATAATATTGCTATAAATGGAACAATCGAAGCTACTCCTAGCATGTCTATAAGTGCCATTATTAAAATCATTATTAATAATAATATTGATATTCTGCGCTCCCTTTTTGAAAGAAGATATAAAAGTTTTTTAAAGTTTTGCATTATTTTTTAAAAGTTACTTTTTTATTTATTAGAAATTACTATGTCTAAATTAAGTCTTATCATATTCAAAATAATATAAAATTAACTATTTGGTGGGCCGTGTTGGTTACGCTCCAACTACCCCTGCAATGTCAATGCAGTACTCTACTATTGAGCTAACGGCCCAGCAGATTTTAACTTTCTAAGAAGCTTTTCAATTGTTTTGACCTACTAGGATGTTTTAATTTTCTTAGAGCCTTAGCTTCGATTTGTCTAATTCTTTCTCTAGTAACAGAAAATTGAAGTCCAACTTCTTCTAATGTGTGGTCAGTATTCATGCCAACACCGAATCTCATTCTTAATACTCTTTCTTCCCTAGGTGTTAAAGTAGAAAGAATTTTTGTTGTTGCCTCCCCTAAATTTGATTTAATAGCTTGCTCTAAAGGAGCAAGAGCTTTTGTATCCTCTATAAAATCACCTAAACTACTATCCTCTTCGTCTCCGACAGGTTTTTCTAATGAAACTGGTTCTTTAGAAATTTTTAAAACTTTTCTTACTTTATCTAATGGCATTCTTAATTTTTGAGCTAACTCCTCTGGCGTTGCCTCTCTGCCGAATTCACTTAGTATAAGTCTCTGGGTTCTTACAATTTTATTAATCGTTTCAATCATGTGAACTGGAATTCTAATAGTTCTTGCTTGATCAGCAATGGATCTTGTTATTGCTTGACGAATCCACCAGGTTGCGTAAGTTGAAAATTTGTATCCTCTTCTATATTCAAATTTATCCACCGCTTTCATTAAACCTATATTACCTTCTTGAATTAAATCTAAAAACTGAAGACCTCTATTAGTATATTTTTTAGCAATCGAAATCACTAACCTTAAATTAGCTTCAACCATTTCTTTTTTTGCAATTCTAGACTCTTTTTCACCTTTTTGAACTCTGCTAACTAATTTTTTAAAATCAGTTACTGACATTCCAAGTTTGTGACTTATCTCAATTAATCTTTCTCGAATATTTTTAAATTCATCTTTATTTTTTGCAAAGAATTGCTTCCAGACAATATTTGTATCTAAAAACTTTTTCAAATTAGGATTTATCTCATTACCAATATAAAATTTAATAAATTCACTTCTTGGAATTTTATGATCCATTGCCAATCTCAATAAATTTCCCTCGAGAGAAATGATTTTTTTATTTTCAATGTAGTGTTTTTGAACAAGTACTTCTAATACAGATGGAGATAATTGAAGAGACTTAATATTTTCTAAAATATCATTAACAATTTTATCATATCCTTTTTCTTTTGCTGGAGAAAAATTTTCTGAATTTAAAACACACTCTAATTTTTCTTTTTGATACTTAATTAGTTTATTATATTCTTTTGTAAGTGTTTGAACCGTTTTAAGAACTTTAGGTTTAATTTCTGTTTCCATCGCTGCAAGCGTGGGGTTAAAATCATCATCATCTTCTGGCGATCCATCTTCTTTGTCCGTTTCACCTGCATTTTTTTGTTTAGCACTTGGTCCTGTGCTTTCATCTTCCATATAATTTGTGTCGATATCAATAATTTCTCTAACCAAAATTTCATCTTTTTGTAATTGTTCATTCCACTCAAAAAATTGCTGAGCTGTAATTGGACTTTGAGATAATGCTATTAACATTACATCTTTTCCAGCTTCTATTCTTTTTGCAATTGCAATTTCACCTTCTCTTGAAAGAAGTTCAACACCTCCCATCTCTCTAAGATACATTCTGATAGGATCATCACTTTTTTCTATAGTTTTGCCTTCTTCTTTAGAGGAAGACTCTTTTTTTCTTAAAACTTTATAATCAGATTTTTTTTCTACAAGAACTACACCTTCATCCAGAATATGAATAAACGCTTGAGCTAAATTCTCATTAGAGAGATTTCTTTTTCCTAGAGATTTACTTAATTCTTCGTGCGTTATAAAACCTCTATGGGTACCTCGACCCATTAATCTAGCAAATGATTTTGTTATAATTCTTTCCACAGCAATAAAAGTTTGGAAGTCTTATATAATGTCAAATCTGTAAAAATCCATGACTAAATTTACTGGATTAATTGAGATTCTGCTTTTTTTTTAGCTCTTTTAGCTCATTAAATGTGGTCTCGCTCATATCAACAGAAAACTTCGATTCTAATTCTTGAATTCTAAACTCAAGATCATAATTCGTCAGATCTCTTGAAATATCCTCTAATAATTCGATAGTTTTTTGATCATCATCAGCTTGATTTTTAAGAATGTGTTTGATGGGTGCAAATTTATTTATTTTTTCTAACAATTGATTATCTAATTTTAAATCTTCAATTATAATTTGTTCTCCAGATTTCAATTTGTCAATTAATAGTTCAAATATTTTTTTATTAACTTCAGTGAATAGCTTAATATTTTCAATTAAATGTATATTTGTC